>JAZOAX010000211.1:0-5349 GCA_045595685.1 Acutalibacteraceae bacterium
CAACAATATCACACAACACTATACCCAGAAGAAAAACAATAAGCGGATTTTCTTTGAATGGGTTATAGATAAGAACTGTTATAACAATAGCGGCAACACCGTAAATGGGGCACAGGGGACCGGTTAAAAATCCTCTGTTAATAAGTTTCTTTTCTCCTATTGAGCAGTAAAGCGACTCAAGACACCATCCTGCAAAACTGTAAAAGAAAAACAAAAGAATGTATTTAATTAAATTCTCCATATCATTGTTTACCTATATCCTTAAGAAATTTTGCTTTGAAGCGACTGTTGGTTGAATAAAGAACTTCAATGGTGGCACAGAACTTATCGGAAAAAGTTACAACCCAACCTTCTTTGTATTTAGGCGGTACAACAGTAAGAGGCCACATATGACGGCGGATAATATTATCTTCTTTTTCTGTAATACCGCCACAAAGTTCCTCGGCATTAAGGCAAGCAAGATTGGGGTGCCTGTAACCGTGAAATTTGTGCCATTTTCCCGTGTCTCCGTTTCTCCAGTCATAATACACCAGATCATGCATAACCGCTGCTCTTGCGGCGGATTTATAGTCATATCCGCGTTTTTTGCAGATTAAATAAGCAAGGTATGCTACACTCGTAATGTGCTGTAAACGGTCAATTTCGAGATGTTGTTCATATTGTTTAAGCGACTGTACTTCCTCAGAGTTTAATATATCTTCAACATAAGATAGAAAGTTATTATCGTTGTCTTTATTCAGACCTGTATAGGTTTTGCAATATTCTTTATAAAGTTGTTTCATATTATTTTCCTTCTGAATGATTTTCGTTAAAATGTTCAATTAGAAACTCAGCAACAGCATCCTCATCGTTGCTGCCTATTATGCCTGTTGCAATTTTTTTGAGTTCTTCACAGGCATTGGATACAGCATAAGATTCATCTGCAATTTCAAACAAGGGGATATCATTAAGATTATCTCCGAATGCAACTATTCTGTCAACACCGAGAAGTTTTTTGAGTTCAAGGGCAGCAGTTGCTTTAGATGCCTTTTTGTTCATACACTCAAGAAAATTGCAATCAGTATAATTATCACTGTAAAAAGCACAGGTTATCTTATCTGCAGAAACTATTGAATTATAAATATCGGTAATCTCATCAGGTTTATCAAGAGTTACAATATATATAAGTTTATCTTCACTGTTTACAGTAAGATTATCAGAATAACGGAATCTTTTTTTATCAAGCTCTTTTCTGTTGCTGATATACTCCCTTTGGTATTCATTGGCAAGATCTTTATATATTATCTCAAGGTAATTGTCACGCTGAAAATAAAGCATAGGACTCTTTTTATGCCTTGCGAACAAATCGATTATTTCATCAGCCACATCTTTTTCAATACAGTGACAAATTATATTTTTGTCTTTAACCGAATCATACAAAACAACGCCGTTCATAAGGATAAGCGGAAGATTAAGGTTTACACCGGAAAACAAATCCAGTACAGTTGCACTTGTTCTTGCGGTTGCAACAGTAAAAAGTAAACCTTTATCAATAAGCTTATTTAATATATGAGCACTTCGCTCTGACAGTGCCGCAGCAGAAGTGAGAAGTGTACCGTCCAAGTCAGACAAATATAGAGTTTTCATTATATAACAACCTTGCTGATTTAACTTAATTATATAAATTATAACATACTGTAACAAAAAAGACAACAGAATAACCTGAAATGATTGTTGCAAAATTTTAAATATTATAATAAGAAAATAAAGATACTTTTTAATTGAAATCTATTGAAATATCATTTAAAGTAAAGTATAATATATTCATTATTTCTGTGCAGCCGACAAAAAGGGTTAACCTTTTAAATAATTCAGCGGGCTGCATTTTGTAAAAGGGGATACCTGAATGTTAGGAAAATTTGTTAAGGTACGTGTAACATCCCCGATGTATTCTTACAACAGCAGATTCGGCTTCAAATATAAACTCAATTATGGGGTTATAGACGGCAGTAAGAATCGCAAAAAATCCGTACAGTGCGCCTATATTATGGGCATTAACCATCCTGTCAGAAATTTTGACGGAAGAGTTATTGCAATTTTAAGACGCAACGGTGGTAAGGGTATAGTTTGGGTTGTTGCACCTAAAAGCACAAGGTTCATTGTAAATGAAATAAAAGAAGCAGTTGATTTCGCTGAAGGAAAGAACGGCTACAGTATTGAATGTCTTTATGAAAGTTCCTGCGGCGCCGTTGTTTTCAGGAAAGAAGACGGTGAAATTAAATATCTTCTCATAAGAAACAAGAGAAGTGCCCACTGGGGATTTCCAAAGGGCCATGTCGAACCCGGTGAAACTAAAGAAGAAACCGCAATAAGAGAAGTTCTTGAAGAAACCGGTCTGAATATTAATGTTCTGCCTGATTTTGAAAAGAAATCAGAATATACCATTCAGGGTAAAATTGAAAAATCTGTTTCAATTTTTCTTGCAGAAACAAGTGAAGTCGACTATAAACTTCAGGAAGAAGAAATTGAAGAATGCGGATGGTTTTCATATGAAAATGCACTTAAAACATTGAATTATGAAAATGATAAACTGATTCTTAATGATGCTAAAAAATACCTTGATACTAAGGAGGTATGCTGAGATGTCAGAAGCATTAGCAGAATTTTTTGTAGAAAATCTCAGTGGCAAAATCTCATCTGAGTTAATTGCATTCATTGTTTCAATGCTGCCCATTCTCGAACTCAGAGGCGGATTGATAGCAGCGAAACTTATGGACATTGAGTTTTTTAAAGCATTTGCCATCTGTTTTATCGGAAATATGTTACCAATACCTTTTATACTTTTTTTCATCAGAAAAATATTTAACTGGTTTAAAAAAATTGAAAAAGTAGAAGCGGTAATAAATAAATTAGAAGCAAGATCTTTAAGAAAAGCGGATAAGGTCAAAAAATACAGACTGTGGGGTTTGTTTTTATTCGTTGCAATTCCTTTGCCAGGAACAGGAGCCTGGACCGGTGCTCTTGTTGCTGACTTGTTGGATATAAGAGTTAAACATTCGTTCCCCACAATAGCGGCAGGTGTTTTTGTAGCCGGTGTAATTATATCCGCCATTTCATACGGTCTTTTCGGATTATTGGGATTTTGATTTGATAGTATTAAAACAGCTTTTATGTGCTCATAAAACACATAAAAGCTGTTTGTTTTTATTCGTAATCTTCATTTTCCTGAGCACAAAGTTCCCAGTTTTCCATTGCAGAGACAAGTTCATCTTCCGTCTTTGTAATCTCTGCTTCAAGTTCGGTAAGCCTTACATAATCGCAGATGACAGACTCATCTTTAAGCTCCTCATTCAGCATTTCAAGTTTTGATTCGAGAGTAAGAACAAGTTCTTCAGCTTTCTTTAATGCTCGTTCACGCTTTGCTTTTTCTTTTGCGGGCGTTGTATATGTCTTTTTTTGCTTGACAGCGGGAGCAGGGGAGTCAACAACAAAAGAAGATGCAAGTGTCTGTTTTTCTGAATACTCATCATATCCGTACTCATACCAAACCGCTTTTCCGTTTTCAAAGGATAAAAGATGGTCTGACACTTTCTTTATAAAATATCTGTCATGAGAAACAAAGAGTAATGTTCCTTCAAAATCGGACAGCATACTTTCAAGTGTTTCTTTTCCGACTATATCCATATGATTGGTAGGTTCATCAAGAATAAGAAAATTCGGTTTTCTTTTAAACAGTTTACAAAGTGCAAGTCTTACTTTTTCACCGCCGGAAAGCATATCAACGGTTTTAAACACGTCTTCACCTGTGAACAAAAAAGCGCCAAGAGAACTTCTTGCTTCAAAGGACGTTATTGAAGGAAACTCATCCATAAAATCATCAAGAACTGTTGAAGAAGATGTATACTGAGCCATCTGCTGATCAAAATAACCGATTCTTACATTATTACCAATAATAAAAGTACCGTTAAGAGAGGGGACAGTACCTACAATTGTTTTAAGAAGTGTTGATTTTCCTTGTCCGTTCCCGCCGATTATACCAACATGCTGACCTCTCATTATATTAAAAGACACCTCTGAAAGCACCTTATCGTATCCTATGGAAAGATTTTTGACATTCAGAACATCTTTTGCAGACCTTAAATCAGGCTCGAAATCTGCACGGAATTGTCTGGAATCGTATCTTTCGGGAGGCTCAATGATATCCATTTTTTCAAGTTGCCTGATTTTTGACTGTACCATAGCAGCTTTAGTTGCTTTATATCTGAACCTTTCTATAAGTTCATTCAGTCTTGCAATCTCTTTTTGCTGCTCTTCATAATCTTTAGCCTGTTGTTCACGGACAATCTTTTTCTGTCTTACGAAATCAGTATAATTGCCGTCATATTTATAAGTTTTGCCACGTTCAATTTCATACACAACAGAAACCGTTTTATCAAGAAACATTCTGTCATGGGACACTATTACGAAGGCTTTTTTATAATTTGAAAGGTACTCTTCAAGCCAGGTAACAGCATCAACATCAAGATGGTTGGTGGGTTCATCGAGAAGAAGAAGGTCGGGTTTAGATAAAAGCAGTTTTAAAAAAGCAATTTTCGTTCTTTGTCCGCCTGAAAAATCAGATAAAGGCTTAAATTTTTCTTCTTCAGTAAATCCAAATTTTTTAATTGCTGCTTCATATTCTTTTTCGAAATAAAACCCACCAGCATTTGTAAATCTGTCAAGCAAAGCAGTGTATGCGGAAATATTTTCGTCAGTAGGGTATATTTCCATTTCATTCTGAAGATAACTGAGCTTATCCTTCATTTCAAGAAGTTCAGTATAAGCACTTCTGATTTCATTCAACATAGAAACACTGTTATCACTGAATGCCATCTGAGACAAGGTACCTATAACAGGCTTTCCAGAAATAATATGCTGACTGTTAAGTTCAGGGTTATCTTTGCTTATTTCCAACTCACCGGAAATAAGTCTCAGAAGTGTTGTTTTTCCGCACCCGTTACGACCAACAATACCGATTCTGCTTTGAGTATTAATTTCTATATCAACTTTTTTTAAAATTGGCTCGCCGGATAAATCGACAACACCGTTTTGAACTTTGATTTGCATTTGAGAAATCATCCTTAAACGAAAATTTTACTATCTTTTTTAAAAGGGGATAAAATTAGTATTTGTGCAAATTGCACTATAATGAACTATACAAAATAAATGTTTTATTTAGTTGAGGGGATTAAAATAATTAAGTTAATCATTTTCAACTATTAATGATAACACATTTTCTTATTTTAATCAATAATTATCTGTATCAGGTGCATACAAATTATTACTTTAGGATTAATATATGAAATTTTTCTGATTGAATTTTTTAAATAA
>JAZOAX010000212.1:0-7936 GCA_045595685.1 Acutalibacteraceae bacterium
AAGTCAAGGGCAACCATAAGACCTTCCAATATGTGTGCTCTTTCCTGAGCTTTTTTAAGGTCGTATCTTGTTCTTCTTACAATAACTTCTTCCTGGAACTTGATATAGTGGTCAAGCACCTGCTTTAAGGTGAGAATCTTCGGCTCACCGTTTACAAGTGCAAGGGTGATAATACCGTAGGAAATCTGAAGTTGTGTATATGAGAACAACTGGTTGAGAACAACCTGAGGGTTAGCATCTCTTTTAAGGTCAACAACAAGTCTCATACCTTCACGGTTAGAATAGTCGTTGATATCGGCAATGCCTTCAATTTTCTTATCTTTTACAAGGTCAGCCATAGATTCAATAAGGCGGCGCTTATTTACCTGATAAGGAAGTTCTGTTACAACAATTGAAAATCTGCCGTTTTTGTTTTCTACAATCTCAGTTCTTGCTCTTACAACGATTTTACCGCGTCCCGTTGCGTATGCGGCTCTGATACCTGCTCTGCCCATAACAATACCTGCTGTGGGGAAGTCGGGACCCTTGATGAACTGCATAAGTTCGTCAAGTTCTGCTTCGGGATTATCGATATAATAGCACATACCTTCAATAACTTCACGAAGGTTGTGAGGGGGAATGTTTGTTGCCATACCAACGGCAATACCTGTTGAGCCGTTTACAAGAACATTGGGGAATCTTGAAGGAAGAACGGTGGGCTCTTTCAGACGGTCATCGTAGTTGGGAGCAAAGTCAACGGTATCCTTATCAATATCTGTGAGCATTTCCATTGAAATTTTGCTCATTTTACTTTCGGTGTAACGGTAAGCAGCAGGGGGGTCACCGTCTACAGAGCCGAAGTTACCGTGACCGTCAACAAGAATATATCTTGTTGAGAATTTCTGTGCAAGACGTACCATCGCATCATAAACAGATGCGTCACCGTGGGGGTGGTAGGAACCGAGAACGGAACCTACGGTGTCGGCACATTTACGGTATGCCTTTTCGGGATAAAGTCCGTTTTCGTGCATGGTGTAAAGAATACGGCGGTGAACAGGCTTCAGACCGTCTCTTACATCGGGAAGTGCACGGGAAGTAATAACTGACATTGAATAATCAAGGAAACTTTTTCGCATTTCCTTATTAAGATCTACATCAATTATCGTTTGGTTTTCATAGTTTAAATTTTCCATTTTATCACCTACATAGAATGCAAAATGCAAAGTGCAAAATGCAGAATTTTGGTCACATTATTTTTTTATTCTTGATAAAAGAAGTTCTGTTTCTTCTTTTTTGAAATGTTTTTTCATTAAAAACTGAGCATCATAATTTTTGAAAACTATAATTATAAAATTCTGATACTCTTTATATTCTGCTACTTCATCCAAAGGAAACTCTTTTTCATATTTTCCTTTGAAATTTTCATCGGGATTACGGGTTATTTTTATTCTGTCTTCAAACAATTCAAATGTAGTTGACCTTTTTATCATTTTACTGTCCGGGTTCTTGTTTTCAAAAAAAACAGAAAGATTTATTATAATGAAAGGTACAAGAAAAACCAGAAGTAAATTAAATGAAATAAATGCCAAATCTAAAAATAACCATATTCCGCAGAAAACAAGGATAAGTATGATTATTAAAATCATTTTCGGAGATAATTTTTTAACCTTCGGTACTTCTTTTTTAATTATTTCAAGGTCTTCTTTTGTAAGACTGAATGTTACGGAAAGCAAACTCATTTTTTTCTGCCTCCCTTTGTTTTATCAATATATCTTTCTCCAAGCTTTTCTTTAACAATTGCTGTCAGCAACTCTGCATTATCGCTTGTTTTTGAAAAGATAATAGGTTCGGCAGACTTTGAAACAATAAAAGAAACTGATTTTTTACCTTCAATCACCGCAACAAATTCATCATAGTAATAATTTGAAGAACAAAAATCCCTTTTAAAAATAACATCATCCTGCCTTAAAATTATTTCTTTGTGCCGGTCTTTATGTATAGCATACATCCTTGATGCTTTTTGTCTGAGATGTATTGCACCGTAAAGATGAAAATACATAAAAGAACCTAATCCGATAAAAACAGAACACAGTAAAAGAAAGCCTCTGTAAAAATTGTCATAGCTGTTTATCATTTCAGAAATGTTTACAAGAAATGAAAGAAAAGCAGAAACAACAAAGCAAATAATATAATTTTTCTTCCTTCTTACGGAATATTTGGTAAGAAAAATTTTCATTCCTTCATAAATGCAGGGATAATCATCTTTATATGAAAATATTTTTTCATCCAATTGTTATCACCTCTGAAAATGTTCAGATCTAGACCCCAGATCCTAGTCCCTAAATCCTAATCCCTGAATCAGACACTTCTGTAAACCTTAGAAAAGAGATTGTCAATCAGATTTCTTATCATACCGAAATGTTCGGGTGAAAGGGCAGATTTAGGTATAATAAGAATATTGTTTGTTCTGAAAATGAAGTAGAAGTAACCTGCTGTTTCGTTAACTGCAACAACGGTATCGAAACCGAAATGCTTTTCGGAAGAACATTTTGAAAAAACATCAGGTTGTGTGCTCAGCACAAAATGGTCGGAGTAAAAGTCAACGGTCAGTGTCTTTCTGATTAAGTTTGACTTTTTATAAAGAGCATTCACATATTCTCTGTCTACCATAATAGGAACTGCAAAATTCACAACAAAAAGAACAGGAATAAATAAGAATGAACCTTCTTCATAAAATAATCCCATACCAATAAAAAATATAAGTGGGAAAATAATCTTTTTAAGTCTTGTTACCGTGAGGGCTTTTATTCCGAGTTTTGAATATTCGGAATAATCTTCTTTTGAAAGGGAGTAACTGAGTGAAAAGTATTTCATCACACTGCACCTCCCTTTGAAACATAAACAGGAGCAGTTTTTTCTTTAAGAAGCTGAGTAAAAATTCTGTAATCGCCTTTTTTTATGTCAGGCATACTCACACAGTAGGGGGTAGCACCGGAATCAAGAATAATGGTGATTATTGAATTTCTTTCATATACCATCAGTATTTCGTCATAGAAATAAGTTCCTTTGCCGTAACCTGTTGTAATTTCCATTCTGTCGTCAAAAAGAACAATCTGTTTTTCTGTGGGCTGATAGTTTGCTTTGCTTATCTGTTTTATATATCCGTTGCGGATGCCTATCCACACAAAAATGTTTGTTATAACGGTCAGAACAATATAAACAACGGCATAAAATGCATCTATACCCAAAAGGTACAGGGCAACTGTTATAACTGCTGCCAGAGCCCACAAAACAGCAGAAATTTTAATGAAGGTACTGAGTTTCAGAACACCGAATTTTTTTTGCCACACCCTGATACTTTCTTCAAAGGCGTAGATGTTTTCTTTGTATACTATTCCGTATGGTGTCATTTTTTATATCAAGTCCTTAGTAATTCCAAATTAAATTAAACGTCCAGATTCTGAACATATCTTGCGTTCTTAGTGATGAAATCACGTCTGGGTTCAACCTGGTCACCCATAAGAATTGAGAAGGTTTCGTCTGCCTGAATTGCATCTTCAAGTGTAACACGAAGCATAATTCTGTTTTCGGGATTCATTGTTGTTTCCCACAGCTGTTCGGGGTCCATTTCACCAAGACCTTTGTAACGCTGAATGTCCGCACCGGGCATTTCTTCCATCTTTCTGTCTCTTTCCTCATCGGAATAAGCATATTCGTGCTTTTTACCCTTACTGAGTTTATAAAGAGGAGGCTGTGCGATGTAAACGAATCCGCCGTCAATAAGAGGTCTCATATATCTGAAGAAGAATGTGAGAAGAAGAGTTCTGATGTGAGCACCGTCAACGTCGGCATCGGCCATAATAACAACTTTGTGATAACGGAGTTTATTAACATCAAAATCTTCATTGAAGCCTGCACCGAGAGCAGTTACAACGGGAAGAAGTTTTTCGTTTGTAATAACTTTGTCGGGGCGGCTCTTTTCAACATTGAGCATCTTACCCCAAAGAGGAAGAATAGCCTGAATTGTTCTGTCTCTGCCTTCCTTTGCAGATCCGCCCGCAGAGTCACCCTCTACGATGTAAATTTCTGTCTTCGTGGGGTCTTTTTCCGTACAGTCTGCAAGTTTACCGGGAAGTGAGTTTGATTCAAGGGGAGACTTTCTTCTTGCTGCTTCTCTTGCGCGTCTTGCTGCTTCTCTCGCTCTTGATGCATCAAGGGATTTTGAGATAATAGCCTTTGCAACAGCAGGATTTTCTTCAAAGAAGTCTGAAAGTTTTGTGTAAACTGTGTTGTTTACAAGTTTTGTGATTTCTGTATTACCGAGTTTGCCCTTGGTCTGTCCTTCAAACTGAGCCTCAGTAAGTTTAACGGAAATTACGGCAACAAGACCTTCACGGCAGTCTTCACCGGCAAGTTTACTGTCGGCATCTTTAAGATAACCGTATTTCTTTCCGTATTCGTTGAATACTCTTGTAAGAGCAGTTTTGAAACCTGTTTCGTGAGTACCGCCGTCAACGGTATTAACATTGTTGGCATAAGAGAGAATACGTTCTTTATATCCGTCATTATACATAAGTGCAATTTCGGCACTTCTGTCACCGTCAACAGATGAGAAGTGAATAACTTTTTCGTGAATCTGTGTAAGACCGTAACTTTCACCGATATATTCAACGAAAGAGCCGAGACCGCCTTCATAGCAGAAGTAATCTTCAACAATATTTTCTTCGTCGCGTCTGTCTGTAAGTGTGATTGCAAGGCCTGCGTTAAGGAATGCAGATTCACGAAGATGCTTCTGAAGTGTTTCGTAATCGTATTCTGTTGTTTCCTGGAAAATAAGAGAGTCGGGCTTAAAGCGGATAAATGTACCTGTTTCTTCTGTGTCACCGATAACAGTAAGGTCAGTACATATATTACCTCTTTCGAAGCGCTGGTGATGAATGTGTCCGTTCTGTGAAACTTCAACTTCCATCCATTCTGAAAGTGCGTTAACAACAGAAGAACCAACACCGTGCAGACCGCCTGATACCTTGTAACCGCTGCCGCCGAATTTACCGCCGGCGTGAAGCACGGTAAGAACAACGGTAACTGCAGGAAGACCCTGCTGCTCGTTGATGCCTACGGGAATACCTCGTCCGTTATCACGTACGGTGATTACATTTCCGGGAAGAATTTCAACTTCAATGTGGGTACAGTAACCTGCAAGAGCCTCGTCAATTGAGTTATCCACAATTTCATAAACAAGGTGATGCAGACCTCTGGGACCTGTTGAACCGATATACATACCGGGACGCTTTCTTACAGCCTCAAGACCTTCGAGAACCTGAATAGCATCTGCGTTGTATTCTTCCGTTACAACAGTATTCATCTGTTCAATAATTTCTTCCGGTGTTGTTATTTCCTGATTTTCAGCATTAGCCTGAACTTGATTTTCATCCATGGCTGATACCTCCTTCTTAAATTTAGAATTCGGAATTCGGTTTTCGGAATTACTGAGTACTCTGTTAAAAGTTGCTTACAATTCCGCCGTATTTACGAAGTCAATTGTTTTTATTTGAATTATTTTTTTTATGCTTTTATTTTTGTGACTGATAGCGCAGTTCTTCTGTTCGTTTTAAAAGCGTTGAAGTAGAAATCTGGGAAAGATAAACAATGTTCTCTCCTGACTTATTACGGCATACTATAAAACTTTTCGGCAGTTCATAAGAAACTTCTTTAACTCTGCCTTCTTTTTGCGCAATTGAAAGGTAATCCCTTGTCTTTTTTGCAACTGTTGTGCTGTCAAGGTCAAAAATACCTATTATTTCATCAAAAGTTATAACTGTGCTCTGACCTAAATGGAGATACATTGTACTTTCACCTTTATGTTTATTTTTAAGTAGTTAGTAGTCATAATTTTAATATATGTGCCTTCGTCATATACCTGACTACTGACTACTGACTACTTTACCGTCTTCTACCTTAAATGCTCTGCCGTACTTCATATTAGAGACAGTTGCAGGGTCGCAGCAGGTGATAAAAACCTGCCAGTCTTTTATATGATTAAGAATATAATTCTGTCTGCCTGAATCGAGTTCGCTCATAACATCGTCAAGAAGAGCAACGGGCTGTTCATCGGAAAAATTCTTTATTACTGCCGCTTCACCAAGTTTGAGTGCAAGGGCCGCTGAACGCTGCTGACCTTGTGAGCCGTAATTTCTTGCAATCAGACCGTCAATTTTAATACTCAGATCATCTCTGTGAGGACCAACGGAAGTGAAACCTGTTATAAGGTCGTTTTTACGGGACTGATAGAGTTGATTTTTCATATTTTCATAAAGTTCCTGTTTACTGTCACCAATAACAACAGTCTGCTGATTATATGCAATTTTCATTTTTTCCCTGTTTTGTGAAAGACCCGAATAAATCTCATCGGTATAAAGAGAAAGTTTTGCAATATATCCGATTCTCTGCCTTATAATTTCTGAAGCAAAAAATGCAATTCTGTCTTCCCAGATATCAAGGGTATCATAAAGTTCAGAATGAAACTGAATATCTTTCAAAAGAATATTTCTCTGAGCAATGGCTTTGTTATACTGTGAAAGTGTTACACCGTACTTGGGTTTTAACTGACTTATGGCAATATCGAGAAATTTTCTTCTTTCATAAGGACCTTCTTTTACAAGAGAAAGGTGGTCGGGAGAAAAAACAACAGAAAGAAATTCACCCATAATCTGTGATGCACTTTTCATTTTTACGCCGTTAAGAATAAACTTTCTTCCTTCACCAATTTCAAGAGAAGCACTCTGCTGCCTTTCACAAGCAAAAAAATCCAAATAAAGATTGGCTTTTTGTTTGTTGAAATTTACAAGTTCACTGTCTTTTGACCCGCGGAAAGATCTGCAGCCCGTAAAAAGCCATATACTTTCAAGAAGATTTGTCTTTCCCTGAGCATTTTCACCGTAAATGATGTTAACGCCTTCGCATGGGTCAAGATAGGCATATTCAATATTTCTGAAATTTTTAACTTCAATGTGATTTACGTTCATAATATCTCCGGAAAATTCGGAATTCGGAATTTTGAATTACCGCTTCACAATAATACCTTTTTTAATACCTCAAACCGAACATTTTTTTTAAGATACATACTTTAAAAATTGAACATCAATTCAAAAATCAAATTTTTCCGGATAAGATATTTTCTTTTTTATTTTCTCAGATCCGGATTTATTAAATCTCACTTAAGAATTTTGTAAATTACTCTTTCAAATTCAAAAGTGTCGCCCTCAACAAGTTTTTTTCCTCTTGAAGTGCAGATTTCACCGTTAACTTTAACAAGTTCATCCTGAATAACCCATTTTGCCTGTCCGCCTGTACCAACGGCACAGGCAAATTTCAAAGCATTGTCAAGACGTATATTTTCAGTTGTGATTTTCACATCAACTTCTTTTTTCTTCGGTGGCTGTTTAACCGTAACTTTAATTTTCATAATTTGTCATCTCTTTAAATATAAAGTTAAAATATTATATCCTTATATTCTTACGGGAAGAACAAGGAAGAAGAAACTGTCGCCTTCCAGAGGAGCAAAAGTAATGGGCTGATTTGCACTTGACATTTCAATTTTGATTTCGTCAACATCACATGCTTTAAGGCAGTCAAGAACGAATCTGTTATTAAAACCGATTTCAATGTTCTTACCTTCAATATCTGCAGCCATTTTATCATTTGCAGTACCGATAGCGGTAACAGACGAAAACTTCATAATACCGTTTTCAACAACGCAGCGAACAGGACTGGATTTATCTGTGATAATAAGCGAAGTTCTCTCGATACATTCAATAATATTTCTTGTGGGAACAATAATTCTTGTTGCATAAGTAAGAGGAATTGCAGATTTATAGTTAAGGAAATTGCCTTCAAGAAGACGGGAGACAATTTCATATTCTTCAATTTTGAAAATAATGTGTCTGTCGCCCACTCT
>JAZOAX010000213.1:0-2621 GCA_045595685.1 Acutalibacteraceae bacterium
CCTGCAAAGTCAATACCTCTTACAACAACAACGGGGGGGCCGTCATAGTTTTCATCGGCCGCTGCATCACCGTCAGCGGCAAAAGCAGGCACACTGAGAGTGAAAACCATTAAAACTGTGAGCAAAATGGAAATAAATTTCTTCATATTAACATTTCCTTTCCGTAATTCAGATTTACTTAAAAAGTATACAACAAAACTTCGCAATGTGTCAACACTGCGAAGTTGATTTTAATAATTTATCAGTAAGTTTTTTCTATATATGAAAGAAAATCTGCAACGGCACCGTCATTGCAGTGGCAGGCATGATACTCACACACTTTATGTATTTCTTCGGGAGCCTGCTTGCAGCAGGCAGGGTGCCTTACGGTTTTCAGCATATCAAGGTCGTTATAGTAGTCACCTATTGCCCCGGTATTTTCTTCCGGTACACCGAGAATTTCCGCAAGGGCAAGAACTGCGGTGCCCTTATTGGTTGTGGAATTCACCATATCGAATGATGCAGCTGTAGTATCTATATATGCCACATCACCCGAAGACAGAGACTCAGCAAATTTTCTGATTGCTTTTTTCTGCCGGGGAGTGCAGAAGAAAATCACCTTGCCCCATTTATCCTTCGGCACTTCGTCAACAGTTTTCACCTTTTTGTGAGTGAGGTTATCAAGGCGCATCATAACGGGTGATAAAAGGCGGGGTCTTACGAGGTATATCATATCATCGGTGAAAATGCCGATTTCAAGAAAAGAGAATTTTTCCATACACTTTCGCACAATTTCAATTCCCTTTTCAGGAACGGGATTAAACCATATCATTTTTTCCTTTGAAAAATCATATATCCCTGCTCCGTTGAGGACAATTGCGGGAGTTGTGACATCCGGAAGATTCATATAATGAGGTTTCAGCGACTGCACACCTCTTGCGGAGCCTAAGGTAAAGTTTCCGTTTAGTTTGTGCACAAAACGGTCAATTGCCTGAGTATTGACCTTAGGAGTGCGACGGGCTTTGTCTATAAGAGTTCCGTCAATGTCCGAAACTATGAGCCAGTCGGAAAAATTCTTTTCGTTCATAATTAACCTCAATAATTTTCAACAATGTTATCTTTATACTTTTCAGCCATACTGAGAAGTTCTTCTTCGGTGAAATATGCCGTTGTGCAGCCGACTGCAGTTACACATTTACCGCCGGTAATGTTACCGAAAAGAACACATCTTTCAATGGGCTCATCTTTCATAATTCCGTACATAAACCCTGCAAAGAAGGCGTCTCCCGCACCCGTTGAATCCACTCGGACAAACTCGTCTATACTCTTTACAAAGGTATATTTTCCGTCTTTATAAATAAGGCAGCCGTCTTTGTCGAGTTTCATAATTGCAGTGTCAAGGTATTCACTGAGTTTCACAAGAACTTTTTTCGGGTCGGTTTCGCCTGTGAGTATCATTGCTTCTTTTCTGTTGGGAAGATAATAATCCGCAATTTCAAGCATACCTTTGTATGTGTCAAGGCTCATTCCCTCAATAAAACCTGTGTCAAGAATAACGGTGGAGCCTTCCTTTTTCAGTCTGCGATAAATTTCAGGGTGATCTTCGTGCATTGCAACAGCCTTAGCCCCGCTGAGTGATTTATATATTTTTTCGGCATCAACAGTTTTGTCGGGATTGCCGTATGACCAGAAAGTACGGTCATTTTTTGTTATTGCACCTGCTGTGATGTTTACGGCAATTCTTTCGCCTTCATAAACATTTATGGGCTCTACCCCTGCTTTTCTGAATTCGGACAAAGCAAAGGAAGAAAACATATCTTCGGATAACTCCGTTACTGTTTTACATTCAACTCCCAGTCTTCCGAGGGTTATCATTGTACCCGGTACTCCGCCGCCGATACAAAGAGAAAAATTATCGGTGAAAATTTCTTCCCCTTCTTCGGGAAGTCTCGGCATATCTGCAAAAAGCAGATCTATGTTGGTTTTTCCGTATCCTGCTGCAAAAGACATAATTTTCTATCTCCTTTATTTTAACTTTACTCATTTTATACCATAGACACTCAAAAGTCAACAAATCAACCCATACGTTCCATTTCTCTTTTAAGTTTTTCTATTATCCGTTTTTCGAGCCTTGAAATGTAACTTTGTGAAATACCCAATAAATCTGCAACCTGCTTTTGTGTGAACTCTTTTGAGCCGAAAAGTCCGAAACGCATTGTCATAATCTGCTTTTCTCTTTCGGGAAGGCGCGATACAACCTTTAAAAGTTGCTTTTTTTCATCCTGATATTCAATATTACGGTTAACAACATCACTGTCCGAGCCCAGAACATCACTCAAAAGCAGTTCGTTACCGTCCCAGTCCACATTCAGAGGCTCATCGAAACTCATTTCGTTTTTCTGGTTGGCAGTTTTTCTGAGAAACATAAGAATTTCGTTTTCTATGCAGCGGGAAGCATAGGTGGCAAGTTTAATCTTTTTAGAGGGACAGAAGGTGTTAACAGCCTTGATAAGTCCGATTGTGCCGATTGAAACAAGGTCTTCTATGCCGATGCCCGTGTTTTCATATTTTCTTGCGATATACACCACAAGGCGCAGATTGTGGGTAACAAGAAGTTCTTTTCTTTGGTCGTTCCCCTGCTC
>JAZOAX010000214.1:0-15536 GCA_045595685.1 Acutalibacteraceae bacterium
TTTTTGGTTAAAAGTTTCAAAAGGTGAAAAATAAAAGGTAGTACCTTGTGGTACTACCTTTCATTTTGGCGGAGAGCAAGGGATTCGAACCCTCGAAACACTTTTAGGTGTTTACACGATTTCCAGTCGTGCTCCTTCGACCAGCTCGGACAACTCTCCGTATGTTTTTGTTGCCTTGCTATTATACACAATAACAACTGAAAAATCAAGCCTTTTAAAAAAATAATCTGCTTTTTTGAGATTATGTTATTTCTTAAAAAAAATCCTCTCCCGAAGTCTTGGCACGGGAGAGGATAATTTTCTTTTTATCAGTCTTCAATATACTTTTCGATAATTTTGATAGCATCACCGAGAGTTTCAATATTTGATACCTCGCGGTCAGGGATTTCAACATCAAACTCGTCTTCAATTGCAACTGCAATGTTGATAAGTTCAAGTGAGTTAAGACCAAGTTCACTTCTGATGTTGGTATCTTCTGTAAGAGTTGCCGGGTCGATGTCAACGTAACGGCAAATAACTTCTCTTAATGTTTCAAGCATTTCTGTGTCCTCCTTTTATACAGTTTCCGTTTTCTTTGTGTATGTGTCGATTACCTTCTGTCTGATAACCTTTCTTGTTGAGTTCTTCTCGAATTCTTCAAATGATACATAAACATTCTGCACTTTTCTGTATGCAGGCTGGCCTTTGTTGGATTCAGCAACATCAGCCTTTGTTTTTGCTATGATTTCTTCATCACTCATATCTTTGAGGAACTCTCTGTTAACATAAATTGCAGCAGTCATAATTGTGGTTTCTTTGCCTGTTGCTGCCACAACCTTCTCTTCAAATGCTACAGTTTCAACAGCATAGGGAAGGTGTTCCATAATATTGCTTTCAACTGTTTCGGGGAAAATGTTTTCACCGTTGGGAAGAATGATAAGGAACTTCTTTCTGCCGGTGATGTAAAGTTCGCCGTCTTCGTCAAGTCTGCCGTAGTCACCGGTCTTGAACCAGCCGTCTTCGGAGAATGATGCCTTTGTTGCTTCTTCATCCTTGTAGTAACCCTTTGTTACGTTGTCACCCTTAACCCAGATTTCACCGATACCTTCTTCATCAGGGTCGTGAATGATAAATTTTGCTCTGGGGAAAGCATAGCCTGCTGAAAGAGGTTTCTTTCTGCCGTTTTTGTGAAGTGTGATTGTGGGTGAGCATTCTGTCATACCGTAACCGGAAATGATGTTGAAGCCAAGTTCTGAAAGAACTTTGATATGGTCGCCTCTTGCAGGAGCGCCGCCGCAACTCATTGTTGGGAACTGACCGCCGAAGTTATCGCTGATTGACTTAAACACGATGGGTCTGATATCAATGCCTACTTCAAGGAGTTTGTTGCTGATTTTAATCATCTTGCGCATAATATCAGCCTTGCCTTTTGCCTCTGCCTTTGCCCAGATACCGTTGTAGATACTTTCAAGAACAAGAGGTACAACTGCCATTGCAGTGGGTCTGAAATCGTTGATGTTGGGAAGAATATTCTTGAGGCTGTCATTTACATAAATGATACCGTTCATATAAATGGCAGTAAGAACACTGCAGGAAAGTTCATAAACGTGGTTCATGGGAAGAATTGACATTGTTGACTGTTCGGGGCCAAGGAAGTCAAGAACGCCTTCAACATTTGATGAGAAGTTGTAGTGAGTGAGCATAACGCCCTTATTTGTTCCTGTGGTACCTGAAGTGAACACAATTGCTGCAAGGTCATCCTTTTTGATTTCGCTGTCAATAAAGCGTCTGTCACCTTTTGCAAGAAGTTCCTTACCCATTTCGCAAAGTTCGTCAATGGTGAGGAAATTGCCGCCGTCTGCCTTGCCGTTGTGTGTCATATTAATTGCATACTTGCAACGGTCATCATTTTCAATGTGAAGTTTTGCTGTTTCTTTATATGTTCTTGAGTGGAAAACAGCAACAGCATCACCTTTTGAAATAAGCATACTGATATCTTTATCGGGAAGTTCCTTGTCAATGGGAACTGCTACACCGCCGCCGCATACGATTGCAAAGAAAGTAACAATCCAGTTGTAACTGTTTTCACTTACAATTGCAACGTGCTGTCCGCCCAGACCGATTTCATAAAGGGCTGTACCGAGTTGTCTTACCTTATCGTGAAACTCTTTAACGGTATATACCATATCCTGCTTTTTGATTTTTTCAACAACAGCCACCCTGTCACCGAATTCTTCACTTCTTGTGAAAATATCCTTGATTGTACCGAGAGGGCCGTAGTTATGAATTTTTGTTCTGAGTTTGGCTAATTCTTTAAACTCTTTTTTACTGATTTCAATATGCATTCTTATTCTCCTGATTCATTATTTTTTTCGGTGTTCCACCGTTTTAGTCTAATATCAATTTTTTATCAGTTACACATATCAAGAAGTTCTCTGATTGTGATGTCGGGATTTTCAATACCTGCCATAACAACCTTCATACAGTTCTTGTGAAGTGCTTCAATCTGGCTCTTTTCTGAAAGTTTAACTCTGTACATATAGTTAAGGTCAATACCGTTATCAACGGGGTTGGGAGTACAGATTGTGTAAAGCGGTGTAAAGTATCTTCCGAGATCATAGAACTGGAAGTCGAACTTGAAGCCAAGGTCAATACCTACAGGAAGAGGAATCCAGGAGAACATCATACATGCGGGACCCTGAATGAGATTGTAGTTGTAAATCTCTCTTGACATATCTCTTGCAGTGATGTAGGGATATTCAACATGGCGATAAAGCTGTGTTCTTACAGATGTATACTCGTTGATACCGTCCATAAAGGTCTGATCTTCGGAGATTATTGTGCGGACCTGTACGGGCTGATCAAGACATCCGCCCATTCTCTTTTCTTTAACAGTGGCACGCTTTGAACAGTTTGCCATCATAAATACATCGGGAGTTCTGTAGTTGATTGCTGAGCAGTGAGTACGAAGACCCAACATAAACAGACTTTCCGGTGCAATGCCGTTTTTCCTGCAGAAATCAAAAATCTTTGCTGCATCCTCAGCACCGATGTGACCGTTAACCATACTGCACTTATCATAAATGGGATTGTATGCAGCGGGAACGCGGAGTTCGGGATTCTTTTTCTTCTCTCTTGCTTTTTCAAGGAAAGCAGGACCGTGTACACCTGCATAGAAGGGTTCGCCGCCCTTTTCAAAATATTCACGATACCATTTTTCGTGCTTGTCCCATCTCTTTTTAGCAGCAACTTTGGTAAGTTCCTGCTGAATGTACTCTTCGTATGAATAAAGAGGCTCGGGAAGTTCGCTGTTTGTTTTAAGTGCCTGATAAACGCCCATAAGGTCAAGGTAGAAAACGACTGCGCCGAGGGCATCCATATTAAGATGGCTGACATTCAGATAAATACCGCTGCCCACATTTGCAATTTTATAGAAGAAAATTCTGAAACTTTCACCTTTGAGGAACTTAACGGGAGTCTGTCCGTCTTTTAAGAAGAAAGCCTTCTGCTCCTCAACACTGCGGAAATACTTCATAGGAACTTTGTTCATTCTGAAGGAAGGCAGGAAGTACTGCTTAATCTGCTTGTCAACCTTTGTGAATCTGAGACGAAGGCTGTCGTTTCTTTCAAACTCAATGTTGAGAGCCTTTGTCAGAAGATCAAAATCAACATCCATATCTACAGTGATTGATGTGGGAATCTGGGTAATCTGCTTGGAAAAACTGTACTTAACCATAAGGTACATTGTTTCCTGAGAAGGAATAAGGTCGTATACCTTTGTTGGGAGTTCTTTCTTCATAAATTCTACACTTCTTTCATTGTGCGGAATAATTTTCCGTCTGAATTTTAATACTGTTGCTTTATAACAACAATGCAACATATACCAATTTATATAATATCAAATTATACTTTTAAAGTCAATAATAAACAGCCAAAAATACAACACGATGTTGTTTTTTACTTTTATATTAACTCAAATTATCTTTGTTGTATCTTTATTAGAATATTAATAATTTGTGAACAAAAAGAGCGTTCGGATTCAAATTCCGACCGCTCTTCTGAATAATAACTTAATAATCTTTTACTTTACCGCACTTCTTGCATTCTTTTTTGAAAACACCACTAAACTCTCCTCCGCAATATCTGCACCTATTCTGCGGTATCCAGTAGTTTTTTGCATAAGAATCAGTTACTGCTTTCTTTGTAAAGGAATATACCTGAGCATATTTTTCATTGGCAATGCTTTTCTGATCCTCCAACTTGTTCACCAAAGCAAAGCACGAAGACCTTTTCAGTTCCCTTTCCAGAACATCAAAAATATCATCTGTTTTCTTTTTCTTGATTTCTTTCAACCGGTCAATTTCATATTTATCTATCGGAACTCGTTTTGCTACTGTAATTAAATCTTTCTTAAATTTTTCTAAATTGTCGCAAATTCGCGTTGTACAAAAACTGATATACTTTTCTTCTATATCAGCATTTCCGTTAAATATGCTTCTCAGACGCTGCCATGCTTCATCGAAGTCGTCGGTTTCACTGCACATTCCGGCAAATTCATCAATAAAATTCCTGTTATTATTATAAAAATTCTTTTCCGACTCACAGCCCTTTAAAAGACAATACACTATAAGACCGAAATGCCCCCTCTTTTTTAACAGATTTTTTGCAAAATAAGCGTATCGTGCCCCAACTGTATCCGGCCCTGTACGATAAGATATTCCGGAATATAAAAATTCAATGTTTTTCGGTTTATAAAAACTAAGAGGTTCACACCAGCAGCGGATGAATTCATAAGAAAGTTCAGGTTTTTCTTTCTCTGTATAATTCTGCCCATTGTCATTAGAGAAAAAAGTGCACACCGCACGATGATGCAGTTCCATTGCATTTTTATAAACATTTCTGTCCATCACAAGTGAACCCATCTGCCATCTGTCATCGTTGATTAAAGAATAATACTTTTTGTCCTTAGCAGCATAAAGATTCACCGAACAATCCGAAACCTCATAAGAATTGTTAATGATGGCATCCATATAATCACAGTACAACTTTTCTAAGTTTTGGTAACTGGCTGTATTACAGAAATCTTTATATTTTTTCAAAACAATCAGCATTGCCCCCGGCAAATAAAGATAACTCTCATTATCGGCGTAACTGCTTCTGAGTTTATCAAAAACTAAACTCAAGCCGCAATTCTCACCGATAAGTTTTTCAGTCTCGTCAACAACTATAGAACTGTTCTCTTTGTGCTCTATCAAAGAGCAGAACATATAATTAATTCTGTTGATAACCCATGCCGGAGTAACATCTCTTTTTTCAGGTTTTTTATCAACTTTTTTTACAGAAATGCACTGTCTGACATTTTTAAGTTTCGCCAACACATCATATTTTACTTCGGTTTTATGTTCTTTTGCGTTGAATACATTATCTGATGCAAAGTCGGTCAGATATCCTTCGTCTCTGCCTGACGGTGCTTTATAGTTTGAGTCGTAGGTTGTAACAGAGGGTGATTGCAGATTTAACCTGAATATATTATCAACGGGATCGGTTGTCATCGAATCAAGATAGTGCCAGTTATGCTGTGCTACCATTTCTTCTTTCTGATACTGAGGTATGCGAGGATCACTCAATTTCAATTGCAAGGTTTCCCTGTCCTCGAACATAGAACCCGTAAAATTCAACAAGTCAAAATTATCCATTTAACAATTCCCCCACTGTGTATTTTTTTACAGTTTTTAACAAAAACTAAAACAGGTGTTTTTCACCATTTTTAAATAGTTTCGAAACACCTGTTATAATATTACAACACTTTTGATAAAAATTCAACTGCTCTGGGGCTCTGGGGATTATCAAAAAATTCACGGGGTGTGTTTTCTTCAACAATCTGTCCGTCGTCCATAAACAGAATTCTTGTGCCTACTTCTCTTGCAAAGCCCATTTCGTGGGTAACAACAACCATTGTCATACCCTGCTCTGCAAGTTCTTTCATAAGTTCAAGAACTTCCCCTACCATTTCGGGGTCAAGCGCAGATGTAGGCTCGTCAAAGAGAATTACATCGGGGTCCATAGCAAGAGAACGGACGATGGCAACTCTCTGTTTCTGACCGCCTGAAAGAGATGAGGGATAAGCATCAGCCTTATCCTCAAGACCGATTCTTTTTAAAAGTTCTTCGGCTCTCTGCCTTGCCTGAGCCTTCACCTCGGCAACTGTTCTGGGAGCACCTTCGGGAAAACCTTCTTTTCTGTGCTTTCTGAGTCTCTTTTTACCGACGTAAACGGGAGCCATCATAATATTCTCAATAACCGTCTTGTTGGCAAAAAGGTTAAAGTGCTGGAACACCATACCCATTTTCTGACGGTGAATATTAATATCAACCTTAGGGTTAGCTATATCAACTCCGCCGAAGATAACTGAGCCGCTTGTAGGATCCTCCATACAGTTAAGGCAGCGCAGGAATGTACTTTTACCTGAGCCTGAGGGACCGATGATAACAACCTTTTCGCCCTTTTTGATTCTGGTGGAAACATTTTTAAGAACCTTGTTATCACCAAATGATTTGCATAAATTAACGACTTCTATCACTCTTACGCAGCCTCCTTTCCATAAGTTTGATGCCAAGAGAGATTACACAAACAATCACAATGTAAATCATTGCCATAACAAGATAAGGCACCATAAATTCGTAACTGTTTGAGCCGATATAGTTGAATGCAACATAAATATCCGTAGCACCGATGAAGGATACAACAGAGGTTTCCTTAATAAGTGCGATAAATTCATTACCAAGTGTGGGCAGTATATTTTTGATTGCCTGAGGTATAACAATTTTCATCATTGTTGCACCGTAACTCATACCTACACTTCTGCCGCCTTCCATCTGACCGGGGTCAACGGAAAGAATACCGGCACGCATCATTTCTGATATGTAAGCACCGCTGTTGAGACCGAAGACACATATTGCAACATTAACGGAAGTCATCTTAACGCCTAAAAGAGGCAACATAACATAGTAAAAAACAAGAAGCTGTGCCACTATGGGAGTACCCCTGAAAAGACCGACATAGAATGAACACAAACCGTCAAGAATCTTAGCCGTTCTGCTGTATTTGGGAAGTACACGGACTGTTGCAATAAGTGTACCTATAACAATACCTATAATAAGGCCCATTACGGCAATGAGAATAGTATTTTTAAGTCCGGTAAGAACTTCGTTGTATCCGCCCTGATCGATGAAAACATTAATAAAACGTTCCACTTTAACAGGGAATGAACTTATAAAATCACCGATGGAATCGAACAACTCACCGATAAAACCAAAAGACGGTTTAATTCCCAAAGTAATAAAACTCATAATTAAATCCTTTACACAAACAACAATGCCTCACCGTTAAGTGAGGTATTGCCGTATATTAATTTTTAATCAGTTTGATTATGCAACTTCGTTGATTGCATCTGCAATGCAAATTGCAGGAGCTGCGTCGATAACAACATAGTTGATGTTACCGTTAACAAGATCCTGAACTGCAAGTGCACCATTCTTGTAACCTACGCATTCAACTGCAAAGCCGTCGAAGCCCCATTCAGCATCGCCCTTAACATAGAAGTTACCTGTTGTGCCGTTCTGAACACCGATTTTTGTTGTGTTGTCAAGGCCCTTGAGGATTGCTTCAACTGCTGCTGCATCTGCACATGCGTCGAAGGTTGTGTCGTCACCCTTAACGATGAGCTTCTGTGATGCTTCATAGTATGTTGATGTGAAATCTACGTGTTCTTTTCTGTCTTCCTTAACTGTGAGACCTGCCATTGCGATGTCGCACTTGTGCTGACCTACTGAAAGGCAAACTGCATCAAAGTCCATGTTGTTGATAACAAGTTCTTTACCGAGTTCTTTTGCAAGAAGAGCAGCGATTTCCATATCAATACCGTAGTACTTGTCACCTTCTGTGTATTCGAAGTGTTCGAAAGCAGCGTGGGTTGCAACAACAAGCTGATCCTTTGTTTCGTCAAGTTCTGCAGATGTTACTGCAACGGGAGTGCCGTCACCGAAATAGTTGTCGCAGATATCGTCGAATGTGCCGTCTTTCATAATCTTTTCAATGAAAGCATTTACATCAGCAAGAAGTTCGGGCTGATCCTTATCTACGCCGAATGCATATTCTTCTTCTGTAAGGTTGATATCGATAACCTTAACTGCTTTTGTTTCGTCTGCGTTGCCGTCTGTTGCTTTGTCGCCGCCGCAAGCTGCAAGAGCGAAAAGCATAACTGCTGCAAGAGCAATTGCTAAAAACTTTTTCATTTTAAATTCCTCCAAGTTGATTTGGTTTTTTAATGTGACGATATTTTAGCACCGAAAAATAGTAATGTCAACCATTTTATGCAAATAATTGCGTATTTTGTGCATATTTATAAATTTATGTGCATTTGACTGCCTTTTATTATTCAAAAATCAGCACCGATTATTTAGAAACAGTGCTGATTTTTGAAGATTATTTATTCACTTCGGCGTTTTCGCAGTTTTCGAAAGTGGTTTCACCGTCGGAAACGGAAACCACAACAGTTTCGCCCTCACCTTCACCGATAACTTCGATTTTTTCTTCGTCAACAGAATCTGACGAATCAAGAATTACGGTGAATTTTTCCTTTGCATTGCTTTCAAGCGAAACTTCGTTGATTTCTTCACTGTCGGAAACGGTGAATGTAACTGTATCCGATTCTGTGGAAACTTCGGCGCTTCTGTCAATATTCACCATTGTTGCTTCAAACACTTCAACGCTTTCGTCGTTGTTTTTAACGGTATAGGTTTCATCCGTGGGAAGATAAACCAGCATCGCTGCACTGTCATCTGTGCCTAAAACTTTCTGCGGGTCAACAACAACAATATCGTCTTCTGCGCTTTCAGCAACACCGTTGGTAACCGTAGCAATGAGATTGTCTTCAGAATCGTAAATGCTGAAAGATTCTGAGTTCACCATAAGAGTATTGTTGTTCAGGATACTCTGAGTGAAGGTACCTCTCTTTGTCCACATCACTGAATAATCATCATAGGTAAGATATTCAATTTCACTGGTTACACCTGTGCTTTTTATAACGTGATTGGAGTCAATTTCATAACTCCATCTCAACACCTTACCTTCACTGTTAACAGTGAGAATAAGGTTTCTTATTGTGCCGGGATAGTTACTGTCATAAAGTTCCACATTAATCTGGGTATCACTGACTTTCACTGCACGAAGGCCCAGAAGTGCGTGGGAGATACCCATAATATCATTGCTTACACCGATAATAATGGGCTTAGCAGTGTAAGGAATACGACATGCTTCTTTGAGAAGTGCATCAGGGTCGTTCCAGTTTCTGTTTCTGTAAATCTGTGAAGACATCTGCGAAATCTGCATTGCTTCAATAAATTCTCTGACTGAAAGTCCCAAAGACCCCTTATCATTTACACCCAACTGGCTCACCTTCGAAACGGAAGAGTTGAACATAGAAATGGTAACGCCTGACTTTCTGTGGTTAAGAAGTGCTGAGGTTGCACACATACCGTGGCAGTTTCCGCCCCATCCGTCTCCGTATTCTTCCCACATCTGACGCGCAAGGGCAGTTTTACCGAAAACAATCTGGAAACTTGAAATCGGGATACGGTAACTGTAGGAATATCCGAAGCCTTCAAAACTGTTTGCAAACTTATATGAATAGTCTGCAATGCCGAGGTTTTCTCTCCAGCCGCCGTAGGTATCAACTTTCATTGTTACGGTGTATTTGCCGTATACTGTTTCATCACCGTTCATCTTGTAGGTGCGCACTTTATAGTAGTATGTGAGGCCTGCAGTAACATTTGTATCACGGTATGACGATGCTGATGCGGCAAGAGTTGCTATTTTCTTGAAGGAACCTGACTTGTTTGTGCTGCTCTTATAAACAACAAAACCTTTTACCGTGGAATCGGCTTTCCAGGTAAGAAGAACATTGTTGAACTTCTTTTCTGTTGAAGCATTGAAACTCTTCACGGCAGGAGAAGTCATCTTTTCCTTTGTTTTAACAGACAGAATATCGGATTTGGCGCCGAGATATCCGTCGCCTTTCGGACAATATGCCCTTACATAATACTTATAGGTTTTACTTGCCTTAAGTCCCGTCACCTTGTACTGAGTTGATGAAGTGGTTGCAATTTTAGAATACTTTTTGGTTGATGCATTATAAGAATAAACATAGTATTTCACACTGTTGCCTGCGGCCTTGTTCCACTTAAGAGTTAAAGTGGTTTCACCCTTTGAAGAACAGGTAAGGCCGGTTACTTTTGCAGGTGCACCGTAAGGTTGTGCCTTCACAACCGCGGAAGATGATGAATAATAATCACCGCCGTCAACCCTCTTGTAAGCCTTCACAACATAACTGTAAGTGTTTTTGCTGCTGAGAGAAGTATTTGTCCAATAGTTATTGGATGTGGTTGCAAGGTGGGTTAGTTTCTTTGTTGATGTGTTATAGGAATAAACCTTGTATTTCACACCGCCGGTCACCTTTGCCCAGGTGAGTTTGACCGAATCTTTTTTCGCTGCGGCTTTAAGGCTTGTTACCTTGGCGGGAACAATCTTGAAACTCAGGTTTTTTGTACCTGTATAATTTGCACCCTTCAAAGTAACTTTCACTTTGTATGTTCCGATATTTTTTCTGCCTGAAGAATACGAAACACTGTATAATTCAGGATAAATGTTTGTACCTTTGCTGTTTCTGACGGTAACGGCAGGCTTCTTCACTTTTCCGTTATAGGTATAGGATGTTGCAGAAAGTTTTGTGCCCGAAACTTTGTAAATGGGCTTGGTTTCTTTAAGTGAGCAGGTTTTGCATATTCTGTATCTGCTACCGTCTGCGGTGAAAGTTGCTTTTTTGGTAACTGTCCATGCACCGTAAACATGGTTATGTCTGACCTTGTATCTTACGGTGTAATCCGTTGCGGCACTGTCTGGAACAGACACCCAGTCGCTTTTCTTTTCAAAATTATAATATTTTACCTCTGTCTTGTTCTGATAGATGTATTTTTTGTACCACACATTAGAACGGTTGCCGTGACTTCCCCACTGTCCGTCACAGGTAACACCCGAAGCACAGTAAACATAAGTGCCGTCATAATACTTGAGCTGATAAGCAGTATATGCAGGGTCATCGTCATCCTGAACGGAATAGTACTCGTAAAAATTTCCGGGGCTTATGGCGTCATAATGATGGTATGTATCGGTAAGGGCATAGTTTACTCTTACACCCGTACTTGCTGAACAGTAATGAAAGTAATAGTAGCCGACGAGTTCTCTTGTGGGAGAAACCGGGATTGAAAAATCCGATTCATACGGTTCTCCGTCATTTTCATACACAACTTTGTTGAGCCCCTTATTCACCCAACCGTCACCGGGGAGAGTAGCGGACACTGTGGTATATCTGTTCCGGTATTCAATAATATAGTTTTCATCGGTAACTCCCTCGGGAAGTTTATCGGCATAAATCCAGCCGTCCGACGCCGAGGAGTTAACCGCAAAACATACCAGAAGAGTTATTACGGCTACAAGCGCCGCAATTATTCTTGCGGAAATTTTCTTCATTTAATCACCTTTTCATAAATGTATGCATCAAGAATTATGCCTGATTAGTCTTTTCCTTGTAAAAATACTTCTGAAGGAAAGCATCAACAACTTCCCAGTATTCTTCGTGACACCAGTGTGAAGAAACTGCGTGTTCTGCACCCCTGATTATGTGCTTTTCTTTTGGAGCGGCACAGGCTTCATACACAGGGGCAAGATTATCGAGAAGCACAAAATCGTCTCTGTCACCGTGAATGAAAAGTGTGGGAGTGCAGGATTTTTTCACCTGCTCCACAGCGGAAGCCTCACCGAAGAAAAATCCGTTGATAAGTTTATTTACCAGTGTTGCCTGAGGCATAACCATTTTGGGAGGAAGATGATATTTTCTTATGCACTGGTCGGTGAAAATATCCTTAACACCGGTAAATCCGCAGTCTTCAACGGCAACCACAACGTTTTCGGGAAGTTCTTCACCTGTTGTCATCATTGTTGTTGCACCGCCCATGGAAACGCCGTGAATAATAATTCTTGATTTGGGATTTTCTTCAACAATACTGTTTATCCAGTCAACAACATCAAGTCTGTCAAGCCAGCCCATTGTTACAAATTTATGTTCACTGTTATTGTGTCCGCGAAGGTCGGGCAGAAGAATGTTAAAGCCTCTTTTATAATACTCCATTGCATAAGAGGACATTTCACGGTTAACATTCGTCCAGCCGTGAAGACAGATTGCCCACACATTGCTGTTTGATGGATTTCTGAACTCAACACCGTGGAGATTTTCACCTTTTCTGTTTTTGATTACAACTTCCTGATGGTATGTATTATCATACCATTTGTAGCCAGCAATAAGATTGGGGTTATCTGCATTTCTTTCAAAAAGACTGTCTTTGCAGGGAACTGTGGGATCGGGTCTTTTTTTGTTCCCCAAGGCAATAAAGAAAAATACAAAGCCAAGTCCCATATATAAAACAAGAAAAATTACTGCAATAACAATAATAACGGTCAGTGCCACCTGAAGTTGATAACTCATTTCTTTTCTTCCTTTCACTTTGACATAATTTTCTAGTTTAATTATACACATAATACTGAAAAAAAGCAATAGTATATTAAGCCGCTGACTCCCCTTTCCGTTTTTTTCAGAATGCTCTTTACTTTTTAAGTTTAATGTGTTAAAATATCAAAACATGGAGAAAACAATTCAATTTTGAAAGGAAACATATAATGGCTGACAGAAATAACGAAAGAGTAAACAACAATATTGCTTATCTTTTTGAAACAATTCTTAAAATTGAAACACTTGAAGAGTGTGAAGCACTTTTTGACGACCTTTGCACAAAAACCGAACTCGCTTCAATTTCACAACGTCTTGTTGTTGCAAAAATGCTCAGCGAAAAAAGAGTATACAGCGACATTGTTGCAGAAACAGGTGCTTCAACAGCAACAATAAGCCGTGTTAACCGTTCCCTTGCTTTCGGCAAAGGCGGTTATGACAAGATTTTCGGCAAAGAGGATTAAATTATGGCAGGTTACGGTGATTTTGCATATTATTATGACTTATTAACCGAAAACGTCGACTACGAAAGCAGATGCAATTATATTCACAGTCTCCTTGCCGAAAACGGTATCGGCAAGGGGATTTTGCTTGACTTGGCCTGCGGAACCGGTACTGTGTCACTTCTTTTTTCCGGTAAAGGATATGATGTTATCGGTGTTGACGCTTCCGAGGAGATGCTTTCACAGGCACAGGAAAAGAAATTTGAAATCGGTGACGACACAATCTTTCTTTGTCAGAAAATGGAAGAACTCGACCTTTTCGGCACAATCAACTGTGCCGTCTGCACACTGGACAGCATAAACCATATCACTGACGAAAACACTGTTAAAGAAGTTTTCCGCCATGTATCACTTTTTATGGAAGATGAAGGCATTTTTATTTTTGATGTCAACACACCCTATAAGCACCGTGAAATTCTCGGAAACAACACCTTTGTTTATGATATGGATGAAGTTTACTGCGTATGGCAGAACAGTACCGATGAGAATCTTCTCACCTCAATAAATCTTGATATTTTCGAAAAAGACGAAGAGGAAGATGTATACTATAAATATACAGAGCAGTTCTGCGAAAAAGGCTACAGCCTTTCCGATATTGAAAATTGGGTAAAGGACTATAAATTCGATATAGTAGGTATTTATGAGGAAATGACGAAAAAGCCCGTCAGCGACAACACTCAAAGGGCAGTATTTGTTTTAAGAAAAAAAGGCACTCAGTAAAATAAACTTCGCTCCGGGTTTTATCCGAAATTATTTGGCAATAAGGGGTAATCACTGCCCGGATGATTTATAATCTGCATTCTCATCAATATATTAAATCTTTCTCTGCGGGTTAACACCGACTGATTTTTCAAAAAGTAAACCCGCGACCACAATTCTGCATTCTGCACTCTGCATTTTGCATTTAAAAGGAGTATAACTATGGGTAAATTAGTAAGATGCATTTCTACAGACGGAACACTTACGGTTATGGCAGTAAATTCCACAGATATAGTTGAAAAAGCCCAGCAGATTCACAAAACCTCTGCTGTATGCTCAGCTGCTCTCGGCAGACTTCTCACTGCTGCATCACTTATGGGCGCAGTGCTCAAAGGCAAGGACGACTCTGTCACTCTCCGCCTTAAAGGTGACGGCCCTGCAGGTACTGTTATGGCAGTTTCCGACAGTGAAGGCAATGTGCGCGGATATGTTCAGCAGAGCGTTGTTGAGATACCTCTTAACAAAAAAGGCAAACTCGATGTTGCAGGTGCTGTGGGTAAAAACGGGTTTCTTACCGTTATCAAAGACCTGGGTATGAAAGAACCTTATGTCGGCCAGTCCCCCATTATTTCAGGTGAAATTGCCGAGGATGTTACTGCATACTATTCAACCAGTGAACAGACTCCCACAGTCTGCGCCCTCGGTGTACTCGTAAATCCCGACCTTTCAATCAAGGCAGCAGGCGGACTTATTATTCAGCTTCTCCCCACTGCAATGGATGACACCATTGATAAAGTTGAAAAATCCATTGAAGGACTTGAGCCTATTTCTGCCCTTATTGACAGCGGTATGACACCTGAAGAAATCTGCCGCCATGCACTTAAACTGTTCGATCTTGAAGTTCTTGACGGCAGTGAGCCTGAATATAAGTGCTACTGTTCAAGAAAGAGGGTTGAAAGCGCACTCATCAGCACAGGAATTGAAGAACTCAAAGATATGATGAATGACGAAAAGACCGAGGTCAACTGTCAGTTCTGCGATGAAACATATGTATTCACCCCCGATGACATCGAAAATCTGATTAAGCGTGCAACAAAAAAATAAAAAAATGCAAAAAACTTCAAAAAAAGTGTTGACAAATATTATTTTTTGATGTATAGTATACGAGTCGCTGCGAGAGTGGTGGCAAAGATGGGAGCATAGCTCAGCTGGGAGAGCATCTGCCTTACAAGCAGAGGGTCACAGGTTCGAGCCCTGTTGTTCCCACCATTTGGCCCGGTAGTTCAGTTGGTTAGAACGCCAGCCTGTCACGCTGGAGGTCGACGGTTCGAGCCCGTTCCGGGTCGCCATTTTAAAAAAGAGAATTCAAAAGAGTTCTCAATACGCCTCTGTAGCTCAGTTGGTAGAGCAGTGGACTGAAAATCCACGTGTCGCTGGTTCGATTCCGGCCGGAGGCACCAACATTTGCGGATGTAGCTCATCTGGTAGAGCGCCACCTTGCCAAGGTGGAGGTAGCGAGTTCGAGCCTCGTCATCCGCTCCATTTTTTTGGTATATTCTGATATCGGAAAGCATAAGTTAATAATGTGTGGTGCCATAGCCAAGTGGTAAGGCACGAGTCTGCAAAACTCTGATTCCCCGGTTCAAATCCGGGTGGCACCTCCAAAAAATTCGACAAGTTCCGACTTGTCCAATTTTTTTATCCATTGCGAAAGCAATGGTATATCATCAACAATA
>JAZOAX010000215.1:0-15390 GCA_045595685.1 Acutalibacteraceae bacterium
TGCTGCTGGTATCAGAACACACTATGTAAATGCTGATTTAGCAGAAACAACAATGGAAGTTCTTCCTGCAAAAGTATTTGGTCAGGGTCTTGAAGTAATCTGCCGTCATAAAGCAGTAGGAAGCTTCTACCGTCGTTACAACCAGTACATCGAAGAAGGCGCTGATCTTCCAGCATACGTTGAAATGACATTCAAGAACGATGACCTTGGCGATCCTCTCGTAACAAAAGATGGTCTTGTAATGTTAGGCGTTATGACAGACGAACAGTACGAAGACATGAAACTGATGACACAGAAGATCACACAGATCGTTGCTGATGACTTATTAGAAAAAGGTCTTGTACTTTACGATATCAAATTCGAATTCGGTTACGACCCCGAAGGCAATGTAATGCTTATTGACGAAATCGCATCAGGTAATATGCGTGTTTACAAAGACGGCAAATACATTGACCCCATGACACTTTCAGAACTTTTCTTCGCATAAGACATAAAATAAGGAACAATCCAACTACAACCACGGAGGTAAACAAATGGGAGGATTTTTCGGCGTTACATCAAAAAGAGATGCTGTTCTCGATGTATTTTTCGGTGTTGACTATCACTCACACCTCGGCACACGCAGAGGCGGTATGGCAGCAGTGAATGACACTGTTGGTTTTCAGAGAGATATCCACAACATCGAAAACTCACCCTTCAGAACCAAATTTGCGGGCATTACCGACGAAATGCAGGGCAATGCCTGTATAGGCTGTATCAGTGACGCTGACCCGCAGCCTATTATAATCCGTTCAAACCTTGGCGTTTATGCCATTGCAACCATCGGTATTATCAACAATGCCGAAGAACTTATAAATCAGTTTCTTTCTTTCAGCGGCGGCCATTTCACAGGTATGACCGGCGGCAAAATCAACTCAACGGAACTCACAGCAGCCCTTATCAACCAGAAAAGCAGTTTCACCGAAGGCATTAAGTTTGCCCAGGAAAAAATTGAAGGCTCTCTTTCACTTCTTATTCTTAAAGAAGACGGAAAAATCATTGCCGCAAGAGACAAAATGGGCAGACTCCCCATTGTTATCGGTAAAGACGAAGACGGCTGCTGCGTTTCCTTTGAATCTTTTGCTTTTGAAAAACTGGACTATAAAACAGTAAGAGAACTCGGACCTGCCGAGATTGTTGAAATCAGCGCAGAGAAAATCAGAGTACTTTCAGAGCCTCAGAAAAAAATGCGTATATGCTCATTCCTCTGGACATATTACGGCTACCCCAACTCAAGATATGAGGGTGTGAATGTTGAGGTTATGCGTACACGCAACGGCGAAATTATGGCAAGGGAAGACAGAAAAAACGGCAAGTGCCACAGCATAGATTTTGTTTCAGGCGTTCCCGATTCAGGCACACCCCACGCCATAGGATATGCTAACGAAAGCGATATTCCCTTTGCAAGACCTTTCATCAAATACACTCCCACCTGGCCCAGAAGTTTTATGCCCACCAACCAGAACGAGCGTAACAAGGTTGCAAAAATGAAGATGATTCCCGTTCACGAACTGATACAGGATAAAAGCCTTCTTTTTGTTGATGACAGTATTGTAAGAGGAACCCAGCTTCAGGGTACCGTTGATTTCCTTTATTCAAACGGTGCAAAAGAAGTACATATGCGTTCAGCTTGCCCGCCGATTATGTACGGCTGCAAATATCTCAACTTTTCAAGAAACACATCAGACCGCGACCTTATAACAAGAAAGACTATTCTTGAACTTGAGGGTGAAGAAGGCGAAAAGCATATCGACGAATATGCAGACGCTTCCACCGAAAGAGGTCAGGCACTTTTAAAGAATATATGCGATAAATTAGGTTTTGCCTCTCTCGGATATCAAACCCTTGAGGGACTTATTGAAGCCATCGGTCTTCCTGAAGACTGCCTTTGCACTTACTGTTGGAACGGCAAAGAATAATTATTAAGTAGACAGTAGTCAGTAGTGAGTAGTCAGGAGAACTGCTTCGCAATTCTGCAGAGCCAAAAGTAATCCTGACAAATCAGAAATATATTATAACGGCTTCACTGACTTCATTATACATCAGAAAACCTGAACAATATCAAGACGGTTGTTATTGTTTTAAAATCGCCTTGCGATTTAACCTGACTACTGACTACTGACTACTGACTACTGACTACTACATATCCCCCTTACAATAAAAATAGGACAGGAGAACTATTATGGATCACAAAAATTCTTTTTCCGCAAGTTATGCGGCAGCAGGCGTTGACATTACCGCCGGCTACAAATCTGTGGAACTTATGAAAAAACACGTTGCAAGAACCCGTAACGAAGGCTCTGTTGATGACGTGGGAGGTTTCGGTGGCTGCTTCGACCTGAGTATGATTGCAGGAATGGAACATCCCGTTTCCGTTTCAGGTACTGACGGTTGCGGAACAAAGGTCAAACTTGCCATTCTTATGGATAAGCACGACACAATCGGCATTGATGCAGTTGCTATGTGCGTTAACGATATCATCTGTGTTGGTGCAAAACCTTTATTCTTCCTTGACTATATTGCCTGCGGCAAAAACTACCCTGAAAAGATTGCAGAAATCGTAAGCGGTGTTGCAGAAGGCTGTGTTCAGTCCGGTGCTGCACTTATCGGCGGTGAAACAGCAGAACATCCCGGCCTTATGCCCGAGGAAGATTACGACCTTGCAGGTTTTGCAGTAGGCGTTGTAGATAAGCCCAAGATGATTGACAACAGCAAAATGGCTGCGGGCGATGTTGTCATTGCTCTGCCCTCAACAGGTATCCACTCAAACGGATTCAGCCTGTGCCGTAAGGTTTTTGACATTGATAACAACAACCCTGAACTTTATATTCCCCGTGAGGAACTGGGCGGCAAGAGCATTGCAGAGGCTCTGCTTGTTCCCACAAAGATTTATGTAAAACCCGTTCTTGCCCTTCTTGAAAAAGTTGATGTTAAGGGTATTTCTCACATCACAGGCGGCGGATTTTACGAAAACATTCCCCGTTCAATTCCCGACGGACTCTGTGCAAAAATTGACAAGTCTGCAGTTAAGGTGCTTCCCATTTTTGATGTGATTGCAAAATGGGGCAACATTCCCGAACGCGATATGTATAACACCTACAATATGGGTGTTGGTATGAGTATTGTTGTTCCCGCAGCAGAAGTTGAACTCTCTCTTTCAGTTCTTAAAGAAAACGGCATCGATGCTTATGTTATCGGTGAAATTATTGAAGGCGATGAGAAGGTGATTCTGTGATGAAAAAATCAATCGCAGTTCTTGTATCAGGCGGCGGAACAAATCTGCAGGCCCTTATAGACGCTCAGAAAAGCGGTATTATCAAAAACGGTGAAATCAGCCTTGTTATTTCAAACAACAAATCTGCCTATGCACTGGAAAGGGCAAGACTGAACGGCATTGCCACAGCAGTTGTGTTGAAAAAAGAGTGCAGCAGTCAGGAAAATTTTGAAGCAAAAATCATAAGCCTTTTAAGAGAACACGAAATTGACCTTATTGTTCTTGCAGGCTTTATGAGTATTCTTTCAAGTGACTTCACGAAGTCCTTCGAGCACAGAATAATAAATGTTCACCCCTCACTTATCCCCTCTTTCTGCGGAAAAGGTTTTTACGGTCTTCATGTTCACGAAGCCGCCCTTTCCTACGGCGTGAAAGTGACAGGTGCAACAGTACATTTTGTGAACGAAATTCCCGACGGCGGTGAAATCATTCTTCAGAAGGCAGTTGCAATCAAAGAGGATGACACTCCCGAAACGCTGCAGAAAAGAGTTATGACCGAGGCTGAATGGAAGATTCTTCCCGAAGCCGTCAGCCTTTTCTGTGAAGACAGATTAACAGTAGAAAATAATAAAGTTTATATAGGAGAATAAAAATGAAAATTTCAACTATAAAAGACGAACTCAACTCCCTTGCTTACCACGGCAGAGGTATCATCATCGGTAAAAGTGCCGACGGCAAAAAGGCTGTTACCGCATATTTCATTATGGGCAGAAGTGAAAACAGCCGTAACCGTGTTTTCGTGCTTGAAGGCGACGCAATGCGCACAAAAGCTTTTGACGAAAGCAAAATGACAGACCCCCACCTTATCATTTACTACCCCGTAAGAGTGCTCGGCAACAAGACCATTGTTACAAACGGCGACCAGACCGACACAATTTTTGACCTTATGGACAAGCAGATGACCTTTGAGCAGGCTCTTCGCACAAGAGAATTTGAAGACGATGCACCCAACTTCACACCCAGAATTTCAGGCATTATCCGCCTTGAAAAAGAGGGTATGAACTTTGCAATGTCAATTCTTAAAAGTGCAGAGGGAGACGACAGTTCCTGCGAAAGATTTACATACGCTTATTCAAACCCCATTTGCGGCAGAGCAAAGTTCATTCACACCTATAACTGTGACGGCAATCCCCTGCCCTCATTTGAAGGTGAACCCAAAACCCTCACCCTTCCCGATGTAAACATTGACGAACTCACAGACCTTATCTGGACAAATCTCAATGAAGACAACAAGGTTTCACTTTTTGTAAGATATATTGACATTGAATCGGGCGAAAGCGAAACAAGAGTAGTTAATAAGAATAAGTAATGTGTTAAAAGTCAGGCGGCAGTTGAGTAGTCAGTAGTCAGGAAATAACCGTAAGTTGGTATTTTCCCTGACTGCTAAACATGTCCACCAAACACAAAGGCAGAACCTAAAAACAAAAGGAGTTATAACAATGAAAGAATTTGAACTTAAGTACGGCTGTAACCCCAATCAGAAGCCCTCAAAAATTTATATGCAAGACGGAAGCGACCTTCCCATTGAAATTCTCTCAGGCAGACCCGGATACATCAACTTCCTTGATGCTTTCAACTCCTGGCAGCTTGTTAAAGAACTCAAAGAAGCAACAGGTCTTCCCTGCGCTGCATCTTTCAAGCACGTAAGCCCCACTTCTGCTGCCTGCGGAACAGTTCTTCCCGAAAAACTCAAGAAGGCTTGCTTTGTTGACGATGTTGAAGGCCTTGACGAAAGCCCCCTTGCCTGCGCTTATGCACGTGCAAGAGGTACAGACAGAATGTGCTCTTTCGGTGACTGGGTTGCACTTTCCGATGTCTGCGATGCTACCACCGCAAAACTTATCAAAAGAGAAATTTCCGACGGCGTTATCGCTCCCGGTTACACAGACGAAGCCCTCGCAATTCTCAAACTCAAGAGAAACGGTAACTACAACGTTGTTAAAATTGATGAAAATTATGTTCCCGCCCCTCAGGAAACAAAAATGGTTTACGGTATCACCTTTGAGCAGGGCAGAAACAACTTCGAAATCAACGAAGCTCTTCTTTCAGATATCGTAACAAAGAACAAAGACCTTCCCGAAAGTGCAAAGCGCGACCTTATCGTTGCCCTTATCACTCTTAAATATACACAGTCAAACTCCGTATGCTATGCAGTTGACGGTCAGGCAATCGGTGTTGGCGCAGGTCAGCAGTCAAGAATTCACTGCACCCGCCTTGCAGGTACAAAGGCTGACACATGGCTTCTCCGTCAGGCTGATAAAGTCCTCAATCTCCCCTTCCTTCCTTCTCTCGGCAGAGCAGACAGAGATAACGTTATTGACGGCTACATCAACAAAAACGAAGAAGATGTTTGTGCAGACGGCAACTGGCAGAAGTATTTCACCGTTCAGCCCGAGCCTTTCACAAAAGAAGAAATGGAAGCACACCTTAAGTCATATTCAGGTATTGCACTGGGCTCAGATGCTTTCTTCCCCTTCTCAGACAACATTGAAAGAGCATACCGCAGCGGTGTAAGTTACATTGCAGAGCCCGGTGGCTCAATCAGAGACGATGCTGTTATTGAATGTGCTGACAAGTACAATATGGTAATGGCATTCACAAAGATGAGACTTTTCCACCACTAAGAAAAAGCCTTACGGCGTGAAATATCCGCTTCGCTGATACCCGGCATTTGCCAGGGCAACAGTCAGAAGTCTGCGATGCGACTAAAAATAAACAAAAAGGAGCTAACAATGCTTAACTACTTTAACGAACTCAACAACTATGACTCAGAGGTTTTTGCCTCTTGCGAAAAGGAACTTACAAGACAGCAGAGTTTCATTGAACTCATTGCTTCAGAAAACATTGTTTCAAAGGCAGTTCTTCTTGCCGCAGGCAGTGTTCTCACCAACAAATATGCTGAAGGCTACCCCGGAAAAAGATATTACGGCGGATGCCACTGCGTTGACGAGGTTGAAGAAATTGCAAGAGAAAGAGCAAAGAAACTTTTCGGTGCAGAACACGCTAATGTTCACCCCCATTCAGGCGCCAACGCAAACCTTGCCGCTTTCTTCGCACTCGTAAACCCCGGCGACACTGTTATGGGTATGAATCTTTCACAGGGCGGACACCTTTCCCACGGCTCACCCGTTAACATTTCAGGTAAATACTGGAACATTGTTCAGTACGGTGTTGACGATAAAACAGAAGTTATTGATTACGATAAAATGAGAGAAATCGCTCTTGAATGTAAACCCAGACTTATTGTTGTGGGTGCAAGTGCTTATTCAAGAATTATCGACTTCAAGCGCTGCAGAGAAATTGCAGACGAAGTTGGTGCATACCTTATGGTTGATATGGCACACATTGCAGGTCTTGTTGCTGCAGGTGTTCATCCCTCTCCCGTACCTTATGCACACGTTGTTACAACCACAACACACAAAACTCTCCGCGGTCCCAGAGGCGGTATGATTCTTTGCACAGAAGAACTTGCAAAGCAGATTGACAAATCCGTTTTCCCCGGCACTCAGGGCGGCCCTCTTATGCACATTATTGCAGCCAAGGCTGTTGCCTTCGGTGAGGCTCTTACAGATGATTTCAAAGCATACGGTGAAAAGATTGTGAAAAACGCCGCAGTTCTTTGCGATGCACTTAAAAAAGAGGACATCGACATTGTTTCAGGCGGTACAGACAATCACCTTATGCTTCTTGACCTTCGCAGATACAACATTTCAGGTAAGGAACTTGAAAAGCGCCTTGACGAAGTGCACATCACTGCAAATAAGAACACCATTCCCAACGACCCCGCAAGTCCCTTTGTAACAAGCGGTCTTCGTATCGGTACTGCCGCAATTACCACAAGAGGCTTCGGTGAAGAAGAAATGGTGAAAATTGCAAAGTGGATAAAGGAAGTTATTGTTGACTTCGAAAACAGCAAGGAAAGAATCACAAAGGAAGTTGAAGAACTTTGTGCCAAGTATCCCATCTATTAAAATATAGTTGAGAGTTATACAGTAGGTCTTATGTCTGAGTAGGCAGTAGTCAGTAGTCAGGAGTTAACCGAAATACGGTATTTTCCCTGACTACCGGCAGCTGTTAAAATTCAGTAAGGCTTTTCGAAAGCCTTAAAATCGCGAAGCGATTTCCCCTGACTACCGGCTACTGACTACTGACTACTTCAAGAACAACCTTAATTGAATGTACAACTAAAACAATATAAGGAGTTAACCTATGAAAATAATGGTTGTGGGTGGCGGCGGCAGAGAGCACGCCATCATCAAAAAACTCAAAGAAAATAAAAATGCAACAGAAATTTTTGCCCTCCCCGGTAACGGCGGCATTGCTGCTGACGCAACCTGCGTTGCGGTTAAGGCAACGGACATTGAAGGCATTGTTGATTTTGCAAAAAACAACAGCATTGACTATGCAGTTGTGGCACCCGACGATCCTCTTGTTCTTGGCTGTGTTGATGCACTTACCGAAATCGGTATCCCCTGCTTCGGGCCTTCAAAGGCTGCGGCAATAATTGAAGGAAGTAAGGTTTTTTCAAAGAATCTTATGAAAAAATACGGCATTCCCACTGCAGAATATGAAGTCTTCACCGACCTTGACTCTGCCCTCAGTTATCTTGAAACTGCTCCCATTCCTACAGTTATCAAGGCAGACGGTCTGGCTCTCGGTAAAGGCGTAATTATCGCTATGACCCGCGACGAAGCAAAAGATGCAGTGAAATCTATGATGGAAGACAAAATCTTCGGTGACAGCGGAAGTCAGGTTGTTATTGAAGAATTCCTCACAGGACCTGAGGTTTCCGTGCTTTCTTTCACCGACGGCAAAACCGTTGTGCCCATGATTTCATCAATGGACCACAAGCGCGCTAAGGATAATGATGAGGGTCTCAACACCGGCGGTATGGGTACAGTTGCGCCCAACCCCTACTACACTGAAGAAGTGGCAGAAAGATGTATGAAGGAGATTTTCCTTCCCACAATCGATGCGATGAACAAAGAAGGCCGCACCTTCAAAGGCTGCCTTTACTTCGGACTTATGATTACGGAAAAGGGACCCAAGGTTATTGAATATAACTGCCGTTTCGGTGACCCCGAAACTCAGGTTGTTCTCCCCCTTCTTGAAAGTGACCTTCTCACAGTTATGAAAGCAACAACAGAAGGTACTCTCGCAGAAACTGAGGTTAAGTTCGCTTCCAAAAACGCCTGCTGTGTTATTATGGCTTCCGACGGATATCCGCAGAAATACGAAAGCGGCTTTGAAATCACAGTTCCCGAAGAAATCAGTAACAATGTTTACATTGCAGGTGCAAAACTTGAAGACGGTGTTTTAAAAACTGCAGGCGGCAGAGTTCTTGGTGCAACTGCAGTTGAAGATACACTCACAAAAGCTATTGACGAAGCCTATAAAATGGTGGAAACAATAAAATTCGCAAACGCATATTACAGACACGATATAGGCAAAAAAGCAAGGGTGGCAGTAATCGAGAACTCTAAGGAGGCAAAATAATGGTATATCGCATTTACGTTGAAAAAAAGGCCGGTCTTGACAATGAGGCCGTGGCACTTCTTAATGAAGCAAAAAATCTTCTCGGTATTGAAAACTTAGAAAACATTCGTCTTTTCAACCGTTATGATGCAGAAAATATTACAGAAGAATTATTTGACTATGCAGTAAAAACAGTTTTCTCCGAACCCCAGCTCGATAATGTATCCGACTGTGTGGACATTCCCGAGGCATATGTTTTTGCAGTTGAGGCACTTCCCGGTCAGTTTGACCAGAGAGCAGACTCAGCCGCTCAGTGTATTCAGATTATTTCTCAGGGTGAACGCCCTCTTATCCGCACAGCAAAGGTTTATGCCCTTTACGGCACGCTTACTGAAGCGGACATAAACGCTTTCAAGCACCATGTAATCAACGCTGTGGAAAGCCGTGAAGCGGCACTGGAAAAGCCCGAAACACTTGCTGCCACCTATGGTGCACCTGAAACTGTTGACACTGTGGAAGGCTTCATCGGTATGGGTGAAAGCGCACTTCAGGCTCTTCTTGACGAAAAGGGACTTGCAATGGACCTTGACGACCTTAAGTTCCTTCAGGGCTATTTCAGAGACACTGAACACAGAGACCCCACCATAACAGAAATCCGTGTTGTTGACACTTACTGGTCTGACCATTGCCGTCACACAACCTTCTCCACTCATATTGATAATGTAAGAATCGATGACGAGGCAGTGCAAGAAGCATACGAGCGTTACCTCAGCGCAAGAGTTGAGGTTTACGGTGAAGAAAAAGCCGCCGCACGTCCTCAGACCCTTATGGACATTGCCACTATCGGCACAAAGACCCTCAAAAAGAGAGGTCTTCTTCCGGAACTTGACGAAAGTGAAGAAATCAATGCCTGTTCAATCCATGTAACCGCAACGGTCAACGGTGAGGATCAGGACTGGCTTCTTATGTTCAAAAACGAAACACACAACCACCCCACAGAAATTGAGCCCTTCGGCGGTGCCGCAACTTGTATCGGCGGTTGTATCCGTGACCCTCTTTCAGGCCGTGCCTATGTTCATCAGGCTATGCGTGTAACAGGTGCAGGTGACCCGAGAAAAACTATTGCCGAAACCTTATCCGGCAAACTTCCTCAGCGTAAAATCTGCCAGACTGCTGCCGCAGGCTACTCATCTTACGGCAACCAGATAGGTCTTGCCACAGGTCACGTTGCAGAAATTTACCACGAAGGCTTTGTTGCAAAGCGCCTTGAATGCGGTGCAGTTGTTGCTGCGGCTCCCGCTTATAATGTACGCCGTGAACGCCCAGCCCGCGGTGATGTAATAGTCCTTCTCGGCGGACGCACAGGCCGTGACGGTATCGGCGGTGCCACAGGCTCATCAAAGAGCCACAATATGAAATCCCTTACCACAATGGCTTCTGAAGTTCAGAAAGGTAATGCTCCTGAAGAAAGAAAAATTCAGCGACTTTTCCGTAACGCAGAAGTTACCCGTTTAATCAAGCGTTGCAACGACTTTGGCGCAGGCGGTGTATCCGTTGCTATCGGTGAACTCGCTCCCGGCTTACAGATTGACCTTGATGCAGTACGCAAAAAGTATGAGGGCCTTGACGGAACAGAAATTGCAATTTCCGAATCTCAGGAACGTATGGCAGTTGTTGTTGCCGCTGAGGATGCTGACAAATTTATTGCATTTGCCGAAGAAGAAAATCTTGAAGCATACCGTGTAGCCGTTGTTACCGAAGAAGAACGCATGGTTATGAAGTGGAAAGGCAACATCATTGCTGATCTCAGCCGTGAATTCCTTGACACAAACGGTGCAGTAAAGCACACTGATGTTGCAGTTACTCAAAAGGATCTTTCCGTATTATCAAAGGCAATGTTCTCTTCACTTCGTGAAATGGCAGCCGACCTCCGCACTGCAAGTCAGCGCGGTCTTGTTGAACGTTTTGACTCAACCATCGGTGCAGGCAGCATTATTATGCCTTACGGCGGTAAACGTCAGCTTACACCTGCTCAGTCAATGGCGGCTGTATTGCCTGTTCTTCCCGGCCAGGAAACCGATGCGGCAAGTGTATTCAGTTGGGGCTGTGATCCCGATCACCTTTCAGTTGATCCCTATACAGGTGCCCGTGCAGCAATTTACAACTCTGTGGCAAAACTTGTTGCCGCAGGCTGTGACTATAAGAAAGCATACCTTACCTTACAGGAATTCTTTGAAAAACTCAGAAACGAACCTTCCCGTTGGGGCAAGCCCTTTGCGGCTCTTCTTGGTGCCCTTGACGCACAGCTTGAACTCGGTGCTGCCGCCATCGGCGGTAAAGACTCAATGTCAGGCTCTTTCCTTGACAAAGACGTACCTCCCACACTTATTTCCTTTGCAATTGCTCCCGTGAAAAAGCAGGATGTTATTTCTCCCGAATTCAAAGAAGCAGGAAATCCCGTATATCTTTTCGGCGGTGCTGATGAAAGTGCCGAAAGCCTTAAAGCCACCTGGGAAGCATTCCACAGCCTTTGCAAAGAAGGCAAGGTAAAATCCGCCTGGGCAGTTGAAAGAGGCATCGGTGAAGCAGTTATGAAGATGTCCTTCGGCAACAATATCGGCTTCAGATCATCTGCAGAACTGAAAGAAAACTGGCATCTCGGCTTGTGGGGCTTCATTGTTGCAGAACTTACCGAAGATGTTGAACTTGCAGGTGTTATGAAAATCGGTGAAACCACCGAAGAACCCGTAATCACCCTTGAAAATGACAGTGCATCAATAGATGAACTTTATAAATTACACAGTGCAACACTTGAAGATGTATATCCCACAAAAGCAAAGGAAGACAAGGGCGAAATTCCTACATATTCCTATGACGGCAAGTGCAGTGCTTCTGCGGCAAACAAGGTTGCAAAACCCAAGGTGCTCATTCCCGTATTCCCCGGCACAAACTGCGAATATGACTCAGCCCGTGCGGTTGAAAAAGCAGGCGGCGAAGCAGAAATTTTCGTAATCAGAAACCTTACTGCAGAAGATGTTGCAAAGAGTGTTGAAGGCTTCTCAAAGAAGGTTAAGGAAAGCCAGATAATTTTCATCCCCGGCGGTTTCTCAGGCGGTGACGAGCCTGACGGTTCAGCAAAGTTTATCACCGCATTCTTCCGTAACCCCGCAGTTAAAGAGGCAGTCACAGACCTTCTTGATAACCGTGACGGTCTTATGTGCGGTATCTGTAACGGCTTCCAGGCACTTATCAAACTCGGCCTTGTTCCTTACGGAAAAATCATTGACACTGATGAGAATTGTCCCACACTGACATTCAACAACATCAGCCGTCACCAGTCGAGAATTGTTCACACACGCATTGCATCTGTGAAATCTCCCTGGCTCAGTTCCATGAATGTGGGCGACATTGTGAATGTACCCATTTCACACGGTGAAGGTAAGTTCCTCGCTTCAAAGGAACTTATAGAAAACCTTGCCGCAAACGGACAGATTGCCACACAGTATGTTGACCTTGACGGTAATGCTACCTCAGACATCAACTTCAATCCCAACGGCTCACTTTGTGCAATTGAGGGTATTACCTCCCCCGACGGCAGAGTATTCGGTAAGATGGGACACAGCGAACGTATCGGCAACGGTTTATATAAGAATGTTCCCGGTGAATATGATATCAGAATGTTTGAAAGTGCTGTGAAGTACTTCAAATAAGCCTGAAAACAACCATAAAAACCCGTTAAGGTTTGAAACCTTAACGGGTTTTGTTTTATTTATTCATATTAGCAAATAAGTTTATGAGCCGCATCCGAATCCGCCGTCAACAACTATAGATGTGCCTGTTATGTATTTTGCCATATCAGAGGCAAGAAAAATAACTGCACCTGCAACATCGGCGGGTTTTGCAAGGCGGCGCATAGGTGTTCTCATTGTCATATATCCCATCCACTTTTCGTTTGCCATATTGTCTGCAATAAGCGGTGTTTCAACAAAGCCGGGGCATACACAGTTAACATTGATTCCGAAACGTGCCCACTCACAAGCAAGGGTTTTTGTTGTCTGCATAATGCCGCCTTTACTTGCGCTGTATGCTGCCGCACCGGGAATACCCATTATTCCGCCAAGGGAACACATATTGATGATTGTGCCGCCTTTCTGCGGAATCATAAATGCATTGGCAATGGTCTGTGCCATAAAGAACTGGCTTGTGAGGTTAAGAGTAATAACACGGTTCCAGTCTTCTTCTTTTTCGTTGATACTGTATGCCGAATGTGCCATACCGGCATTGTTTACCAGAATATCGAGCCTGCCTGTTTCAGCAGCAATAACTTCGGGAATTTTCTTCACTTCATCACTTTTTGTAATATCGCACACAAGGGTGATTATTCTGCTTGCGGCATATTCTTTTCTGAGTTCCTCTGCCTTTTGTGTAAGGGCGGCCTCGTTATAGTCCGCCATATAAACATCGGCGCCGTTTTGCAAAAATGCAACGGTGCTTTCAAGTCCGATACCGCTTGCAGCACCTGTTATAAGCACGGATTTTCCTTTGAAATCGAAGTTATAATTCATTTTTGTTTCCTCCCATGAAAAACTGTCTGTGTTATTATAGCACAATTTATTACACAGTGCAACAAAAAAATGCGGACATTGAAGTTCAATGTCCGCATATGATATTTTAAATTTTATGCAACTTCTTCTGCGAGTTCTTCGAAACCTGCAATAAGAGTTGATGCTGTTTTGTCACCAAGGGAGATAAGTTCCTGATAGTGACCGAATGCAAGTGCAAGGCAGTAGTCGTTATCGGGTACGATATAACCGCATGCATCGTTTGCAAGGCCGAATACGATGAGGTCATTGCCGAAGATTTCGCAAAGAGTTCTGCCTTCGAAGTCCACACCGTCAACACTGCCTTCTGCAGTAAGTGATGAGCCGCCGTATACAAGGTCTGAGCAAAGTTCACCGGGTACCATTACAATTCTGATATCCTTACCCATTTCGATGTAACCGATTTCAGTTGTCATATAGTACTTATCTTCGGATTTCTTAATCTGATAGCTGAAAATGCCGAGTTTACCTGCAAGCTGCATTACAGGATTGGTAAGTTCAACTTCAACCTTTTTAATTGCAACATTGAGGATAGGCTCAACTGCTGATTCAGTTGCTGCTTCCCAGCCTTCATACCAGGGTGTGTATGTATTTTCACCAATCTGCTCTTCAGTGAAGTTGAGGCTCATAAGATAATCGTCTGCCTTGATTTCTTCTTCGCTCATTGTGAGACCGAGAGTCATTCTGCCGATTTCTCTGCCGTAGTTTGCCGCACGGTCAACCCTGAGATCCCAGTCAACATTTACGCCGCCTGTGTAGATACCGCAGATTGCACCGTTGAAGAACATAAAGTCATATCCTGCGTTGTTGATAACTTCGCCTACATAGTATACATAGTCGCCTGAAAGACCGTGACCCTTTGTGGGGTCGCTTTCAGTTGCAAGGCCTACAACATCGGGGTGTGCTGCCATATTAAGAATCATTGTAGGTCTTGATGAAGCATTGTCGGGAGTGAAAACAAAACGGCTGAGGTCTGTTTCCATTGAATCGGCTGAAGGTCTGTTCTTGTTGTCGAAGTATTCTTCACCGATATCTTTTGAAGCAAAGGTCATTGTACCTTCTTCCATATCTTCAACTGCCATTTCAATTGCAGTTTTAACCTTTTCACAGAAGAATTCCATATATTCGGGGTCTGTGCCCTGTTCAAGTTCGCAAAGACCTGTGATGGAGCCTACAATGTTAAAGGGAAGTTTACGGAAAAGGTTTGTCCAGAGACCCTGTGTGTCAATGCATGAATGTGAGTGAGTTGAGAAAAGGTTGATTGAACTGAGGTCATTTGCTTCAGCAAAATCTGCAAGCATACCTCTGATTGTTCTTACATCAGAGTTGGAAACACCGATTGCGTCGATTGTTGCAAATACGGTGGTACCTCTGCCGCTGCCGTCATTCATGGCAATTACACGGACTCTCATATCATCGAGAATTTCTCTCACATCGTTTGTGAACATATTCTGTTCACTCATAAAGCCACCGAGATAAAGGTCATATTCTTCCCAATTTTCAGGAACAAGGCTGAGCCAGGAACTGCCAAGTGACCATTTTGCATCTGCAGAGGCAGAATCAATAAATTCGCCTGTGCCTTCATAGAAATTGTCAAAAACATAATCTTCTTCTGCCTTGAAAGCATCGTTTTCCTGCATCACGCTGCCAAGACCTTTAACAAGGGCACCGAATACCCATTCAATTGTTTTGGCAAGTACAACTGTGAAAGGACTGTCTGTGCTTTCAAAATCAATTGCAGAAGCGGGAACTGCAGTTACGCTGAAAAGCATAACAACTGAAAGAATAACTGCAACAAGTTTCTTTTTCATAACTTATATCCTCCTTATGTGCCCACAAAAGAGCACATTATTAATCAAGGATATAATGACACAATAATTTCATTTTATTTTTCTATAAAAGAATATTGCCAAATTATTTATAAGATTTTAATGTTTTTTATTTTAGGTTGACGAGCATAAATCCGAACTCGCCGAAAAGTGTGAATTTTTGAGCCTTTTC
>JAZOAX010000216.1:0-3458 GCA_045595685.1 Acutalibacteraceae bacterium
TAAAAGCGCACTTACTCACCACTTTTAGTGACAGTGCAAAAAAGTAAGAGTTAATGCAGTTTTTGCTACATTAACTCTTTTTGTCCTTTAGAGTACGACTCAAATGAGACGGTTTTTGGTTTAAATAAAATTAAAAAGCAGGTCTTTCAAAAGAGATTTTACCCATTTTTCCTGCGCGGTATTCGTCAAGAAGCATTACGGAGGCTCTTTCAAGGTTGACTTCGCCGCCCTTTATAAGCATACCTCTTTCTCTGCCGATTTCTTCCAGAATTTCCCAAGGCATACATTCGTGGATATCCTCAATGTTTTTGAGTTTGTATCTGCCTGTAAGTTTATCTTCATAGCCGTTGACAAGGGTTTCTATGAGCCTTACAGCCATAGTTTCACTGTCCATAACTTCATCTTTGACGGAGCCGATGAAAGCAAGTTTATCCCCTACTTCAGGGTCGTCAAACTTGGGCCAGAGCACACCGGGAGTATCGAGAAGTTCAATTCCGTTGCCTATGGCAAACCACTGGTTACTTCTTGTAACACCGGGCTTATCTGCAACTTTTGCGCGGTTTTTACCTGCCATTCTGTTGATGAATGAGGATTTTCCCGTGTTGGGAATACCCACCACCATCATTCTGAGAGCTTTGCCCGGCATACCTTTTTCTTCATTGCGTCGGATTGTGTCGGCAAGTACCTGACGGACAAGGTTGTGATACTGATTCAGCCCCTTACCCGTTCTGCAGTCAACTGCAATGGCATACTGACCCTGTTTTCTGAAATATTCAATCCACTGTCTCGTTATGTTGTCGTCTGCCATATCGCACTTGTTAAGAAGCACTATTCTGGGCTTTTTGCCCGTAAGTTCGTTGAGTTCGGGATTTCTTGAAGACATGGGTATTCTTGCATCAAGCAATTCTGTTACTGCGTCAACAAGGGGCAGACTTTCTTTGATAAGGCGCCTTGTTTTTGCCATATGTCCCGGGAACCACTGCACAATTTGTTTCTGATTGTCAGCCACGGTAATTCCTCCTTATAAACCTGCGGACACGGCAAGCCGTGTCCCACAGAACAATTTTAAAATTATTCAACTTTCCATTCTGAAAGAGGATAAAAATCAACATCGGTTACCTTGCCGTTGAAGTCTGTATTCATCCGGCATACTTTGTACTGCACAACACCGAGGATATATTCCTCCTGAATGAAACCGATTTTTTCGCTTCGGCTGTCTGTTGAGCCCTGTCGGTTATCACCCATAACAAAAACGTGGCCTTCGGGCACTGTTACAGGGAAATCAACACCCTCACTGTTAAGTGTACGGTTATTTATATAAGGCTCGTTGAGCACAACACCGTCAACATAAACATCGCCCGTTGCAAAGTTTATATCCACAACCTGATTTTCTGTTGCGATAATTCTTTTTACAATAGGCTCCTGAAACCAGTTGGGCTGGGTTACGATTACAACCTGACCGTATTCGGGTTTTTTGTCGTAGGCTGAAACAACAAGCCAGTCACCGTGTTCAAGGGTTGGCAGCATTGATGTTCCCGATACGCCCACAATTCTGAACAAAAATGTGAAAATCAGCATAATTGTTACAACCGACACAGAAAGAACAGATGCCGTATCGTAAATATTGATTAAAATTTTATCTTTAAAAGTAAGCTCCGATTTTTCTTTTTTTGTGATATCTTTAACCATAACTGAGCCACCTTTCTGTATTTTCCGTTTCTTCAGAAAAGAAACAAAAGGAAGGGATATTCCCTTCCTTCCATTTGCTTGTCTTATCAGCCAATCTTTTCTTTAACCTTAGCTGACTTACCAACTCTGTCACGAAGGTAATAAAGTTTGCTTCTGCGAACTTTACCGTTTCTGACAACTTCAACCTTGGCTACATTGGGTGAATGAACAGGGAAAACTCTTTCAACACCTACGCCGTATGCAACACGACGAACTGTGAATGTTGATGATACTCCGCTGCCCTTCTTAGCAATGATTGTACCTTCGAAAACCTGGATTCTTTCTCTTTCGCCTTCACGGATTTTTACGTGAACACGAACTGTTGAACCGATGTTGAGTACGGGTACTTCAGCCTTGAGTGATGAGTCTGAGATGAGTTTGAGTGCGTCCATTTTAATATCCTCCTAAATTCTGCCACGTTCATTCCGAATACTTACGAAAGAGGACCGTTTGCTTTAATCTGCGACTGAATTCAGTCTGCACTACATTACAAATGCCTAAGCATTTTACCACAAGAGAATTGAAAAAGCAAGTCTTTTTTGAATTTTTTTCATCATTTTTAAAAGATTACTTTATTTTTATGCCTTTTATCGCGCTCCAGGCACTGTATACATATCCGCTGTCGGTTTTTATGTATGTTCTGACTTTGAAATAGTATGTTTTCCCGCTTGTGAGGCCGCCTTTTGTGCCTTTGGTTACATTGGCCTTATAGTTTGAAACTTTCTTGTATTCCCCTGCTTTTTTGCTGCAGTACCAGATCTGATAACCCGTTTCACCGCTGACGTTGTTCCAGCTTACCGTGGCTTTGTTTTTTGAGGGTGATGTAACCTTGATCGAAGGCGTTGCGGTTTTTGTTGCGGTTTTGATTTTTGTTCCCTCACCCCACACATCGCCTGACTCGGTTGTGATGTATGGTTTTACGGAAAACTTATACTTTGTGCCTTTTTTAAGATTCTTCACAGTGGCTTTCAGAGATGTGGTTTTGCTGATAACCGTTATCCACTTACCTTTTGCAGTGTCATAACGGTAGACTCTGTAGCCCGTGGCATTTTTAACCTTATCCCAACTGAGTGTTACGGAAGAAGTGGTCTGTTTTGCCTTGAGATTCTTCACGGGATCGGGCAAGGTTGCCGTTTTATAGTTTTTATATCCCTTTGCATAAATTCGCTCATAACCTTCGTCAACATAGGCTCTGATGGCAAAAGAATATTTTCTGCTTGATTTAAGGTCTTTTACTGTGTATTTCAGTGAACTTGTGTAACCGAGAACTTCCCAGAGTTTTGTTTCGGTGTTATAATATGAAATTCTGTAGCCCGAAGCACCCTTGACCTTGTTCCAGGTGAGTGTTACGGAATTTTTTGTGCGTGTTGAAGCCGCTTTCGCGGGTGCTGAAAGCGTAAGTTTTGTGCCCTTTGCCGTTACGGTATCCGTTGTATTACAAAGGGTGCACTTGCCTGTTTTTGTGCCGTCTGCGGCATAGGTGGCATCGTTATTATAAGTATAATCCGCAAATTCGTGGTTGTGTGAATTTATAACGGAGAAATTATACTGCACCATAAGGCCGTTGATGGTTTTGCTTTCAACATAAACGGAAAGGGTATGCTCACCGTTGGAAATATCTGCAGTGGGTACAGACCAGTTATAGCCTATTTTATCCCCTTCTGACGCAAAATCAGGGTACTGAACGGATATGTCATCTCTTGCAACATTTGCCAGAGGTATCATTTCGC
>JAZOAX010000217.1:0-6987 GCA_045595685.1 Acutalibacteraceae bacterium
CGAAGTGACGAGGGAGTGCCGGTTGCGGAGCAAAAGGTGGCGGCGTAGCCGTCGGAGAGGTTGAATGTACCAAAACTGCAATTCATTTTTAATTCCTCCTTGCAAAAGCAACACCGATAATATATAATATGTTCATAACAACCTGAAAGGAGATTATAATATGAATTGCCCATATTGTCAGAATGAAATGGAAAAAGGCTATATTGAGTCAATACATGATGTACATTGGACTAAGAAATCTTATTTAAATCCGATTTTATCTGTACTATTTGATAAAGATGCAGTTGTAATAAGTGATAGAGATTCCTCGAAAGCGGCAACTGCTTACCGTTGCGAAGAATGTAAAACAGTTATAATTCCTTACGGTGAAAATCAAAAATAATATCAAAGGACAGACCCTGAGGTCTGTCCTTTGGCATTTATTCGCCTATAAATTCAAATCTTTTAAATGTTTTTCCGTCTCTTTCAACGGTTTCGTTCCACATTGGTAACGGTCTTACCCAAAGACCGCCCTCACCGTAAAGTGCCTTATAAACCACCATTTTTTCCATTGTCTCACTGTGAGAAGCAATTCCGATAACCTCGTATTCATTGCCTTTGAAATGGCGGTATTTTCCTGTTTTGATTTCGTCCATATTTACTTCATCAACTTTCCGTATTTAATCTGATTTGCAACAAATCCCACACCGAGAAGAATAAGTATTACGGGAAGGAAAATAATAACTGCTGCCACAAGACCGATAACAACACCGAGACCCTTGTTGCTTTTTACGAAACCCTGTTTGTTTTCAAGGGCAGGGGGTAAGTTGTCATAAAGGTTGAGCACTGCCTTTTCATCACAGATACCCGGATTATAAAGTAATGGCTCAACAAGGCTCTGAACCGATGCAGCACCCTTAACGAGTTTTCCGATTTTCACACCGAACAGATTGAGAAGACTGTCGATAACCGAGAGAACGCCCATTGTGATTTTGTATTCGGCAGTGTCGGGAGAATAGGGGCTATCTCCGCCGTAAAGGTTACGCACAAGAGAAACAATGAAGTCAATTACCTCCTGGTCTTTGATGTGGGCATAATCACTCTTTTTAAGTCCGCTTTCTTTCTTCACAAGTTTTGCAATGGTGCCGATTCTGAGTTTGCCGAGAATTTTTGCAAAAGGCTTCACTATCCAACCGATTTTATAAATCAGTTTTTCTTTAACGCTGAAAGCAGTTGCAAGCCGTGCAAATTCGGGAATATCATTACCCGCAGCCGCAATAACTCTGCGGATCATACCGAAGAACTTGTCTTCAAGATGTTCTTTAAGAGGTCTGCCGTCAATGTCAAACTTCACATCAACACTGTCAACATCAATTTTGCCTTCTGACGGGAGGAAAGTTACCTTGCGGAAAGTTGCAGGATATCCGATGGCAGCGGCAGTTGTGATGTCGTAGAAAACTTTGCCGTTTTCAGTGTATTTGTATGAAATATCCTGCATATGAGTGTGCCCCGTGAACATATAGTTAAGACCCATTTCAGTGAATTCATCAATTCTTTTTTCTGCTTCGCCCATAATGTTGCTTTTACCGATAATGGTATAGAAAGGAGAGGGAGAAAGCATGGGATGGTGAGTCATAGGTATAATGAACTGACCTTTTTCCTGAGCATCTTTAATCTGCTCAGTTATCCACTCAAAGCAGTCATCGGAAAATCCGCTTGCACCCTTGTGGTTTCTGTCGTCATTGAGGGCAAAAAGGCGGTAGCCGTCACAAAGCTGAACAACATATGACATACTGTCTCTGTGTACGGAAATTGCCTCGTCGGGACCGAATTCGCGGTATAAGTCAAAAAGTTCATCTCTTTTAACTGCAGGAACTTCAACTGCCTCGTCTCCCACGAATTTTCTTGTAACATCTCCGTCGTGAAAATCGTGTGTGGCAGTGATAACATAAACTTTTTTGCCTTTTTCTTTAAGAGAGCGAAGAAGTTTAACTGCACCTTCGTGCGCCTCTCTTTCTGCTCTTGTGGTAATATCTCCCGAAACGAGCACAATTTCACATTCATCTTCAGCAAGTTGATTCATCAGTGAAGAAAGAATCTCTTCGCAGTTGAGAAGATCGTTGGGTGTTTTTGCATTTTCTTTTTCAAATGCCTTTCCGCTGATACCTGTTTCTTTTGAGTAATAGTGAATATCGGAAATAATATTGATTTTAAGGGGTTTGATGTTTTCGTACATAATTTTCTACCTCTTTATTTTTTATATTGCACTGACTGTGAGAGTATGTGTCTTTTTGCCGTCGCCTTTAAATTCAAAAGTAAGAAGACCTTTATCATAATTGAAACTGATTTCTTCACCGTCAAGTGTTGCAGTATATTTACTGTTTTCATTCATAACGCAAAGCATATTGAACTTTTCGCTTTCTCCGTAATGTGTGAATTCAATTTCCGCCTTTGTTTTGTCTTCGTTGAATACTGTTTTTTCAAGGTAAGTGTCAAAACCTACATTTACAGTACCGGGTGAAAAGTAAGCCTTAAGCCACATAATCAGGGGTGTTGAAAGTCCGCCGAAGTTGTGGAACCAGCCGCCGCAGCCCGTTACGGTGTTAACCATTTCAAAGGTGTAATAAGTGGCTTCAACTTCTCTTTTCCATATGTCAAGGGCAAGATGCGCAATATCCTTTGCTATGTCAGCTCTGCCTGAATCAAGCATACTTTTGAAGATGAACCACTGGTGCGGGAACCAGATGTTACCGTTCCAGTATCCGTTAACCATATAGTATGATGCGCTCTTGTCCACGGCGCTGATGCCGAAAGGTGTATGCATCTCATTTTCGTTTGTGAGATGTCCTATGATTTTTTTGGTCTGATTTTTGTCGCATACACCTGCAATAATGGGATAAATTCCGTCAAGACCTTTGTTAAGATTTTCTCCGCTGTCGGTCACAAACTTTTCAGTGGGCTCTCCGTTTTCATCGTGAAGAACATAGGAATAATATCCGCTTTCATCGTCCCAGGAGTATTTGTTAAGTGCCTCGGTGAGTCTTCTGATATCAGATTCATATTCTGCCTTGTCTTCGTCTTTTCCGAGTTTATCTGCAAGGATTGCAAGAATTTTTCCGAAACGGATAACCTGACTTGTTGTAATAACGGGGGAAGCCTTATCACGAAGATTATTCTTCATCATTGCCACCTGTGCGGGATAGTCGTCCATACCGCTGGATGAATAGAAGTAATCATAAGTTGTGAGAAGTCCCGAATGGAACCTTGCGGTTGTTGAACCTCTGATTTTACCTGCAAGATAAAGATAATAGAGTCTAGCTCTCGGATAGAAAGAAAGAAGACGGCTTTTGTCTTCGGCTTTCTGCAGCATTTCAAAAAGTTGATAAATCTGGACGGGAACAGGCGAGCCGTGATGAAGAAATGCATAGTCTTTGTTGTCTTCGTCACTGAGATAAGTGTCAAGAATATATTCGGCAAATTCAGGTGCAATTTCATTCATACCAAGACCGATAAAGCCGGAGTCCCAGGTGTAAAGGCAGTCCCAACGTTTGCCCGGTGTGTGGTGCACAATGTTCTTGCCGTGTTTATAAATTGGGTACACAACATTTGTCATAAGTGTTGCCGCAAGAATCTTGTTTGAGAATCTGTACTTTTCACCTGAAGAATTGAGACTGAAATCTATTGCGGTATTCTTCTTTTCAAGGTACAGTTTTTCATATTCTTCTTCGGTTTTGTAGTTCGTATCGCCTTTTGAAATAACGGCATACTGCACTTTGCTTTCACCGTCTTCAATGAATATGGTGTGGCTGATTGCATTGTGGAAAAAGCCTTCGTCACTGTGCTTGCGGCTGAAAGCACCGGTGAAACTCTCGGTAACATCGTCGAAGGTTTCGTCAGCGTTTGAAAGTCTTGCTGTCATACAGTCTTCGAGTGCACCTGTTTCAATCTGACGGAAACGGGTGTTGTCGTCAAAAATGCGAAGAACATATTTTTCGTCTGTTCCGCTGTAATGCAGAGTTGAAATATAACCCTTTTTGCACTTTTCGTCTTTGTACTGCGGCATAAAATCAACGGGTATGTTTTCCACGGAAATCTGTTCTTTGTCCCAATTTTCCGAAAGGCACATAAAGTCGAACTCAGCAGCACCCGTACCGTTTGAAACAAAACTGAGTCTGAGTTTACCCTTCTTCACCTCACCGATGTGAATATATGTTATTCTCGGTTCGTCGGAAGGGGGGAGAACAACAGTGGTTTTGCCGTTAAGAACAAACTCAGCAGTGTTTTTGCTATTTATGTAGTGTACGCCAACCTGCTTTCCCTGCTCATAAAAGATATCACTTGTGCGGTAACGAAGGGCGAGAACGGCGTTTTTGTAATCGTGCTTTACAACTGCAGAGTAACTTACCTCGTCGCCCTTTTCACCTCCGAAAGGCTTCAGCACTTTGTATGGCATATGCCACTTGCCTGCTCTGTCGCCCAGGCCTTTCTGACCGACAAAGGCCTTGTCAATGAATTCGCCTTTTTTCATACCGTCGGCATTCTGCTGATCCCAGGGTCTTGTTATGGCGTATGAATATGTATCATAGTCCAGTGAATCGATGTAGTCACATTTTTCGGGAAGAGAGAGTTTTGCAAAAGTGTCAACGGGATATTCAATTGATGAAAAATAGTTGACAACACAGTCTTTGATAAGTCCGGAGTTATTTGTAATTTCAGTTCTGACAAGAAAACTCTCACTGTCAATTTTTACATAAGAAACATCAGCATACACTTTGTCTTTCCACTCAAGTTCATATCGGTAGGTATAAAACCCGTAGTCTTGGTCGGAAAGCCAGGGGTGATATGCTGACGGCAATGTTACATTAGGCACTTTTATGTCAAAAGCATGAACGGCAGGAGCAACGGATAAGTCAAAGCGGACACCGTCAACATCTGCATGGTTTTCAATTCTGGAAATACCTGCATATTTTTTACTGAAGGGTCCCCAGTTGCGTAAAATGCCGTAATTATCTGTCATTTGCTTCACCTCATAAATTCTAAATTTATATTATAAAAAGTATACAATAAATATAAGCAGCAAGTCAAGAAAAATGTTTGCTTGGAATAATAATCGGTTTCTTACGGTTAATTTTTTTAAGAATTTTAAGTTGTTTTAAGTCAGTTGCAACATTTCTGCAATAATCAACACATTTTATAAGAAAAAAAGGATAAATCAAAGAAAAAAGTTGGGAATAATTTCAAAAATCACTTGCATTTTGCGTTATCCTTTGTTATAATTTAGCCAAGGTAATATATTCTGAACATTATTAGGAGGTAATCTTATGAAAAAAATATTATCTGTAATTCTCGCAGTAATGATGATCTTCGGCTGCCTTTCAGTTGGCGCATCAGCAGCAAGCAAGTGGCCTGATGTATACCACTCAACAGGCATTGTAAATGATGATCAGGCAATTCTTGTTTTCCATCTCAACGGTGGCACACTCAAGGGTGAGGCTAGAGTATATAACGCAACAACAGGCGGTTGGGACACTGTTTCAGGTTACAACCAGCCCACATACTATATGCTTCCTCAGACTCCCACTGCTCACACAGTAGGTACAATTATCACTCTTCCTGATGTTGTTGCTCCCGCAGGTTATGCATTCGCAGGTTGGCAGTACAGAGATGCTGAAGGCCTTCTCCAGCAGCCCGGCGCACTTGCTAACTTCTACATCCAGCCCTGGATCTTCACAGGCAACCAGTACGCAATGGTTGAATTCACTGCAGTATTTGTACCTGCAGAAGCAGAAGAAGACACACTTGCAACTGTTATGTCAATCCTCACAAAAGTATTCGGTGCTATCATCGGTATCGTTCTTTACGGCGGTGACACAGAAGCAGGCGTAGCACTTATGAACAAAGTTCTTGGCGGTCTCTTCTAATTAAAACAACAATTTAATCCCCGTTTTATGCGGGGATTTTTGTTTTTTACTCAGGGAATAATGCTTTACTTTTATGTGCTTTTGTGATACAATACCAAGGCAAAAATTATGAAAGGGGAATTGTAATGGAACTTCTTGAGGATGAGAGAATTGAGCCGCTCGGCAACGGTATGCAGATTGTTGTAAGTGACAGCCATACCTTCGGCACTGATGCAATTCTTCTTGCAAATTTTGCTGATATAAGAAAAAAAGACATTGCCTGCGATATGGGAACAGGCTGCGGAATAATTCCTCTTATCTGGTGCAAAGGTGAAACTAACAGTGTCACCGCCATTGATATTCAGGAAAAAGCAATATCTCAACTTCTCAGGTCCCTTGAACTTAACTCTGTTGAAGGCAGAATTGTTCCTTTGAACTGTGACCTCAGAGACCTGAAAGGAAAACTTCTTTTCGGCTCTTTTGACCTTGTAACAATGAATCCGCCTTATAAACCCATCGGAACGGGCATTGAAAGTCTCAGTGAAGCCGAAAGAATTGCAAGGCACGAAGTCACATGCAATATAGATGATGCAGTGTCAGCGGCAGCAAAACTTCTCAGATTCGGCGGCAGATTCTGTATGTGCCACAGACCTGAGCGCCTTTGTGATATAATTGTTGCAATGCGTCTTGGCGGAATTGAAGTCAAGAGAATCCGCTTTGTCTGCGAAAGAGAAGGCAAGGCACCGTGGCTTGTGCTTGTGGAAGGGAAAAGAGGCTCAAAAATCAGCGTTACTGTTGAAAAGAATCTCATAATGAAAAATCCGGACGGCACACCTACTCCCGAATTCAGAGCAATGTTCGGTGATTATATGGACGGCCACCAATAACAAGAGATTGTTTTATACATCTGTTAATATCCAATTCAAGTCAAAAAATTTCGGTATATCTGATTTCGTTACATTCGGAAATAATTCCGAATTCCGAATTCCGAATTCCGAATTTAACGAAGGTAGATATATTATGTCAGGAAAATTATATGTTGTCGGAACACCGATAGGTAACCTCGGTGATATTTCTCCCAGAGCTTTGCAGACTCTTGAAACCGTGG
>JAZOAX010000218.1:0-12835 GCA_045595685.1 Acutalibacteraceae bacterium
CCTCCGACTTGGTGTTCGTGCTGAGGTTATGACAAATCTCACAGCACCGAAGATAACATCTGTTGTGTCGGAAAAGAACGGAAAAGTTACATTCAAGTGGAAGAAAGTTCCCAACGCTACAAGTTACGATGTTCTTGTATACAATGTTTCCGGCAAAATAGTTGATCGCTATACCACATTAGACACAGAAGAAACAATCCGGATGGAATGGGGGCATGGTCACAACATAACATTCAAAATCCGTGCAACACGAAGTGATGATTATTTCGACTATAAAGGTGCAAAAACCAAAGTTGTTGTTTCTGTCAAATAAAATTGAAAACGCTTCATCTGATGATGAAGCGTGTTTCCTTATTTATATGTTATTTCATATACCGTTGTAACTTTCATATCAAGTCCCACATCGGCAGTGAAAACACTCATTCCGCCTGTGCAGGATACCACAACGGGAAGCTGAATTGTGAGTTTTGTCATTCTGCCCGCAGAATCGGTAAGAGCAGTTATTGTGGCCTCGGGATAACTGATTTGCGCTTTCTGAATGCCAATGGGTCCCATATTGAATGTTGCAAAATCAAGCGGGTCCAGAAGACTTGACATATTCGGTGTGGGAGTGGTGGCAGTGCCGTCATAACTTGAATTTTCGGGGATAAGTTTAAGTGTAATCTCTTTGCCGCCTGAAGTGTCCTTGATTTCGGCAACACTCACGTTACCCGCACCCACACAGGCAGTTTTGTTAAAAGGCGGAATTGTGCCGGTAAGAGTCACATCCTTGTCATCGCTGCGCACACCGTTTTCAAAACTGTAATCTTCAAGGGTGTCAGGGACAATGCTTCTCATCACGGAATTTACTTGCTCCATGGGGGCAGGTAAAGAAAATTCCGTAATGGTCATATCAATTTTTTCGTCTTTGTGCACAGTTACACTGCCTTTATAATCTTTCAGTGCATTCAGCGCACTGTTATATGCCGTGCAGACTTCATCTTTGCTTGTAACTTGTGCCGCAGTAGTCGCGGAAACGACGGTGGTGCCGGACACATCCTGAGTCTGTGCTGTTGTGCTTGTGGGCGGCAGTGTCGGCTGTGTGGCAGTGGTCATCAGTGTTGTTGCTGCCGAGGTGCTCGGGGGAAGCGTATCCTGAGTTTCGGGAGTCTGCCCTTTGGAAATATTTTTCACCACCGTACCCGATAAAGCGATTACGGCAATAACGAGCACTGCAATCAGAAGGTAAGACAGCAGATTATTCTTTTTACTTTGTTCCATATCTGACTCCTTTTTATGAAATTACCTTGTAAACAAGGCTTTTCTTTTCATTTTCGGTTTCACTGAATTTATATGCACTCATAAACATTTCTTCTGCAGAGGCGAACTTTTCTTCGTCATTCGTGAACATCTCAGCAATTATATCACCTTTATTCACCTTGTCACCGGCCTTTTTGTGAAGAATAATGCCTGCAGTGTAATCAATGGAATCTTCTTTGTTCACTCTGCCCGCACCGAGAATAACACTTGCTGAGCCGATCTTTTCCGCATCGGTAAAAGCAACATAACCGTCTGAATTGCTGATGATATCTTTTTTGTATGCGGCCTTTTTTATTTTTGCCGTATCTTCAATAATGTCAGTGTTTCCGCCCTGAGCAGATACCATTTCAAGAAACTTTTTGTAAGCGCTGCCGTCTTTAAGTGCGGATTCAACCTTGGTTTTTGCATCGGAGTAGGATATCTCCTGAGCCAGCATAATAAGGTTTGCCGCAAGTTCAAGAGAAACTTCCGTAAGGTCGCTCATTTCGGCAGATTTAAGAATATCAACGGCTTCAATAACTTCAAGGGTGTTGCCGATGTTTTTTCCCAGAGGGGTGTCCATATCTGAAATTACCGCGGCAATTTTTCTTCCCGCCCCCTTGCCTATGGAAACCATCTTTTCCGAAAGCGCCTGAGCATCTTCTGCAGTTTTCATAAAAGCACCGCTGCCGTACTTTACATCAAGAACAATACACTGTGAGCCTGCCGCAAGTTTTTTGCTCATAATGCTTGAAGCAATAAGGGGGATACAACCCACCGTTGCCGTAGCATCACGCAGGGCATAAAGTTTTTTGTCCGCAGGGGCAAGGTCGCCCGTCTGTCCCACAACGCAAATACCTGTTTTTTTAACTGTTTCAATGAATTCTTCAGGCTCAAGGGAAACATTGAAGCCGTCAATGGATTCAAGTTTGTCAACGGTACCGCCTGTGTGGCCGAGACCTCTGCCGCTCATTTTGGCAACTTTACAGCCAAGGGCAGCCACAATGGGAGTTACAATCAGTGTGGTTTTGTCTCCGACACCGCCCGTTGAATGTTTGTCAACGGTGATGCCGTCAATGGCGCCAAGGTCGAGCATATCGCCGCTTTGAGCCATTTCGAGCGTAAGAGTGACCATCTCTCTGTCTGTCATACCGTTAAGGTAAATTGCCATTAAAAGAGCGGCGGCATGGTAGTCCTTGATGTCACCTTTAACATAACCTTTGATGAAAAAAGCAATTTCTTCATCTGTTAATTCAAATCCGTCTCTTTTTTTCGAAATAATGTCATATATTCTCATAATACAAGTCCTTTCATATAGACTATATTTTGTTATCTTTAGTTTTCAGGGCTGAATTCTGTACTTTGCGCTTTCCATTCTGAATTCAGAAGTATCGCTGTGACGTACTGACTATCCTGACCCCTAGCCCCTAGCTCCTAGCTCCTAGCCCCTATCTGACACCTTTGTCATAGGGAATACCCTCTGCCTTGGGCGCTCTGGACTTCTTTGATGTGAAAGCAAGAACAAAAAGAGTAATAAGGTAGGGGAGCATTCTGTAAAAATTGGTGCTGATACCAAGTTCTTTCAGAAGATATACACCGTCACCGTTAAGGTCGATTGTGGCGTACGCCGCCGCAATACATTTGAAAAGTCCGAATAAAAATGCGGAAAATGCAACAGTGAGAGGGTGCCAGTTACCGAAAATCATAACTGCAAGGGCAAGAAATCCGAAACCTGCAACATCTCCCGAGGCGGTGGCATTGGCTGTGGTCAAAGCAAAAACAAAGCCGCCAAGACCTGACAGTGCACCCGAAATTGTTGTTCCGTAATATCTCATCCTTTTCACATTTATACCAAGTGAATCTGCTGCCTGAGGGTTTTCACCGCAGGAGCGGAGTCGAAGACCGAATTTTGTTTTGTAAAGAAGTATGGCAAGAACAATAAAAATCAGAATACAGATATAAGTCGAAAGATAGTTTTTCAGAAGAAAAGTTCTTGCAAAAAAGTTGGGATTACCGTCAGCACCTGTGAAAAGAAAACGCAAAACAGGGCTTAAGGTATTGATATCGTCAAATCCGAAAGTGGATTTTTTCAGCATAAAGATACTCGCCGCATCACCCGATGCAAGACCGAGCACATTCTGATTAGTGATGATGTTGATAAGAAACAGAACAAGGGCAGGTGCAAGAAGATTAAGCGCAGTGCCCGTTATAGTCTGGTCAGACCTGAGATTCACCGCCGCAAAAGATAAAAGAAGTGAAAATACTGCACCGAGAAGTGCCGAGACAATCATTGTGATGATAAGAAACAGTTGAGGATTTATTGAATCGGCAAAACCGTTTTTCTGAATTATATTTATGAAAAACACACCGATAAAAGCACCGAAAATCATAATTCCTTCAAGGGCAAGGTTAATAATACCGCTTCTTTCGGCAAAAACACCTGCAAGGGCAACAATTAAAAGAGGGATTGTGTAAATAAGAGTCTGCTGAATAAGAAATTCCATCAGTTTTCACCTCCGTTTCCGAAGGTGTCGCTTTCAGTCCGGTTAAGTTCTTCAATAATTTCACTGTCAGCGTGAGTGTCAACCTGAGCCGTAGTTCCTATTCTTTTTCTTTTGCCCGAAACCAGAAGATTTTTTATCACAAGGGAAAAAGCACTCAGATAAACAATTGAAGCAATGATTATTTCCGTCACATATTCGTTGTAAGAAGTGAGATTTTTAAGCTGCTGACCTGCAATGTTGAGCATTGACATAAACAAACCTGAAAAAATCACGCCTATGGGGTTGTTCGCGGCAAGAAGTGCAATGGGTATGCCGTTGAAGCCTTCTGATGGCAGAGACTGGTAGGTTGCGTGGAAAAACTCAGTGTTCCCCGAAAGGTAGTAAAGTGCCGCCGCAGCGCCTGAAAGGGAGCCTGCAAGAGCCATGGAAAGAACAATCATCTGCTTGCCCTTTATGCCTGCATATTCTGCGGCGTGTCTGTTACTGCCGCAGGCTTTGAGTTTGTATCCGAAAGTTGTTTTATAAATTATAATATAAATAATAACTGCAAAAATAATTGCAATCACAATTCCGCCGTTCACCTGAGAAGAGGGGAAGAGAACATCAAGACCGAGTTTTGCCGTCATAACACCGTTTGCACCCGTAGGTTTGATGTATCCGATTTTCCCCGATTCCTCTGCATTCCGAAGAGGACTGTTTTCGAAAAACCAAGTCACAAGGTTTGCGGCAATCCAGTTTGTCATAATGCACGAAAGCACTTCGTTTATATTGAGATATGCCTTTAAAAAGCCGGGAATTGCGCCCCACAAAGCACCTGCCGCCATACCTGAAAGAAAAGCGACGAGCCATATAACAGGGGGCGGAACGGTGCCCGACGGTAAAGACAGAGCCGTAAACAGAGTTGCGGCAGTTCCCATAAGGTACTGACCGGGAGCGCCGATGTTGAAAAGCCCCGTTTTAAAGGCAACGGCAACGGAAAGCCCCGTAAGAATAACGGGAGTTGCCCTGAATAAAAGGTTGCCGATGTTAACGGGATTAAACCCGAAAGTGAGACTTCCTGCAGCATTTCTGCCCGTGGAAAACAAACCGAAAAATATAAGTTTTATGCCCTCAACGGCAGAACGGAATGTAATTTCTTCACTGAAAGATGCAACAAGAACGGTGATTATGCTTCCCACAACAAGTCCCGTAAGAACGGATAAAAGGGAAGCGCCCACTGCACTGAAACCGCCCTTTTTAATGCTTTTTCCGAATCTGTGCATAATTTTATTCATTACCGGCACCTCCTTGCTTTTTGGTACCGGCCATATAAAGACCAAGTTCGGAAACGGTGACGGTATCGGGATTGAATTCACCGGTGATTTCACCTTCATACATCACAAGAATTCTGTCTGAAACGCTCAGAACTTCGTCAAGTTCAAGGGAGACGAGAAGTACCGCCTTGCCTTCGTCTCTTTTTTTCACAAGTTGGGCGTGGATGTATTCAATAGCGCCCACATCAAGACCTCTTGTTGGCTGAACTGCAATAATAAGGGGCATATTTCTGTCAAGTTCTCTGCCGATAACGGCTTTTTGCTGGTTACCGCCTGACATGGCTCTTGTAACTGTGTCTGCGCCTTCGCCTGAGCGCACATCATATTCACTGATTATTCTGTCAGCATAGTCACGCACCGCGGCGTTATTGATGAATCCTGCCTTCTGAAATTCCGGCTGTGAAAACTTCTGCAGAACAATGTTATCTTTTAAAGGAAAATCGAGAATAAGACCGTGTTTGTGTCGGTCTTCGGGAATATGGCTTACGCCACAGTCATTTCTCTGTTTAATTGAAAGTTTTGTTATATCTTTTCCGCAAAGGAAAATTTTTCCATCACTTACTTTGTCGAGTCCCGCAATGGCGTTTACAAGTTGAGTCTGTCCGTTGCCGTCAATACCCGCAATACAAAGTATTTCACCTGCGTGAAGTGAAAGTGAAACACCGTTCACGGAATTTTTGTTTTTGTTGTTTTTTGACGGTACCGTAACATTTTCGAGTTTCAGAATAACTTCAGCAGGGGAGGCTTTCTCTTTTTGCACAGTGAGCTGAACGGGGCGCCCCACCATCATTTCGGATAATTCCTGCTTGGTAACATCTTTTGTGTTAACCGTTGCAATGTATTTACCCTTGCGAAGAACCGTAACTCTGTCGCATACTGCCATAATTTCGTCAAGTTTGTGGGTGATGAAAAGTATGCTTTTGCCTTCTTTTCTGAAAGAGCGCATAATTTCCATCAGTTCGGCAGTTTCCTGAGGAGTGAGCACTGCCGTAGGTTCGTCGAAAATGAGTATTTCATTTTCACGGTAAAGCATTTTAAGAATTTCAACTCTTTGCTGCATACCGACGGTGATGTTTTCAATTTTTCGGTCAAGGTCAACACTCAGACCGTATTTATCCGAAAGAGCCTGAACTTTTTCTCTTGCTTTTTTTGTTTGCAGAAATCCGAATTTTACTGTTTCAGAACCGAGAATAATATTTTCAAGCACCGTAAACACATCAACAAGTTTAAAATGCTGATGCACCATACCGATATTGAGTTTTGTGGCATCATTGGGATTTTTGATTTTTACTGTTTTGCCGTTTTTTCTTATTTCGCCTTTTTCTGCTTCGTAAAGACCGAAAAGCACCGACATAAGAGTGCTTTTCCCTGCACCGTTTTCACCCAGCAGGGCGTGGATTTCGCCTTTTTTCAGCCTGAGGGTAATGTTGTCGTTTGCAATAATACCGGGAAACTCTTTTGTAATACCAAGCATTTCGATTATGTATTCACTCATAAGTAAATACCTGCTTTCTTAAGATTTTATAATATTCACACGCAAAAATCAAGCAGGAAACTGCTTTATGTTGCGTTTTACCTTAGTATTATTGCAAAAACCGTTCAGATTAAACCCAAAACTTAAAATTTATAAAAAACTGTTGACAAATCGGTCTATTGATGATAGACTAAAATTGTAGTCGATAGACAATAGACCAAAAGGAGTTGAATTTATGGATGAAATGAAGTTAGGTGTTGTAGAATCCCGTTTTGCAGAAATAATCTGGCAAAGTGAGCCGATTTCTTCGGGTGACCTTGTAAAAAAGTGTGAAGGTGAACTTAAATGGAAAAAGTCCACCACTTACACCGTGCTGAAAAAACTTTGCGAAAGGGGAATTTTCCAAAATGAAAAAGGGACTGTAACTTCACTGATTTCTCAGGAAGATTTTTATTCTATGCAAAGCGAAAAGTTTGTTGAAGAAACCTTTGAAGGCTCACTGCCCGCTTTTATTGCCGCTTTCACAAAAAGAAAAAGACTTACTTCAAGTGAAATTGATGAACTTCAGAAACTTATCGAGAATATGAGGGGGTGACATTATGCTTGACACTGTTTTTATGGAAATACTGGATATGACCAAAACTGCAAGCATAGTAATTCTGTTTGTTGTTCTTGCCCGTCTTATTTTGAAAAGAGCACCGAAAATCTTTTCTTATGTACTGTGGGCAGTTGTGCTTTTCCGTCTCGTCTGTCCCGTTTCTGTTGAACTTCCCGTCAGTGCCGTACCCGAACTTGATTCTGTTTCAGATTCTTACAGTCTGCACAATGAGGACATTTCCGTTGTCGGTGCCTCTCAGGCGGCGTATCAGGCAGTGGGCGATGTTCTGAACGGCGGTATTGATATTCAGGATGTGCCGACAAACCGTATTGATGAAGCGGGTAACACCGAATATGTCAAGGCTTATTGGTGGGAAGTCTGGGTGCTTTTCGGTCAGTATGTATGGGTTGCGGGAATTCTTGCAATGGCGGTTTACAGCATAGTCTCATACATAAAACTCAGAAAAAGGTTAATAGGCGCAGTTTTATTAAAAGAGAACATTTATCTTTCGGATAACATTGATTCACCTTTTGTTATGGGTCTGTTCCGTCCGAAAATATATCTTCCCTCCGTTCTTTCAAAGGATGAACAGGAATACATCATTCTGCACGAAAAGCATCATATAAAAAGGCTTGACCATATATTCAAAGCGGTTTCTTTTGTTGCACTTTGTGTTCATTGGTTTAATCCTCTTGTGTGGCTGTCTTTTGTCCTTTCGGGAAAAGATATGGAAATGAGTTGCGATGAAGCCGTAATCAAAAAGATGGGTGCTGATATCAGAGCCGATTATTCTGCATCGCTTCTGAGTCTTGCAACGGGTAAACGCATTGTGGCAGGTACTCCTCTGGCATTCGGTGAGGGTGATACAAAGGGCAGAATCAGAAACCTTGCCAAGTGGAAAAAACCTGCCGTGTGGATAATCATAATTGCCCTTATTGTAAGTACGGTTACAGCGGTATTTCTCATTGCTGACCCCGTGGACGAAACCAACGGCGGCAAGACTTATATCTCCGTTTGCGAAATTGACGAGCCCGGCTTTTCAATGTACGACATTATTATGGGCGGCGGAACATTAACTGTGGTAAAGGATGCCGACACTTATTATAACGCCTTTTTTGCGAACGGACTCGGTGAAGTCAGGGGACTTCTTCATACGGTGAGTTTAGGAAAACTTGACGGTGGGGTTGTTGACCATAAGACAGAAATTCAATCTGATGCTATAATCAGAATAGACGACACCGTAACAATTCACTTTCACGACGGTTATTCAAAACTCTATATTCAGAAGGGCAACGGCAGATATTCAATCACAAGTGATGACTATGCTGTTCTGAATGTAGGAACGGTCAGAGAATTCTTCCAAAATGAAGAATATAAAAAACAGGCACCTGTTTGGGAGTTTAATCTCACAAGCAGTGCCTGGGGTCACGGTGAAGTATGTCTTTATGTTGATGAAAAGTATGATATAACAGGATTTGAGGCAACAAGCGGTGTTGCACAGGCCTTTGAATCAGAGGAAAGAAACCTCAAGGGTATTTCCTGGCGACCCGATGTGACAAAAGAATATCCTGAAACTGCGAAAATTACTATAAATACTATTAGTGAAAACAAAAATGTTGTTTTTGCAATAGACCTTACAAAAGTCGGTGTTGATAACCTTTCAACATTTTACCTGGTTTCAGCAGAAGATGCAGTCATCAGCGGCTACGGTAACAATTATGAGTATGTTATAGGTAAAGCAGAGTCAAATAACAGTATGAGTAATCCTGCAGAGAATATTACAAGTGAGAATCTGCAAACAGAGAATTTTACTGATGGTGCAACGGCAGACCTTGACGCCGCTGTTTCAAACGCAATATTTTCAATTAACGGCAAATATTTATGGTCTGGGGAATGTTTCGCCGAAGGTCATATAATTATGGGCACGGATAAAGACGGTGATAAAGTCAAGGCTTATGTTCTTGAAGAATTCTCGTCTTACGGCTTTGACAACGGCTGGTTTATTGAAGTAGGCGGCCACAGAACTGCATGTGTTATGACTTTTCTTGAAACGGATGACGGTTATGTTTTTCAGGATGTGGAATACACTGAAGACGGTTCACATTTAAAGGATTCGGTTAACAGAATGTTTCCTTTAAAATACAGAAAAAGAGCAATATCAATCAGCAAAGACGACGCACAGAGCCTTAATGAACAGTGCCGCAGATACGCTGAAGCATATCTTAAAAAACTTGGAAGAAGTGAAAAAATAGGTTCCTACGGTGATGTGGAAAGAGTATCTCTTACGGACCTTGGCGTTTCAGTTGAAGCCTCAAACAGAATACTTGAACAGAAAGGTAACATAAGTTACTGTCATATAGGATATTATGAGGAACTTCAGGACGGTGTCCGTTATCTTTGCCGCACCGGATATTCCGAAACAGAGAATATTGTTGTTTATATCAGAGAAAGATATGACACAGGACAGATAACAGAGATAACCGTTTTCGATTCTCTTACCGGTGAAATAATCTCAGATGAACAGCCGGTTAATATGAGATATTTTTACGGCAAGATTCTCAGCGTTAATCAAAAGGGAAAATATGCTGTTGTTGAGCCTTTAAAAAACAGCAGACTCAGTGAAACAGCCGAAAAGATTTATGTTTCTCTCAATTATGATTCAAAGGTAAAGGTTCCCGACCTTTATGAGGGTCTTTATGTAATGGTGCTTTATGAAGGAAAGGTTTCTGCCTCAGATTCAAAGATAATTACAATAGAAGGAACTTCTGCAATATATCTTTATGCTGATATGAATTATAAAGGTACGCCTACACTTAAAAATAACACACGGGAATACACAACAGTATCAGTGTCGGTATAAAAAATACCCCATCGGTTTAATACCGATGGGGCATCGTTTATATATCTTTGTTTACTGCTATAAATGTCATTCTTTCCTGAATGCTTGCACCGCCGTGGTCTGTGCCGATTCCGCCGTGGTCTGCGGTTACAATAATCAGCCAGTCTTCACTTTCATAAGTGGCTCTGTTTTTAATTGCATTAATTGCCTCAAAAGCCATTCCGTCTTCCTTTTTGAATGCTTCTTTATATTTCGGGTTGTTGTGGGTGAAGCCTTTGTTGTGACCTGTGGAATCAGTGGGCTCATAAATTACGAAGATAAAGTCAGCGCAGTCCTCTTTGCCGATTTCTTCAAGGTTGTATTCGTGAGATGCATCATCATTGTCACACTTTGCAAAAGTGACATTCAGATTGTTGTTTTTGCAGTATTCCGCTTCTTCAAGGTAGGTTGCATTTTTTCTTGAAAAGTGACCTGCCCATTTTGTAATGAAAGCGGCAGAATCAATAATCTTTTCTTCTGTTAAACTTGTCAGAAGGGTTTTGTGGTCCATAGTCTTTGTTATGTCATTGGCAGTAATGCCGTGTTTGTCCGCCCACACACCTGTGAGAATTGAGCACCAACCGGGAGCCGTTGAAGTGTCCTGAGTGTTTTTCTCAGGGTAATTCACACCGCCGCAGTATACAAGTTTAAGTGTGCCGCCTTCTGAAGTTATAGAGTCAATAGCACTGTTGCCTTTCTGAATTTCGGTAAGAATATCGGCACGGCAACCGTCATAACCCAGAATGATTGCTTTCTTTTCTGTTTTGCCTTCGGGCAGTCCGGAAGTGAAATGCTCTTTCACAATGCTGTAAATATCTGTCTGGGGAATTGCATCTTCTACGGTGTTTTCAAAGTTAACAGATGAAACATTCTGTCTGAAAAATTCCTCTGTGTCATTTGCATCCCGATGATATCTTGTGAAATACAGTGTAAGGGCTGCCGCAATAACAAGCACCACAGCAACAATTGCAATAATCTTCTTTTTCATTGTCTTTTCTCCTTTGTTATAAAGTTAGTTAATTATAACATATTATTATTAAAAATAAAACACCTAATTAAAAAAATCCCACCGAACGGTGGGATTCATTTGTTGATTTTGCGGAATGTTGCTTTATAAGATTTATAAACCTGAAACGCAATTCAGCATTTTGCATTCTGCATTTTATCAGTACATTCCTCCGCCCTGAGCCATTGCTGCGGCTGCCGCTGCTTCTGCTGCGGGGTCGGGGATATCAGAAATAAGTGACTCTGTTGTGAGCACCATTGCTGCAACTGAGGATGCGTTCTGAAGTGCTGAACGGGTAACCTTTGTAGGATCGAGAATACCTGCTTCAGCCATGTTCACATAAACTTCTTTTGCAAAGTCAAAGCCGTAGCCAACTTTGCCTGAGGAAATAATTTCGTTCACGATTACTGAACCTTCAAGGCCTGCGTTCTTTGCAATCTGACGAACGGGTTCTTCAAGAGCCTTGAGAACAATGCGTACACCTGTCTTTTCATCGGGGTCTTCAGTTTCTTCGAGAAGTTTTGTAACTGCGGGAACAGTGTTAAGAAGAGCAACACCGCCGCCTGCAACTGAGCCTTCTTCAACGGCTGCCTTTGTTGCTGCAAGTGCATCGTCAATGCGGAGTTTCTTTTCTTTCATTTCGGTCTCTGTTGCTGCACCAACACGGATAACAGCAACACCGCCTGCAAGTTTAGCAAGTCTTTCCTGAAGTTTTTCTGTGTCGAATTCAGAAGTTGATGCTTCAATCTGAGCCTTGATCTGACCGATACGGGCTTTGATCTGAGCCTTGTCACCTGCACCGTCAACGATTGTTGTGTTTTCCTTTGTAATTTTAACCTGCTTTGCTGAGCCGAGCATATCGAGTGTAGCAGTTGAAAGTTCAAGACCGAGGTCGGAAGTGATAACCTGACCGCCTGTGAGAATTGCGATATCCTGAAGCATTTCTTTTCTTCTGTCGCCGAAGCCGGGAGCTTTCACTGCAACGCAGGTAAATGTACCTCTGAGTTTGTTTACAAGAAGAGTTGCAAGGGCTTCACCTTCAACATCTTCTGCAATGATAACAAGTTTTCTGCCCATTTTGAGCACCTGTTCAAGAAGGGGAAGAACTTCCTGAATATTGGAAATCTTTTTGTCTGTAATAAGAATGCAGGCATCGTCAATAATGGCTTCCATCTTGTCAACATCTGTTGCCATATAGGGTGAGATGTAGCCACGGTCAAACTGCATACCTTCAACAACTTCCTTCATTGTTTCGGCGGTTTTTGATTCTTCAACAGTGATAACACCGTCAGTTGTAACAATTTCCATTGCTTCTGCAATAAGAGTACCGATTGATTCGTCTGCAGAGGAGATTGTTGCAATTCTTGCAATGTCTTCGAAAGTTGTAACGGGGCTTGAATTTGCTTTAACTGCTTCAACGGCAGTGTCAACAGCCTTTTTGATACCCTTTTTAACAACCATGGGGTTAGCGCCTGCAGCAACATTTTTCATACCTTCACGAACAAGAGCCTGAGCGAGAAGGGTAGCAGTCGTTGTGCCGTCACCTGCAACATCGTTTGTTTTTGTTGCAACTTCTTTAATAAGCTGAGCACCCATATTCTCGAATGCGTCTTCAAGTTCAATTTCTTTTGCAATTGTAACACCGTCGTTTGTAATAAGGGGAGCTCCGTATTTCTTGTCAATTAGAACATTTCTGCCTTTGGGGCCGAGTGTGATTTGTACGGTATTTGCAAGTTTGTCAATACCGTTCTGAAGGGCTTGCCTTGCCTCTTCACCGTAAATTA
>JAZOAX010000219.1:0-5437 GCA_045595685.1 Acutalibacteraceae bacterium
CCCCCGGAGAAGAACAAACAGAAAACACTGTAGATGCAACCTGTGAAAAAGACGGTGAATATGATAAGTTGATTTCTTTTTATAATGCTGAAGCAGTGCTTTGATAATGTTTCCTCTTGACAAACCCTGTTTTTCCCTCTAAAATTAAATTATGACAGTAGTAGTCGGCAATGCTGACGCTACTGTCTTATTTTATTTCAGAAAGAAAGGAAAAAATATGAAAAATGAAGAATTCATTTGTGCTTTATTACGATCTTGATGCGGTTTTCGGCTATCTTACAAACGAAGAAGCAGGGGCAGTTATAAAGGCAGTGTTTGCCTATGAAATCAGGGGCGAAGAAACATATTTTGAAGACAGAATGCTCGCTTCAACTTTCAGGCGTATTGCCGATCATCTTGACAGAAACAAAAAAAGATATGAAGAAACCTGCCTGAAAAGGCAGCAGGCTGCAATGAAAAGATGGGAGGGAAAACAGCAGATACAGTAAAAAATTATGCAAAAGCATACAACTTATGCAGATAATGAAAAATGAGAATGATAATATTAATGTCTATGTCAATGTCAAGGAAAAAACAAAAATTTTCAACACAGTTTTAAACACACTTTTCAACATACTTTTAAACAGCTTTTACACATACTTTTCAACAGAAAACTGTGGAAAACTCAGATTACATATCAAAACATTTTTTCAAAGGTTATTTTAATTTTTTATAATTTAAAAAAATGTGTACAGTGGCAATTTAGTATTGCAATAAACATTCTGTTTTGTTATAATGTAATGTAAATTAAAATGTGTTACTATGCGTCTTTTTATAAACAGGTAAATTACGGAGGCTGAACAATGGGCAAAACAGTGATTAAAACAGTTCTTTATTCTTTGGTGATTTCAGTTGCAGTTCTGGGCCTTTCTTTCAGTTCTTTTGCTTTGGAAGAAACCTCAACAGTACCCTCAACAACTGCTCAGACTCAGGAAGAAACAACAACTGTACCCTCTGATGAATCTGAAACAGAAAGCACAACCGAAGGTACCGAGGAAAGCACAACGGCTCAGACATCTGTTCTTTCGGGTTTTGTTGAGCAGGGCGGCAAACTTTTTTACTTTCTCTCTGAAACGGCAGAAAAGTTTATCCCCGAATCAGCGGGCGTTTACAGTATTGACGGCAAAGCATATCTGTTTTCATCAGACGGCAGCGTTGCAAAGTATAATCCCGAAGAGCCCATAATCACTTGCGGTGAAGACAGATACATTGTTCAGCAGGATAACTCTCTTGCATCGGGACTGCAGAAATCAGGCGAAAAGTTCTTCTGGTTCGATGAAGAAACATTCCGTCTCACAAAGGGCTGGGTAGTGACCGAAGAAGGCAAAAGATGCTTCGGCGCAGAAGACGGCTCAATGCTTACGGGTCTTGGTGTTTACGGAAATAATACCTATTATTTCGGCACTGACGGCATTATGAAAACAGGCTGGGTAGACCTGAAAGACGGCAGAAGACGCTTCCACCTTAAAACCGGCGCAATGCTCACGGGTCTTAAAACATTCTCAGGCAATACATACTATTTCAACTCCAAAGGTATAATGCAGACGGGTTGGGTGAAGTTCTCAAAGGGTAAGAGATGTTTCAATGCCAAAACCGGTGCAATGCTCAAAGGCAAAAAGGCTTACGGCGGAAAGTATTACTACTTTAACAACAGCGGTTTTATGAAAACCGGCTGGGTAACCATAAGTAAGGACAAATACTATTTTTCAAAGAAAAACGGTGTAATGCTTAAGGGCTGGAACAAGATAGACAGTAAGTATTATTACTTTAATTCAAACGGCAAAATGGCAAAAAACACCATTGTGGGAGATTATTATGTTCTCTCTGACGGCACAAGAGCCACAAGCAGTGCAGTGAAATATGCCGTAAAGGCAGTTAACTCTGCCACCACAAGCAAAATGACAAAAGAGGAAAAACTCAAGGCTTGTTATAACTGGATTATCAGAAATTTCCGTTATGAAAGGGATTATACAAACCCTGAGACTCTTAAGTATAACTGGACAAAGTCCTATGCCGAATACAGTTTTAAAAACAAAAAAGGCAACTGCTACAAATATGCAAGTGCTATGGGCTACTGTGCAGAGGTGCTGGGCTATCAGGCAAAGGTTGTCTGCGGAAAAATTGCATCGGGCAATTCTATGACAAACCACGGCTGGACAGAAATTGTAATTGACGGCAAAACCTATCTTTTTGACACTGTTCAGGCAGACCACTACAGCGGTAACTTCTATAAAAGGACATATTCCAACTATCCCAAAAAACTCAGCAAAAGTTCTTCAAAGGCTATTGTGCTTTCATAAAAAACTATAAAAAAGGATTTTAAAAAATGGTTTTCAGTTCACTGTTTTTCATTTGTGTTTTCTTGCCCTTTACGGTGATTCTTCACACAGTGGTAAAGAATAATATTTTCAGAAACACACTTCTGCTTCTTGTAAGTCTGTTCTTTTACGCTTACGGTGAGCCCGTGTATGTGCTTCTGATGCTTCTGTGCACCTTTATCAACTATGTTTTTGCTTTCGGTGCAGGTTGCGAAAAAAAGAATCTCAGACGGTTTTTACTTGCCCTTTGCGTTGTTCTCAACCTCGGTATTCTTGCCGTATACAAATACAGCGATATGGCGGTGGCATCGGTCAACGGTATTTTCGGTCTCAGCATTCCTTTGCCTGAAATCAGACTTCCCATCGGCATTTCATTTTTCACATTCCAGGCCCTGAGTTATACCATTGATGTTTACAGAAAAAATACGGGAGTGCAGAAAAACTTCTTCAAACTTCTTTTGTATGTATCATTCTTCCCTCAACTTATCGCAGGCCCCATTGTCAAATACCGCGATATTGAAGAAGAAATCGATAAGCGCAATGTAAACCTTGACTCAATACAGCACGGTATGGGCAGATTCATTGTGGGTCTTTCCAAAAAGATACTCATTTCAAACACAATGGGACTTGTTGCCGACACGGTTTTCGCTTCGGATACCGCTTCAATAGGCTTTCTTTCAGCCTGGCTCGGCGCCGTTTCATATATGCTTCAGATTTACTATGACTTTTCCGGTTACAGTGATATGGCAATTGGTCTTGGTGAGATTTTCGGCTTCCACTTCAAAGAAAATTTCAACCACCCCTATCTTGCAGACAGTATGACGGACTTCTGGCGCAGATGGCATATTTCTCTTTCCTCCTGGTTCAGAGAATACCTTTATATTCCTCTTGGCGGCAACAGGAAGGGAAAAATCCGCACGGACATAAACAAGTTCATTGTTTTCTTTTCCACGGGTCTGTGGCACGGTGCAAACTGGACTTTCGTTTGTTGGGGACTTACTCACGGAGTGTTCCTTATTATAGAAAACCATTTTTCATTCATTAAAAAAATGCCCAAGGTGTTAAGACACATCTACACACTGCTTGTTGTTTGCTTCACCTTTGTGCTTTTCAGGGCAGACACCTTCGCTCAGGCGTGGCTCTTTATCAGAAATATGGTTGCAGGCTCATTCTCACCCTTGTCCCTTTCGGCATTCACTTCACAGATGACACCTTGGTTCATTGCAGTTTTCATTTTTGCAATTATCTGCATTTTCCCCAAAGAAAAGTTCTTCAGAAGTGAAAAGGCAGTTGCCGTCGTCGGAAAACTTCAGTATGCAGTGTTGATTCTTCTTTTCATTTTCTGCATTTTAAGAGTCAGCAGTGATGCATACAAGCCCTTCATCTATTTCCGTTTTTAGCAGGTAAGAATATGAAAAAAGTAAGTTTAAGTAAAATAATATTTGTTGTTCTTTTCCTTCTGATTTCTCTTGTACCCTCTGTGGGAATGATTGTGGCAAAGAACGACACAACAAGTGAAAACAGAGTTCTTGCTCAGTTTCCCTCGGTTTATACCGAAGAAAAGCAGTTCAATGTGAATTTCTTTTCCGAACTGGGAGAGTACTTCAACGACCATTTTGCTTTCAGAAATATCATTGTAAGCGCAGATTCTTTCATTCAGTCAAAGGTCTTTTCCGTTTCAAGTGTGGACAGTGTGATTGTGGGCACAGAGGGCTGGCTTTACTATAAAGATACCCTTAACAATTACAAGGGGCAGAATCTGATGAGTGAAAGAGGAATCAACAATGTTGTGCGCAACATAGTTCTTATGAAGGATTATGTTGAAAACAGCGGCTCACAGTTTCTTCTCACCATTGCCCCAAATAAGAACACACTTTACGGTGAAAATATGCCTTATTACCTCAAAGGCAAGGTTTCCGAAGAATCCGACACACAAAAGGCAGTGGCGCTTCTTTTAAAGGAAAATGTGAACTATACCGACCTTTTCACCTTGTTCGCTAAGCAGGATGAAATCCTTTATTTCAAAAGGGACTCCCACTGGAACACAATGGGCGCCCACCTTGTATACAGTCAGATTATGGACAGCCTTGACCTTCCTTATAATGACTATTCCGACTGCGAAATCAAGGTTAACGAAAACTATCTCGGTGACCTTCACAAAATGGTTTATCCTCTTTCGCAAAGCGGCGAAGAAGATAAATACTACGATTATGAGAAAAACTACACCGTTATTTCTCCCGACGACAGTCCCGAAGCACACCTTATTGTTACAAACAATGACACTGCCGAAAAGTCACTTCTTATGTACCGCGACTCCTTCGGTAACAGTCTTTATCCGATTTTTGCAAATGCTTTCGCCGGATGTGCTTTTTCAAAGGCAACACCCTACAATCTTTCACTCAATATGCTCAGTTACGCTCCCGATGTGGTAATTGTGGAGAAGGTTGAAAGAAACCTTTCGGACTTTGCTTTTTATCCTCCCGTTTTTCCGTCACCTGAAATTCCCGTGGCGGAAAAAGCAGAAACGGATATTACAGAAACGGTTATTACGGCAGAAAACTGCCAGACAAACACACAGTATATTGAAATCAGCGGATTTCTTTCCTCTGAGGCACTTTCAGCCAACAGTGAAATCTGCGTGAAGATTATCTCAGGTGACGAGAGCCGTTTTTATGAAGCCTTTGCACTGTCTGACGAAAACAGTGACAACGGATTTAAGGTGATTGTGGAAAAAGCCTCTCTTACAGAAAATGAAATCACTGCTGAGGTTTATGTAAGAACCTCAGATGAATATACAAAAACAGCATCTGAAAAACTCGATTTAACACAGATACAGGAGGTATTATAATGAAAAAAATCAGTGTTTTACTCATCGCTCTCACTGCCCTTATGCTTATGCTTTTCACAGGCTGCTCAGGAAAAAAGGTTGAAACAAAAATCACCGTTGACGGTGAATCCGTAACCTGCACTGCAAAAAGCAAGGATACAATCGGCGAAATTCTCACCGATAACGGCATCGAATACGGTGAAGAAGATGAAATCATCCCCTCAGCCGAAACAGAACTCGGTGAAGAAACTGC
>JAZOAX010000220.1:0-11127 GCA_045595685.1 Acutalibacteraceae bacterium
TTGGGATTATCAATAATTCTGAGAATGTTCAGCATAAGTGAGATTTCCTGAGCCGTAAGGAATGAGCCGCTGACTTCCGTAAAGCAAGGCACACCTTCACGGCGGAAAACATCGGCATAAACCGTTCCTCTTTTGCTTACGGAACGAAGAAGAACGCTGAAATCCTTATATGTTGCCCTGCGTTCGCCGTCACCGTCTTTTACGGTGTAGCCTTCTGCAATCATAGACTTTATTTTTCTTGCAATATACCTTGCCTGATATTCGTCCGACGATTCTGTTGCAGAATCAAGAGAAGCCGTATCAATAATGTGAAGTTCGCAGTCGGGCTCTTCTTTTTCACTGTAAGAGGCACTGAAAACGAGTTTTTCTTCGTCGTTATATTCAATGTCACCGCTTTTTTCCGACATAATCTGACGGAAAATAAAGTTGATGATATCCGTAACACCTTTTCGGCTTCTGAAGTTGTTGCCGAGAATTATTTTTGCAGGGTATTCGTCTTTTTCTCTGTCATAAACACCGTAGGAATTCTTGAGTTCAAGAAAAATCTGCGGCATTGCCTGACGGAAAGAATAAATGCTCTGCTTCACATCGCCCACCCTGAACAGATTGTTGCGTGAAATTGAGGCAAAAAGCATATCCTGCGCTTTGTTGGTGTCCTGATATTCGTCTATGAGAATTTCGTCGAAACTTTCACTGTAAATGCGGGCAAATTCCGTACTTTCCCAGCCATCTTCAGTTTCTCTTATAAGAAGAGAAAGGGCAAGGTGGGTTATATCGCTGAAATCACAGAGTTTTTTCTCGTTTTTAATTCTTGCGTAAATTTGTGAAAACAGAATAACACATTCAATAAGAGCACTTACGGGTGCACGGAAAAACTTCATATCTTCCCCGTATTCCTCATCGGTGCAGGGAAGAAAAGCGGGAAGGTCACGCATTTTCTGCACGCCGTATTTTCTGAGGTTTGTGAGTCTGTCCACAAGAATTTCGCCTTTTCGTGCCGAGGAAACACCGCCTTTTTTCACGGGGGAATAGGATTCAACTGCCCTTTTCACCTCGTCCCAGGTGCCTTCTTCAATTTTTGAAAGGATATAGTCGCACTGTGCGATATCCTGACTTACACAGTTGCCGAAAGCCTTTTCAAGTTCTTCGTCACCCACAGAATCTTCCAGAATTGTTCTGAATACGGAACGGTTATATTCTGTGGCATTTTTAATGTGGCTGAGAAGTATTCTTCCGCAGATACTTTCTTTCAAAGGCAAATCCGAATGAAAACTTTCCTCAAGGCTGCGAAGCCATTTTTCGGGGAAAGGATATGACCTTGAACTTTCATAAAGTTTATCAATATCACCCTGAAGAACACTGTCGCTTCCGCCGCTGAAAAGAAGTTCCACAAGGGTACTGAATCCCTCGTCACCCTTTTCATACATTCTTTCCATTGTTTCTTCCATTGCCGTTCTTTTAAGAACCGTGAGTTCCGAAGTGTCGGCAGTTTTGAAGTCGGGAGAAACGGAAAGAAGCTGGAAGTTTTCTTTCACAAGGGATGTGCAGAAACTGTCTATGGTGCATATTTTTGCCCCGGGCAGAAGCATCTGCTGATTGATAAGGTGAAGATTTGTGGGGTCTTCCCTGAGTTTTTTTGAAAGGGCTGCAGAAATTCTTTCACGCATTTCACCTGCGGCTGCCCTTGTGAAAGTTACAATCAGAAGCCTGTCGGCACTGACGGGATTTTCGGTGTCGGTGAGTCTTCTTATAACACGCTCAACAAGAACGGCAGTTTTACCTGAGCCTGCAGCGGCTGAAACCAGCACAGAGCCCCGTCTTGCTTCAATGGCATCATTCTGCTGAGGGGTCCATTTTCTTTCCATCTTCTTCACCTCCCGATAAAATTTCAAGGCATTCTTCGTGCTTCATTTTAATTATGCTTCTTGTGAACACCTGTTTGTTCATACATATTTCGCCGTAATCACAGTATTCGCAGGTTTTGTTGTTTCCGTTGCCCGATACGGGGAATGCGGCAATAAGTCCGTCGTGAATACTGTTGCCGATTTGTTCAATATACCCGTCAAGCCTCTGAGCAAGTTTTTCAAACTGCATAAGGGATATGAATTCACCTTTATAGCAGGATTTTTTTGCATCGTACTTTGCGGGAATGAAAATACCTCTGCGGTTTTTATCCATTCTTCTTATAACTTCTTCATCGTCAAGAAGCATACCGTTCATTGTTGTAAGACTGTTACGGCTGTTTTTCTGCGCGTCAGAGTCAAGGTCCCTTGTTGTGTTGTGGGGCACAATTCTTGCAGGAAGATAAAGCACACCCGACGGTATGATATCTTTATATTCACCCTCACCGTTTCTCCAGATGCTGATAAGGTAAAGAAGCATCTGCATATTGAGCCCTGCAAGCACATCACACAGGCTGAACTCCTTTTTGCCTGTTTTGTAGTCCACAACTCTGATATATCTTTTGCCGTCAAGTTCGAGTTTGTCAACACGGTCAATTTTGCCCGTAAAGGTGGCATAACCTTCTTCCAGTTCAATTACAAAAGGCTTCACCTTTCCGTCGGGACCGATTTTCAGTTCGAAATCTGACATTTCAAAGTCACTTTCGGAAAATTCTTCCCTTATTCTTTCCATAATCCTCAGCACAATTTTGTGCATACGGCTGTAAAGATAACGGAATCTTTCACCTTTTTCACTGAAGCCGCCCATATATGTTTCAATGTATTCTGAAAGAAGACGGCTGATTTCACTTTCAAGTTCTTCGTCCGTAAGGTTAAGAAACTCCCTGCCTTTATATTTTTTCAGCAGTTTTTCAAGTACATCGTGAACAATGTTGCCGCTGTCTGCAGCGCTGAGCCTTGCCTGAATTCTCGGCTTTGCCCTGAGTCCGTAATTGCAGAAATAAGAAAAGGGACACTTACTGTAAGATTCAAGCTGTGTTGCAGAAAAACACAGTGTTCTGCCGAAAAGGTCAAGGGCCTTCTGCTTGTCTTCAATTCTGAAAAAGTCCCCCGACAAAGCAGAAAGAATTGAACTGAGTTTATCTTTATACTCCTCTTTTCCGAGAAAATATTCCTTGAGTGCATTTATCTTGCCGCTGTCTTCGTGCCAGTGCTTTGCCATAATTTCAAAGGCGGATTTTTCACTTTCAATGTAATCTTCGGTGTCGCAGTTGCCTGAAAAAGTTTCTCTGAGTGAAGGCAGAATCTTCCTGACCCATTCCACACATTCACTTTCAAGGGCATCTTTTCCGTCTTTATCTGAAAGGGAATAAGTGAGGAAAAGTTTCTGTGTGCAGCAGGAAAGTGCGTTATAGCAAAGAAGCCTTTCTTTCACGGTAAGTTCTTTCAGTGAGTCGATTTCCTCCATTCCCGAAAGAGCCATTTTCACCCTTTCTCTCTGGCAGAACACACCGCCCGAACTCTGAACAAGAGGAAACACGCCACTGTTCATACCCACAAGGAAAACAACCTTTGCATTTCTTGTGAGGGCTCTTTCTGCCGAAAGTATGCTCACTTCGTCAAAGCCGTCGGGAAGTTTGCCGAGGCTTTTTGATGCCATTGTGATTTCAAACAGTTCAGAAAGCCTTGAAACCTTCACCGCATTACTGCCCAGAGTCACCGCAAGTTCGTCAAAGCCTTCCATCAGAAGTTCCCACACCTGCTCTTGTTCAAGAGCCAGTTCGTGCAGTTCTTTTTCTTCAAGAAGCAGAGCGTAGTTTTTAAGGTTTTCGTCAATTTTATTGTCTCTTATGAAGAAATATAGTTTTTCCACTGCCTTTCTGCCCGGGCAGAATTCAAGTTCTTCCCTTATTTTTTCCAAAGGCAGCACTATTCTTTCCCTCAGAGAATTTATTTCACTTAAAAGTGCGTTACTTTCTTCATCGTTTTTTCTGCCGAAGCCCAAGGGATTTTCACCCCAGGGAGAAAGCCATCTTCTGCCGTTTATATCCCACATAAAAACATAGTTTTCAATAAGTGAGATTTCTTCGGCTTCAAAGCCCGCAAGTCCCGTTTTAAGATATCTGAAAATATAGTCGGAAGAAAAACCTTCGGTGCATATACTCAGAAGATAGCGCACAAGGCACACGAGGGGCTGATTTGCCACGGGCTGACGCCTGTCTTCAAAAAGAGGTACACCGTATTTTCTGAGGGCTTTTCTTATGCCGCTTTCATAGTCTTCACCTGAACGGAAAATAACTGCAATGTCACGGCAACGGTATTCGCCCGTTCTTATGAGGGCTTTGATTTTACGACCCACAGTGTCACATTCATCGTGAATATTGCTGCAGCGTATAAGGGCAACATTTTCGCATTTTTCTGCCGTTTCATAGTCGGGTCTGAAAAGATTTTTTTCAATGGCGCTGAGGTCCTCCGGATAGTCGGTACTTCTTTGTGCGGTGAGGATTTCCCCCGTTTCAACACCGTTGTTGCCCGCAATAAGACGGAGTTTTCTTGCAGTTTTTCCCGCAGTGGCAAAGGGGCTGAGGTCATCGGTATTTTCCAAAGAATCAGCGCAGAGAGTCACATAAACATTCTCTGCTTTCAGTAGCATCTGAGTTATGATTTTGTATTCACCGTAAGTGAATGAAGTAAAGCCGTCAAGCACAACGGTTTTGCCTTTGAAAAAGTCCGTATCACTGATAATTTCACTGATGGCGGCAAGCAGGTCACCGTCATCAAAATGACTTTGTGCCACAATGGAATTGTAGGCTCTGCAGACAAGGGCGGTTTCACGCATTTTGGCCGAAAGCAACTTATCTTCCACTTTTTCCGCACACTTTTCAAGGTCTTCGGGGCTGATACCGAGACTTTTCATTTCGTCAAGCTGTGAAAGCATTTTATGAGTGAGGGCAATTTCGCTTTTATGCTTTGCAAAAACCGTCAGATTTTCACTAAGGGAATCAATTGCAAGGGACATAAGAATACTTCTCACACCGTCTCTTGCTATGGGATTTTTTATGCCGCCGTAGGTCTGCTGTGCAATGTGGCAAAGTCGCAGAAATGAAAGCACCTCCACCTGACAGGCTTCTTTCGGTGAAAGCAGGGACAGTATGCCTTTGTCGCTTTCAAAAGTGAACTGCTTGGGTACAACAAGCATGGCACTGCCGCCTTTTCTTACACAGTCACCGAGTATTTTATGCGCAAGAGCAGTCTTTCCGCTGCCCTTTCTGCCAATTATAAAGTTAAGCATAATTTTCTCCTTTCGGAAAACATATCACATCTTGTTAAAATATTATAACTTATCCCTGCGTTTTTTGCAATTAGATATCCTTTTTTATTGAATTTTATTTATATTTACTGTATAATGTAATGGAATATATATAATGGAGTAATGTTGCTATGAAAACTTACAAAATACATCTTATAAGACACGGACTGACTCAGGATAACCTTGACGGCGTTTATGCAGGTCACACTGACACACCTCTTTGTGAAGAAGGCAGACAGCAGATTGAAAAAATGAAAGAGGAATATGTTTATCCCGAGGCAGAGTTTGTTTTCTCTTCACCTTTGAAAAGATGCACCGAAACCGCCGGGATTCTTTATCCCGACATAAAGCCCCTTATTATTGACGGGCTTACGGAATACAACTTCGGTGAATTTGAAGGTCAGACGGCAGAAGCGCTTCACGAAAAGCAGCCTCTTTTCGACCGATGGATAAGAGGTGAAAAAGGTATTGCGCCCCCCTTTGGTGAAAGCAATGAGGAATTTGCAAAAAGAGTGTGCGAATGTTTTGTGAAAGTTGTTGACGGTATTCTGAAATCAGGCAGTGACAATGTTGTTATTGTTACCCACGGCGGTGTTATTTCAACAATTCTTTCAAACTTTGCCCTGCCCGAAGCCTCCGCATCCGACTGGCTTACTCCTCAGGGCTGCGGATACACACTTCTTGCATCACATTTTCTGTGGATGCAGGGGCACAAGGTTGAAGCCATAAAAGAAATCCCCTCTTTGCCCGAAGAAGAAAGCAAAGGCAACTACTATGACGGCTGGGACTACTACCCCGACGATGACGATTTTGATATCAGCGAATATCTCAACTGAGGTGACATAATGAACATTCTTGTTTTAGGTGATGTTGTGAGTGACATCGGCTGCGATTTTCTGAGAAGGAAACTTTCCTCTTTCAAAAAACTCAAAGCAATAGATTTCTGCATTGCCAACGGTGAAAACTCGGCTTCAGGTAACGGAATCACTCCCGATTCTGCCGAAGACCTTTTTTCTGCAGGCGTTGACTTCATCACAACAGGCAACCACGTTTACAGAAGAAAAGAAGTTTATGATCTGCTTGACGAAAGCGAATTTATCATAAGGCCATATAATTTCCCCGAAAGCAACCCCGGCAAAGGCACTGCGGTGATTGACTGCGGAAGATTCAGTGTAGGTGTTATAAACCTTATGGGCACAATGTTTATGGAAAACCTCAGAAATCCTTTCACCTGCGCTGACGAGGCAGTGAAAGAACTTCAGGGAAAAACCAACATTATTCTTGTTGATTTCCACGCTGAAACCACTTCGGAAAAGCAGGCGCTTGCTTTTTATCTTGACGGCAGAGTTTCTGCAGTTTTCGGCAGTCACACCCACGTTCTTACCAACGACGACAGAGTGCTCAAAGGCGGCACGGGATATATCACCGATGTTGGTATGTGCGGTGTTATTGACAGTGTTCTGGGCGTGAAAAAAGAACTCATAATAGAAAAGTTCAAAACAAATATGCCCGTGCGTTTTGACAGTGCGCAGGGCGACTGTATGATTAACGGATGCATTTTCACCGTTGACGAAAAAAGCGGCAAATGCATTTCAACAGAAACTGTCCGTTTCAGCTGACAGAGAAGGATTGAACAAAAATGAAAAAATATATTGCTCTTATTGTTGCTTTGTGCGTTGTTATTGCCTTGCTGGCCTTGGTTTCAAAAAGCGGTGAGCCCGATGTTACCGAAACCTATGCGGCAGAGACCACCGAAGAAGAAACAACAGCAGAAGCCGCACCCCAAAACGAAATAATTCTCGGCTATTATGAAGATAAGTCCCTTAACCCTTATCTTACGGACAGCCCTGCCAACAGAAACCTTTCCACCTTGCTTTATGACGGACTTTATGTGCTTGACGAAAACTACTGTCCTCAGCCCGTTATTGCACAAAGCAGTGAAAGAGACACAGGCAGACTTACCGTATATCTCAACCCCGATATGTGTTTTTCCTCAGGCTCTCCCCTGACTGCATCTGATGTTGTGTACTCTTTCAATGTTGCAAAGCAGAGTTCCTACTACACACATCGCCTTGATGCTTTCACCGCTGCCGCCGCAGGAACTGACAGTGTTGTTTTTTCCCTTGCAGAAGAAAATGCCTATGCTGAAAGTTGTCTCACTTTCCCCGTTATTCAGGCGGGCACTGCCGTAAACGACATACCCGTAGGCTCGGGCAGATATGTTCTGCAGTCTGACGCAAAAGGCAAATTCCTCACCGTAAACGAAAACTCCAGCCGTAACGAAGAGATGTTCACCCCAAAAATATCCCTTGTTTCAATAACATCGGAGCAGAATGAACTTTACTTGCTTCAGGCAGGTGATTTGTCCTATTTCTTTGACGACCTGAGCGACGGTGAATACACAAAAATTTCTGCAAATATGCTCAGAGTACCCCTGAACAACCTTGTTTTCCTCGGTATGAACAAATCTTCCGAAGCTCTTTCGGACCCTGCAGTTAAAAAGGCAATTTCCCTTGCCATAGACAAAGCCTCAATTTCGGAAGCATCATACAGCGGTATGTGCCGCACTGCCGACACACCTTTCAACCCCGACTGGTATGTGGTTGAGCCTTTTGCTTCCCACAGTGAAACCTTCTCAACCCTCAAGGCTACCCGCACCCTTGAAGAAGCGGGATATATCTATGCATATTCAAACAACAAATTCCGTTCAAAGAACTTTGAATTCCTTGAACTCACAATGCTGGTTAACGAAGAAAGTACAGGCCGTGTTTCCTGCGCACAACTGATTCACGACAGCCTTGAAAACATCGGCATTGATGTAAGGCTCTTCATTCTCCCCTTTGAAGAATACACCGAAGAACTTTACGAAGGCGATTTTGACATTTATCTCGGTGAAGTCAAACTTCCCGCAAGTATGGACCTTTCCTGCTTTTTCACCGAAGGCGGCTCAGCAGGTTACGGCATTGACTCCAACTCAACGGTGGCTTCATCTTACTTTGATTTATCACGGGGCAAAACAAACATTTCCACCTTTATTACGGTGTTCAACAACGCTTTGCCCTTTATTCCCATCTGCTACCGTGACGGCGTGGCATACTATTCAAGAGAAATTTCTTTTGAAGGCTCCGTAACCGAATATGAGCCTTTCCTTAATGCATATTCCTGGGAACTTGTTGCAAAAAACTGATTGTCTGAAAAATTATTCTGAGGAGGGAGAAAAATGAATGATATGCCCGTAAAATTTGTTAAGGGCGTGGGAGAAAAAAGAGCGGCTCTGCTTTCAAAACTCGGCATTGATTCCGTTTATGACCTTGTTCATTTTTATCCCCGTTCTTACATTGATTTTTCTGTTCTCACCCCCATTGTGCAGATTGTGCCCGACACTGTTTGCTGTTTTTCTGCCGTTGTGGGCTACGCCCCCGTAAAGCATGTTATAAGAAAAAATATGACCCTTTATAAAACAATGGTAACCGACGGCGTGGGCGGTGTGAATATCACAATTTTCAACAACTCCTACCTTGCAGAAAGCCTTGAAACAGGTAAAGAGTACATTTTTTACGGCAAAGTTACTGCGGCAAGGGGCTCCTTTGAAATGTCCAACCCTCTGATTGAAAGTGCCGACGGTGAATGTTCAATGCTCCCGATTTATCCCCAGACCGCCAATCTCAACTCAAGGGCGATAGGCAAAATTGTTCAGAATGCTCTTGCGGTTTATTCAAAACAGAATCCGGAGGATATTATCCCCGACAAAATAAGGCAGATGTTCAAACTCTGCCACCGTCAGTTTGCCCTTAAATCAATACACTCACCAAAAAGTGCAGAAGACCTTGAAATTGCAAGAAGACGGCTTATTTTTGAAGAACTTCTTGTTCTGCAACTTGGTATGAGAAAACTCAAAAGCCGTGACAGAGGCGTTACGGAACTTCTTGTTGAAAATGACTGCCGCGAAGAATTTTTAAGTTCTCTTCCCTTTGAAATGACAAATGCACAGAAGAAAGCCCTTTCAGACTGCATTTCGGATATGAAAAAAAACACACCTATGAACAGACTGATTCAGGGCGATGTGGGAAGCGGCAAAACTGCCGTTGCCGCCTGCCTTTTATATGTGGCGGCAAAAAATGGAATTCAGGGCGCATTTATGGCACCGACGGAAATTCTTGCTTTACAGCATTATGAATCACTGAAAAAACTTATTCCCTCATCGGATATAAAAATTGAAGTTCTCACCGGCTCTGTGACGGCAAAAAACAAACGGCTGATAAAACAGCGCCTTAAAGACGGAGAAATTGATATAATCATAGGCACTCACGCCCTTCTCACAGAGGATGTTGAGTTCAGCCGTCTCGGTCTTGTTGTAACAGACGAGCAGCACCGTTTCGGCGTTGCACAAAGGGGCGCACTTTCTTTCAAAGGCTGTCAGCCGCACACCCTTGTTATGAGTGCAACACCCATTCCCAGAACCCTTTCTCTCATTATTTACGGTGACCTTGACCTTACGGTGATTGATGAACTTCCCAAAGGCAGACAGAAAATTTCCACCTATGCCGTTGATTCCTCATACCGTGAAAGGATTTATAATTTTATTAAAAAGCATCTTGATATGGGGCTGCAGAGTTACATTGTGTGTCCCCTTGTTGAAGAAAGCGATGTAATGGAACTCACTGCCGCAACGGAATATGCAACAAAACTGCAGGAAAAAGAATTCTCCGGTTACAAAGTGGGGCTTCTTCACGGAAAAATGAAGCCAAAAGAAAAAGAAAAGGTTATGTCGGACTTTCAGAAAGGTGACATTCAACTTCTTGTTTCAACCACCGTTATTGAAGTTGGTGTTGATGTTCCCAACTCCGTTATTATGGTGATTGAAAATGCCGAAAGATTCGGTCTTTCCCAACTTCACCAACTCCGCGGCAGAGTGGGCAGGGGCAAAAACAAATCTTACTGTATTCTGATAAGTGATGCCGAGGGCAAAAGTTCAAAATCAAGGCTTGAAATTATGTCAAGAACAAACGACGGCTTCAGAATTGCCGACAAAGACCTTGAACTCAGAGGTCCCGGTGACTTCTTCGGCTCACGTCAGCACGGTCTGCCCGACCTTAAAATTGCAGACTTCACACAGAATATGGACATTGTAAGACAGTCCCGCGCTGCCTGCGAAATGATTCTCAACGAAGATCCCACCCTTTCACAAAGGGAAAACAACGGTCTGCTTCTTGCAGTGGACAGACTTTTTAAAGAAAACAGAAACTTAAGCCTTAATTAACTCAGGAAAGGATTATAAATTTATGAAAAAGATTGCTTCATTCACCATTGACCATACAATTCTTCCGAAAGGTATGTATCTTTCAAGAGTTGACGGCACTGCCGTTACCTACGACATAAGAACACGCCGCCCCAACAAAGAAGAAGTTATGGAAAACGGCGCAATACATACCCTTGAACACCTTTTTGCAACTTATGTGAGAAACAGTGCCGTTTCGGATAAAATTATTTATTTCGGCCCCATGGGCTGCAGAACAGGCTTCTATTTCATCACAACGGATTCACTTTCAAAAAAAGATGCCATTGAACTTACCAGGTCCGCACTCAGATTCTGCGCAGATTTTGAGGGTGATGTTCCCGGTGTTTCTGCAGTTGAATGCGGCAACTATCTTGACCACGACCTTGAAAAAGCAAAAAAAGAAGCAGCAATGATGGTATCCGTTCTGGAAAACTGGACAGAGGAAATGCTCACCTACCCCACAAAGTAATAAGGTGACATTAAGGTGACAGCAATCGAACACAATAAGTCTTAAATGCCCGATTTACAGCACCTTTGAAGATTTTTATTCTGACAAGGCGAAAAACGCAGAAAGGCTGGCGCCTTTCGAGGCTTTTGAACGCAGTCGGAGTGAAAATATGCCCCATTAAACCTTATTT
>JAZOAX010000221.1:0-4271 GCA_045595685.1 Acutalibacteraceae bacterium
TACCCGTCACCGGATCATAATACCTTGACTGCAGATAGTAAAGCCCCGTCTCAGCATCCCAATAATATCCACGGTATCTTATGGGATTCTGAACAGCCACATTTGTTGATGATGTTATTTCGTTACCGTTAGCATCAAGAATATGAAGTGTTTTACCCCAAGAGTCATAAACATAACGGGCAAAAAGGTCACCGATGTTTTTTATTACTATGTTCTTATAGACAATTCACCCATTAAGTAGCAAAAATCTGAAGTGTATCCCTTAAAAGTTAAAACCACATAGTATTTATGATTTAATTTGTCCAACTTAACACTATTACCGAATCTATCATAAAAAAATTTATCAGTTCCTAATTCTTGTGAATCTATTTCACCAAGCAAATATTGATTGGTTATGAGATCATCATTTCTTGCAAATTTATTAAGGATAGACTCAATAACATCTCTATCATTGGTATAATAATCAGCTCTCACTTTTATCATTTCGTTCTTATTATCTTGATGAAACAAACTTCTATCGCAAGAAATAAGTTCTATTTGTTCAATACACCCAGTATTAATTTCCGGAAAAACAAGATCATCTCTATAAAATATATTTCCGCTTTCGAAAATGTCATTCATATCATAGTAAAGAAATAAATTATCAAAATCATTTACAAATGAATATATTTTATAATTTTTGTTCTTGTGAATAATTCCTCTGAATCCCATTAATCCAAGGGGACTTTTTTTAACTTCACCTCTGAAATAGAAGCCTTCTGCTTTCCCTAAAAAAACATATTCATTCGAATTATAAATAAACGCAGAGTAATGTCCATTTTGATTTACTTCTTTATCTTTAATCATTTGAGCTACATAACCATCACCTTGATGCACCTTTATTCCAAATAGCAGATAAATTAAGCCAACAAGACATATTGTAATAAAGGCTCCGCTTAACAATAGTTTGTATATTTTCATATAATCATCTCTTAAAATTTGTATATTTTCTTTCTCGATAATTCTGTTCTGTTTTAAACCCTCTCCACCCTTTCGGGCACCTCTCCCAAAGGGAGAACCTAGACTTGCCTCTCCTTTTGAGAGAGGTGGCAATGCGTAGCATTGACGGAGAGGGTGTCACGAAGTGACGGGTGAGGTTTTCACGCTAACGGTCAACTGTTTGACCTTCTTTGCCGCTTTACATTATGTCTTCTTAGTTCTTTTAGTAAACGGAAAGAATTATAATTTGCTCCTGAAATACAGTATTTTTTATTATCGTTAACGAACAATTTTATTGTACCCTGACTTTCAGTATAACCAACTATGTCTTTGTAATATATTGTACGTTTTATTCTGAATAAACTTCTGTATGTAATATAATCTCTATTTTTGAATACTTCAATTTTAAAAAACAAAGTGCTAATTATAAAATATAATCCAAACAAAGCAGGCAACACTACTAATACTGAAACACTAAAAATATTTACACTAGTTCTATCTGTTAAATCTGACTGCATCAAAAGAACAACAAGTGCACTAAAAAACAATAAAATCACTCCTACTACTACATAAAGTGTAGGTTGTCTGACAATAATGCAATCTGCTGTTTCACTTTTTTGAACTTGCTTTTCATTTTCTCTAAGAAATATTAAAAATACACAACGAACAGACACGACACTAGCGATGATTATCATAAAATCCTTTAAGAAATCCAACATAATCACCCCCGTCAATATCCAAACTTGTGTTTAGCAAATGTCAAGACAAGAGACAGTTTCTCTGTCTTGATTAACTTATATTTCCAACTGTTCTCATATATATAGTCCCATTTTTTAAAAAAAGTAACAAAAAATTTAAAAATTTTTTCAAATATCTTCGGCTGCTGCCTTGTCTGAGAAGCGGACAAGAGTTTCTGACTACTGACTACTAACTACTGACTACTAGGCCCCGGATCCTGGCCCCTAACCTGCAATTATGCAGTGAATCCTCCGTCAACGGCAATAACCTGTCCTGTGATAAACCCTGCCTTTTCACCTGTAAGAAAAACTGCAAGGTGTGCAACATCTTTGCCTTCACCTTTTCGCATTACGGGTGTGGACTCAATAATTTCCTGAACAGCTTCCCGGGTAAGGTTGCCGTTCATTTTTGTGTCAATGAAACCCGGTGCAATACAGTTTACGGTAATGCCGCTCGGTCCCACTTCTTTTGCAAGGGATTTTGTGAAGCCCACAAGTGCCGCCTTTGATGCACTGTAATGCACCTCGCAGGATGCGCCCATAATGCCCCACATAGAAGAAATGTTTATGATTCTGCCGCTGTGATTGCTTATCATTTTCGGCAGAACTTTTTTTGTAACCGTCAGGGCGGACATAAGATTTATTTCAAAAAGTTTTCTTATCTTTTCTTCATCGGCGAACTGAAAAAGTTCCTGATAAGAAGCACCCGCGTTGTTTATAAGAATGTCAATGTCAAATTCTGCGGCACGTTCGGCAAAGACCTTTGCTCCTTCGTCGGTTGAAAGGTCACCCTGAAGAGTGTGCGCCATTACACCGTATTCACTTTCGAGTTTGTGCATAAGGGTGAAAGCACCTTTCTGGTCGGAGTTGTAGTGCAGAATAATATCATAACCCTCTTTTGCAAATTCTTCTGCAACAGCACTGCCTATTCCGCCTGTTGCACCTGTTATTAATACTTTTTTTCTCATATTACCTCCGGAAAAATTCGGAATTCGGAAATCGGAATTCGGAAATACATCCGGATTCCGAATAACCTTTGTCCGAAGACTGGTTGTTTCTGACTACTAACCCCTAGGCCCTTGATCCTAGCCCCTAAATCCTACTTACCTACACAGAACCGGGAGAACACTTCATCAACAACGGCTTCGTTGGCTTTTTTGCCCGTAAGTTCAAGGAGTTTTTCAATAGCCGTATCAATACACACATTTATGGCGTCCATGGTAACGCCCATATCAATTGCATCAATGGCCTCAGTAATGGCATCAAGGGCGAAAACGGCACTTCTTCTTTGTCTTTCGGTTGCAAGCATAGCCTGCGAAGTGTCAATTTTGTCCGTACCGAGAACTTTTTCAATGGCTTTTGTGAGTTCGTCTTCACCGTCACCTGTTGCGGCACTGATGAAAACAACCTCGGGAAGAACGGATTTTATGTATTCAATATCTGTTTTTGAAGGAAGGTCTGTTTTGTTTACAATACCTATTACATTTTTATTTTTGCAAAGGTCAAGTATTTCCCTGTCGGATTCTTCAAGACTGCCCGAGCCGTCAAAAACCGCAAGAATAAGACCTGCCCTTTCAATTTTTGTTTTTGCCATATTCACGCCGATGGCTTCTACAACATCGTCACTTTCTCTGATACCTGCCGTATCGGCAAGGCGCAGTATAACACTGCCCACGCGCACGGTTTCTTCAACAACATCTCTTGTGGTACCTGCGATGTCTGTAACAATGGAACGGCTGAAGCCTGAAAGCATATTCATAAGCGCAGACTTGCCCACATTGGGTTTGCCCACAATGGCAGTATCAACACCGCCTGTAACGGCCTTACCTGCATCAAATTTTGAAAGCAGAGAGGAAAGCTGCTCACGCACACTGCAGAGATTTTCTTTCAGTACGGCAAAATCCAGGTCGGGAATATCGTCGTCGGGATAGTCCACCCAGGCGGACATATTTGCAGCGGCAGAAAGAAGTATATGGCACAGTTCGTCAATTTTACGGCTGAGTGCACCGTCAAGGGCTGTGAGAGCCGCCTTCATTGAAGACTGACCTCTGGCGTTGATAAGGTCCATAACTGCTTCTGCTTCGGAAAGGTCCATTTTTCCGTTAAGAAAGGCGCGTTTTGTGAACTCACCGCCTTCAGCAACTCTTGCACCTGAAGCGAGTACGGCACGAAGCACCTGATTGCACACAAACACACCGCCGTGGCAGGAGATTTCCACGGTATTTTCGCCTGTGTAACTTTTAGGGGCACGGAAAACCAGGGCAACACACTCGTCAAGAATGTCACCTTCAAAAACAACTTTTCCGTGGGCCGCCTGATAGCCTTTAAGGCTTGTGAGAGGCTTGCCCGAAGTGGTTTTAACAATTTTATCTGCAATTTCAATTGCATTGTCACCTGAAATTCTGATTACACCGATTCCGCCTGCCGCAAGGGGAGTGGAAAGGGCGGCTATAGTATCTGCCATGGTATTTCTCCCTTGTAAGATAAATTCAAAATATATTATACATTAAAAACATCAATAAGTAAAGTTCAGCCGGAATTTTTCGGGGTGGGGAT
>JAZOAX010000222.1:0-6213 GCA_045595685.1 Acutalibacteraceae bacterium
GAAGAAGATTTCAATAAGATATGGCTTTCTTATTTTGATATTGAAAGAAATTATGAAGAAATCTGTGAAAAAATCAGTGAAGATAACAGCATTAAACAGGCAGTAAAAGAGTATTACGGAATAAGAATTCTCCGTCAGGACAGTTGGGAAGCACTTTGTTCTTTCATCATTTCGCAGAATAATAATATACCGAGAATATGCGGCATAATTGAAAGACTTTGTGAGACTTTCGGTGAAAAAATTGATGGAGAAAACTACTCTTTTCCGTCTTTTGAAAGAATGAAAAATCTTACTGTTGAAGACCTTGCTCCTCTGAGAGCAGGTTTCAGAAGTAAATATATAATAGATGCAGTCAACAAACTTTCAAGCGGTGAAATATCCCTTGAAAAAATAGAAAAAATGCCTATTGATGAGGCGCGTCAGGAACTGATGAAAATTAAAGGTGTCGGCGCAAAGGTTGCCGAATGTACACTTCTTTACGGTTTTGGCAGAGTTGAGGCTTTCCCCGTTGATGTTTGGGTGAAAAGAATTATGGCTGAAATGTATGAAGACGGTCTTCCCGAATGCACAAAGGGCAACGAGGGTATTGCACAGCAGTATCTTTTCCATTGGAGAAGAAACATTAAATGAATGTAAAATGCAAAATTGTGTCGGAAATACTGCAAAAGTGTAACACCTGCCCGCTGAATTTACGTATTATATACTTTCACTACGGGAGAGTATAATATATAGATTTATGTAATAAATTTTAAGAAGAACAATGATAACTTAAAGTCAAAAAATAAAGAATTATGAAATTTAAGGAGTGATAATATGACAAAAAAACAACGGGCAGTTATGGCGGTTGAAGCCCTCGAAAAAGAGTATCCCGATGCTTTGTGTTCTCTTGAAGCATCAAATCCTCTTGAACTTCTCATTGCAACAAGACTTTCCGCACAGTGTACAGATGCAAGAGTAAACCTTGTTACACCTGCACTTTTTAAAAAATATCCCACATTGGAAGATTACTGCAATGCAGAAATTGAAGATATAGAAAACATTATTCATTCCTGCGGATTTTACAGAGCAAAGGCAAAAGATATAAAAGGTATTGCTCTTATGATCAGAGACGAGTTTAACGGCAAAGTTCCCGATTCCATAGAAAAACTGACGAGTCTTCCGGGTGTGGGCAGAAAAACCGCAAATCTAATTATGGGCGATGTTTACGGCCAGCCTGCCGTTGTTGCTGATACTCACCTTATAAGAATAACAAACCTGCTGGGACTCGTTGCAACAAAAGATCCGAAAAAGGTTGAACTTGAACTGAAAAAAATTCTTCCGCCGGAAAAAAGCAATGATTTCTGCCACAGAGCAGTTCTTCACGGCAGAGCCGTCTGCGTTGCAAGAAGACCTAAATGCGATATCTGCTGTATGAAAGACTTCTGCAAAAGCAGTAAAAGTACAAAATAACAAGAAAAACAAGATATACCCTTGAAGTGAAGGTAAAAAAGGTGTATACTTATCATTAATTCTTAAAAGAAAAGAAGAGAGGGAAAAATTATGAAAAAAGGAAAAAAAACTTCCGTTAATATTCCGGAAGAAATAAAAATGGCAATTGCCGTTACCCTTGTTGCAGTAATTATTCTCATCGGAGGCAACAGTATGGGGCTTTTTGCAAAAACCGAAAAAGCAACTGAAGCCGTCGTTTCTTCAACTCAGCAGACAACGGTAACAACCACAGCACCAACCACAGCACCCACAACGGTACCGGCGGCACCTGCACCCACCGGTACAACTGCTCCCGCAGTATCGGGTGATACACAAACAACAACCTCTGCACAGTCAGGCACAATGACAACGGAAGAAATTGTAAAAATCTTCAACGAAAGTGCAAACAAGGTTAAAACCGACGCAGTCAAAGTTGTAAAAAACTATGAAGACAGAACTCACAATGAAGAATATCTTCAGGTACCTTCCGTAATTGAAGGAATGGCTACAGACCTTATTGAAGAAAATTTTAAAGACGATACAGAGCCTATTGAGTATCTTACAAGAGAAGAAATTGTTTCACAGTATCAGGTACCCGGTGTTGAATGGGCAAGCACACTCACTGCGGCGGATGTTGCTTCAGCCACCTGCAACGACAACGGAACGGAATACGAAATTACAATTACACTTCACCCCACAGAGAATCCCGAACCGGGTCAGGGCGTTGCAAGAGCATTTGATACAATCACAAGTTCAGAGGTTATGGAAAAAGCACCTTCATTTGTTAACGAATTCAGCACACTTTATCAGGACTGCACAGTAAAATGCAGAATTGACAAAGCAACAGGCAGAACAGTGTGGTCAAACTACACTTCAACGGTAATTCTCAAAGTATGCCTTGAATTTTTAGGCAGTCACAATGCACAGATCGGTATGACCTTTGAAAAGGACTACACAATTACATACTGATAAAAAAACTCCCTTGGGGGAGTTTTTTAAAATGCAGAATGCAGAATGCAAAGTGCAAAATGCAAAAATTCCGTCCGACATATTGCAAACGGGTAAATCCTTCCCACTGAATTTATGCACTTATTGTATCTCCTTTCAGAGAAAAGTGAAATATCTACTGAAGCATAAAAACAAAAGGGCACTGAGTGAGACACTTCGTAAAGAAGTTGTCTCGCTCGGCTTTTATCCTTACAAAACAAACGACACTTTGCACAAGGATTGTGAAAGTGTCATAATGGTTTATATACTTTGAGAAAGGTAAATACTTGCCGAAAATAAAGAATATCTTTCTCGGCGGGTAAAGTGATATTGCAAAACTATCGTTTGCAGTGATATTTTTGCCTTACGGCAAAAGTTATATGAAAACCTTGCGGTTTTCGTGATATTATATTCGCCTTAAAACTGTCCGCAGGACAATACCACTATGCATAGCATAATATCACTGCGAAGCAATATAACTCGCCGTAAGGCAAATATAACTGAGGCGCACTCCGTAAGGAAGTACGCCTCTAGTGCCCCTTTAAATTTTAGTATGAATTTTTATTCTGCAACAGTGGTCTGTGTGTTGTTTTCACCTTCAAGAAGACCTTCACCGGTTGTTTCATTTTCATTGGTTGCTTCCTGATTGGTAATACCTTCAGATTCATCTGTGACATTGCCGTTTTCCGTAAGGTCTTCTGCAAAATCGGAAATACCTTCTGAAATTTCATCCATCATAGTGGTTGCGTCATCCATCATTGATGTAACATCGTCTTTGATATCGTTTCCGGCATCGTTTTTACCGCAGGCGGCAAACAAAGCAACAACACCCACAAGAAGAAGTGCGGCAACAATTAAAGATATAATTTTTTTCATAACAAAAATCTCCTTTTTGATGTTTGTGTTTTAAACTTATGAATATTATTGACGTAATATACCTCTATATTCATCAAATAAAGTCTTTTATGCTGATTTTATTTCAAATAAGATGTCTAATTTATCTTTTTAAGGTTGACTTAAATGAATGTCAATGTTAAAATAAAGTGTCGTATTATTTTTTAAAAAGGAGAAAAACAAATGAGTACGAGAGTTGAAAAACCCAACAAAAATCCACTGTGGCAAACAGTGAGAAGTGAGAGAGGCAGTTATTATTCATATTTCTTCGGACAGAATATGATTTACAATATGGTTTCTGCTTTCCTTACAACTTATCTTCTTCTTATCGGAATTAACCCCATCAAGTCAGGTGCAGTTATGCTTGCCGTTAAGGTATGGGACGCAGTTAACGATGCACTTTTCGGTGTTATTTTTGATAAAGTAAAATTTAAAAGCGGTAAGAAATATCTTCCCTGGCTCAAGATAGCATGTGCTCTTACTCCGCTTTCAACAATTGCAGTTTTCGTTATCCCTAACACACCCACAACAAGCGAAACATTCAAACTTATCTGGTTTGCAATTGCTTACATTATCTGGGATACAGCATACACCCTTTGTGACGTACCCGCTTTCGGTATTGTTACCGCAATGACAACAAACATTGAAGAAAGAAACACTGTTCTTTCAATCAAAGGTCTTACAGCAGGTATCGGCGTTGCCATCACATCTGTTCTTGCATCAACTCTTGTAAGTGAAGATGTTGGTATGTCCTACGGTGCAGTAAGTGTTATTATTGCAGTTGTTGCCAGCGCAACTATGGTTCCCGTTGTATTCCTTTGCAAAGAAAGACATCAGGGTACAGACGAAGAACAGTTCACAGTAAGAAGAATGCTCAAGTATGTTGTAAGCAACAAATATCTTCTTATCTATTATATCGGTTACATCTTCTATTCAGGTGCACAGACATATAACTCACTGCATCAGATTATGGCATATTACATCTATAACAACTCCCTTGCATCACTCATCACAGGTACAGTTGCTGCTGCTCCCCAGCTTATTATGGCTCTTCTTGTGCCGAAAATTATCAGAAAATATGACAAGATGATTGTATTCAAGGTATCAGTTGTTGCAGCAATTCTTCTCTCAGTTCTTATTATCCCCACAAGAGAAAGTTTTGTTCTTTTCACAATTGCTTATATGCTTCGTTCAATTCCTCTTGCAATTATCGGTGTTCTTGCATTCGTATTCACACCTGACTGTGCAGAATACGGCCAGTACACAACAGGTATTGAAGCAAAGGGTATCACTTTCGCAATCCAGACTTTCGCAGTTAAACTTGCAGCTGCAGCATCAGGCTCAATCGGTCTTTTCCTTATGGGACTTTTCGGATACAAAACCTTCGAAGGTGTTTCATCATTTGAAGACCTTGCCGCAATTAATGCAATTGAACTTCAGCCCGAATCAGCTCTTGACGGTATCTGGTTCACATACAACACATTCCCCATCTTCGGACTTATCATTGCCCTTGTTGTATGGCACTTCTACAAACTGAAGGACAAAGACGTTCAGATTATGGCAGACTGCAACAGCGGTAAAATTACAAGAGAAGAAGCAGAAAGCCTTCTTTCAAGAAAATACTAAGAAGAAAAATCCCCGCAATACTCGTGTATTACGGGGATTTTTAGGGGCTAGGGCCTAGGACTTAGGGGCTATTACTTATCTCCTTTCAAAAGAGGTCAGAAATGTACCGTTCAGTATCTCTCAATCACATATATCACAAAAATAAAAGGCATCCGGATTTCACAATTCAGATGCCTTAAACTTTTATCATTTTCTCTTGCGTCAATAATTCTGTATTTTTTGACGCCCAACATATTCAGTATATCAAAAAATATATGCTGTGTCAACGGTTTTTGCCCTATATGGCACGATTTCTGTGTTTTGCATAAAAGACCCCTATATAAGTTTATACATCATTACATATTGAAAAACTGCAAAATCCGTGCTATACTTTAATCACAGAAAGGGAAAGGTGATACCGATGTACAGGTAAAACTTAAAGGCTCATTCTAAAAAACAAAGGCATAGGAAAAAACAAAGTTCAGATTAAAACAAAAAACCAAAACAAAAAATCAAAAACTAAAAAATATAAACTGAGAAAAAATCAAATCCTGTCTGAACAACAAAAATCCGAAGCCGAAAGAAAGAGCCGCAAAACCTTCAGCCTTCACAAAAAAATCCGATACTGAAGAAATAGATAAAAATTTTTAAAAAGAAGGTACCGGAAAAGAAAAAGAAGGCAGAACATTCTGTAGAAAGAGAGGTAAATAAAAAGATGTTAGATATCAAGAATTCACAGAAATAACCCCCCGACCGTAAAAGATGTGTAAAGAAACATCGGTCCGGGGGTTATTTCTATTTTAAGGATATTTAATTTCTGAAAGGTCACGGACCTTTTATTTTTTTGCCTTTTTACTGTTTTAATCATAAAAAAAGACTCTGTCTGTGGGACAGAGTCTTCATTTCTGAAAAGATTAATAGGTGAATTCCCAACTTTCGTCAAGGCCGCCTTCAAATTCGGCTTTACCTTCACCGATAAGTGTAATTTTTGCTGTGCCGTCACCGGTCATAGGCATTTTGTTAACAAGTCTTACAACCTGACCTGCAGGGTTAACTTCAACTTCAACTGTTGAGCCGGGATAGTGCATATTCGAGTCAACAATTGTAACGATGGAGGGAAGTTTAACAGCCATAAGGTTAAGATAACCGATTGCTGATGAGTTGTGAGGCGGAATGGGTGCGGCTGCAGTTGTGTTTTCGGGAACAAGAACTACAGTGTATACAATGTTGTCACCCTTCTTTGTTGCTGTTGCAGTTGCA
>JAZOAX010000223.1:0-18424 GCA_045595685.1 Acutalibacteraceae bacterium
TTCCTAAGACCGCTTGGCCTCCGACTTTGTCCTGCATAACGATGGAGTTCTTGATAACTGCACCCTCAGCAACATAAACGCCTCTGAAAAGGATAGAGTTTTCAACAGTACCTTTGATTAAAGTCGGATCGTAGCCATGTCGTTCTGTGAGCCAAGGAGTTGGCACAATAATTTGTCTTCCTAAGACCGCTTGGCCTCCGACTTTGTCCTGCATAACGATGGAGTTCTTGATAACTGCACCCTCAGCAACATAAACGCCTCTGAAAAGGATGGAGTTTTCAACGGTACCTTTGATTACGCAGCCATCTGCAATAAGGGAGTTTGTTGCCTTGGAGCAGATGCCGTAAATTGCGGGCATATCGTCACGCACTTTTGTGTAAACAGGATTTTCTTTGTTGAACAGGTCTCTGTATTCACCTGAAAGAAGTTCCATGCTGATGTCATAATAACTCTGAAGTGAGTCAATTACCTTTGCATATGCGTCAATCTTGTGACCTCTGATGTTGAGAGCATTGACATTTGCAGCAATGATATCAAATTCAAAATTGCTCTGACCCATAACCTGAGCAGAACGGAGAAGTCTTTCAAGAAGAACTCTGCTCATAACAATAATATTGAGTGAATAGTCACAGGCCTTGTCACCTGTTTCACCGATTTTGACACTCTTGATTTTGCTGTCTTCAGCCATTTCAAAACTCATAACGTGGCTGAGTTTCGGTGCGATACCTCTCTTATATGCGATGGTGATATCTGCACCTGACTTGATGTGACCGTCAATGATTTCTGTATAGTCAAGGTTGCACACAACATTGCAGTCTGCCATAAGAACATATTCATTGGTGGATTTTGAAATATAAGGAAGCATTGCTTCAAGAGCATTCAGACGGTTTTTGTAAACTTCGCCGCCGAATGGAGGCAGGAATGTGATGCCGTCTCTTTTTCTTGAAAGGTCCCAGGGTTTGCCTGAGCCAAGGTGATCCATAAGGGACTGGTAGTTAGCCTTTGTGGAAACGCCCACTTTGCCGATACCGCTGTTTACCATGCTGGAAAGCACGAAGTCAATAAGTCTGTATCTGCCTGCAAAGGGAACTGAGCCCATTGTTCTCACACTTGTAAGTTCACTGAGAAGTGAATCATAAGCATTTGAATAAATAATACCGAGTACATTTGAAGCAGCCATTATTTAACCCCCTTTACATCTGTATCAATCATTTCTTTCGCCTTAACTGCAGCACCTTTGCCGATTGTTACCTTTTCACCGATAACGGTAACGCCCCACTGTTCAAGGTCTGCAATTTTTTCGGGGCTTTCACCCACGTGGGCATCTTCTTCAATAACTGCATTTTCTGCAACAATTGCATATTCAACAACTGCACCCTTTCTGATTGTTGTGCCGGGCATAATAATTGAATATTTCACAGTTGCACCTTCTTCAACGGTAACGTTGGAGAAAAGGATTGAATAGTCAACTTCACCTGCGATGTAGCAGCCTTCACCCACCATTGAGTTTTCTACCTTTGCATTCTTATCAACAAAGTGAGGTGGTGCAATGGGATTTCTTGAATAAATTCTCCAGCTGTCATCTGAAAGGTCAAGGTCAACCTTCGGATTAAGAAGGTCAAGGTTTGCTTCCCAGAGGCTGTCGATGGTACCAACATCTTTCCAATAGCCGTCAAACTTGAATGCAAACATTCTTTCGCCTGCTTCGTGCATTGCCGGTATTACATCGTGACCGAAGTCGTTGCCTGAATCGGGATTTGCTTCGTCATCGATGAGATACTGACGCAGTTTCTTCCATGTGAAGATATAAACACCCATTGAAGCCTTGTTGCTCTTTGGATTCTTCGGTTTTTCTTCGAATTCACTGATTGAACCGTCATCGTTTACGAACATAAGACCGAAACGTGATGCTTCTTCCCAAGGTACTTCAAGCATTGCGATGGTGCAGGCTGCATCTTTTTCCTTGTGATACTGAAGCATTTTGTTATAGTCCATTTTGTAAATGTGGTCGCCTGAAAGAACAGCCACATATTCGGGATTATAACGGTCAATGAAATTAATGTTCTGATAAATTGCGTTTGCAGTACCCTTATACCATTCTGTGCCCTTAATCTGCTGATAGGGTGAAAGCACATGAACACCGCCGTATGAACGGTCAAGGTCCCAGGGCTGACCGTTACCGATGTAATCGTTCAGTTCAAGGGGCTGATACTGGGTGAGAACACCCACTGTTTCGATTCCCGAGTTAATGCAGTTTGAAAGCGGGAAGTCGATAATGCGGTATTTTCCGCCGTAGGGAACGGCAGGCTTTGCAATATTCTTTGTAAGAATTCCGAGTCTGCTGCCCTGGCCGCCTGCAAGAAGCATTGCAAGGCATTCTGTTTTTTTGACCATAAGTATTTCCTCCTGTATATTTTAATTGTATTTATTTTTTGCTTTTTTGGGCTCTGCGGATTTTTCTGCAGCCCTTTTTGCTTTGGGTTTATATCTCAGCATAATCACCGAAAGACCCGGCAGGTCAACGGTTATGCTGTTCTCGAAGCCGTGAAGACCTTTTTTCTTTGAAGTTGCTCTGGTTTTTGTACCCTTGCCGTCACCGCCGAATTCCTCTGCATCGGAATTGAGAATAACTTCATAAGTTCCTTCACGTTGAACACCGAAGGAGTATTTTTCTCTTGTGACGGGAGTAAAATTACAAACAGTGACAATTTCATCGCCTTTTTTGTCTTTTCGTGAAAAAGCAATAACACTGTTATTCTTATCGTCACTTACAAGCCACTGGAAACCTTCCCAACTGTAATCAATTTCCCACAGTGCAGGATACTTAAGATAAATATGGTTAAGTTTCTTCGTGTAATTCTGCAGTTGACGGTGCTTTTCATACTGTAAAAGAAGCCAGTCAAGGCCTGCATCATACTTCCATTCAATGAACTGCCCGAACTCCTGACCCATAAAGGTGAGTTTTTTGCCCGGGTGAGCCATCAGATAACCCATAAAGGAACGGATACCCTTGAACTTTTCATCATATTCACCGGGCATTTTGCCGATAAGTGAGCATTTGCCGTGAACAACCTCATCGTGAGAGATGGGAAGAATAAAGTTTTCGGAAAATGCATAGAAGAAAGAGAATGTGAGAAGGCTGTGATTATACTTTCTCGAAAGCCCGTCCATTGAAAAATACTTGAGAGCATCGTTCATCCAGCCCATATTCCATTTGAAGTTGAACCCGAGACCGCCGATGTCCGTCGGCTTTGTAACCAGAGGCCATGCGGTGCTTTCTTCGGCAATCATAAGGGGATTTTTAAACTCACGGAATATGCCCTGATTGAGTTTTCTTAAAAAGTCAACAGCTTCAAGGTTTTCATTTCCGCCGTATTTGTTGGCAATCCATTCGCCGTCCTTCCTGCCGTAGTCAAGATAAAGCATTGAAGCAACAGCGTCAACACGAAGACCGTCGATATGGTATTTGTCCATCCAGAAAGCCGCCGATGATGTGAGGAAAGAAACAACTTCGTTTCTGCCGAAATCGAAAATCATTGTTCCCCAGTCTTTATGTTCACCTTTTTTGGGATCCTTGTATTCATAGCAGGCTTCACCGTCAAACATGCGCAGACCGTGTTCGTCACGGGGGAAATGGGCAGGTACCCAATCAAGAATTACGGAAATACCGTTCTGATGACACTTGTCAATAAGATACATCAGGTCGTGGGGGGTACCGTAGCGTGATGTTGCGGAAAAGTAACCCGTAACCTGATAACCCCAGGAGCCGTCAAAAGGATATTCGGAAAGGGGCATAAACTCTATGTGGGTGTATCCCATTTCCTTCACATAGGGGATAAGGTCATCTGCCAGTTCCCTGTATGTGTAGTAGTTGCCGTCTTCGTGCTGCTTCCATGAGCCTGCGTGTACCTCATAAATATTCATGGGGGATTCATAAACATTAAGGCTTTCTTTTGCTTTGAGCCATTTTGAATCCTTCCATTTGTAGCCGCTAAGGTCATAAAACTTTGAAGCGTTTGAAGGTCTTGTTTCCGTATGGAAAGCGTAGGGGTCTGCCTTGGCAACTTTTTTGCCGTCGGAGCCTGTTACAAGAAATTTATATGCGTCATACTGCTTTACGCCGGACACATAACATTCCCACATACCCGCATCGTTGATTTTATTCATCACTGCGGCATTTTCGTCCCAGGAGTTGAAGTCACCTATAACACTTACCATTTGTGCGTGGGGAGCCCAGACTCTGAAAGAAAACAGGTCTTCGCCTTCCACTTTGTGAGCGCCCATATATTCATAGGCTTTCATATTGTTGCCCTGATGGAAAAGGTAAAGAGCAACATCATCTCCCAATTTTTTCTTTTTTGCCATTTATACACCCCTTTTCAGCCCCGTAAAATCCCTTTCGGGACATTATGAGACTAATTATAGTTTTACTCATATACCATAATAACACCATCAAAAGCAAATTTCAATAGTTTTTGTTATTCTGTTACAAGTTGATAAAAAAATATCAAAACTCTTTGTGCAACTTGTTAGAAGAAATTTCCTTAATTGGTAATTATCGGGAGTGATTTCAAAAATACGGCAATGAAACTATATTAACACAGGGCTTTTGTCGGAAAAAAGAGATGTGCGACACCTCACAACTGAAGTGCCGCACATATTATTTTTATTTACTGTTAACCATTTCTGTATACATATCGCAGATTTCGTTAACTTCGCCCTCTGCCACAATCTGACCTTTTGTAAGAATGATTGCCTTGTTGCAGATTTTTCTCACACGGTCTGTTGAGTGGGATACAAAAAGCACTGTAACGCCGTCTTCCATCATATCGAGTATGCGCTGCTCACTTTTATCCTTGAAAGCCGCATCACCAACAGAAAGAACTTCGTCAAGAATAAGCACATCGGGTTTTACTGCCGTTGCAATGGCAAAACCGAGTCGGCTTTTCATACCTGAAGAATAACTTTTCAAAGGAGCGTCAATAAATTCACCAAGTTCTGAAAATTCAACAATTTCATCGTATTTTTCTTCAATGAATTTTCTTGAAAAGCCCATTGTAGCACCGTAAAGATAAATGTTTTCGGCGCCCGAATAGTTCATATCAAATCCTGCACCGAGTTCAAGCATAGGAGCAATAACTCCGCTTACTCTGACACTGCCCATAGTGGGTTTCAGCACACCTGCAATTGTTTTAAGCAGTGTACTTTTACCGGCACCGTTAAAGCCCATAATGCCCACACGGTCACCTTTTTCAACCTTGAAAGAAATATCTTTAAGCGCCCAGAACTGAGTATAGTGAAGTTTTCTTGTTACCAGACGGATAAAATACTCCTTGGCATTGTCAACGCGTTCACGGTTAAGGTGGAAGAGCATACTTACATGATTGACTTCAATTGCATAATCTTTCATAATTCTTCCCCCCCATTAAATGTGCAGAATAAATTTATCCTGATTTTTATAGAAAACAACAAAGCCTATAATAAAGGTAACCAGGGCAACTGCAAGGGTATAATACATCTGATTCATATCGAAAAATGCCCGGAATTCATTGCCGTGGAGCACTGCCGCACGGAACATTTCAATTATGCCGTAAAGTGGATTGATTTTCAGAACGCTTACCTGCCAGGCATCCTTTGTAAAGCCGAGTCTGTCAACGCTGTAAACAATGGGAATAAGATAGAAAAGTAAAAGGGTAATAACATCGTAAAAATTCTCGATATCCTTAAAAAATACATTGAGCGTTGCAAGGAACATACCCACACCCATACAGAAAATGAAAAGAATGGTGACGGGTATAATTGCCCAGAAAATATTAAAGGTGATTGTTACGGGATCTTTTCCGATAATGTTGAAAAATGCAATTACCACTGCAAGAACCGAAAGTGAAATAAGAAAAGTTACAAAAGTGGAAAGAACCTGTGAAAGAGGATAGATATATTTCGGTACATATACCTTTTTGATTATTGATGCGTTGCTGCGGATTGAACGCATAGCCCTTTTTGTGCTCTGGGTAAAGAAATCGTAAAGAAGTCTGCCGGAAAGAAGATATACGGGATAATTGACGATTTCTCCGTTGGAGCCTCTGCCGAAAACCACACTGAAAACCATGGAAAGAACAACCATGGTAAGAAGGGGCTGCAGAAATGTCCAGAACATACCCAGAACAGAGTTTCTGTATTGAAGTTTTATATTTTTAACTACCAGTTCTTTTAAAAGGTAGCGGTATTTCAGAAAATTGTCTTTATGTTTTGTAATTACGGACAACTCAATACCTCCTTTGGTTTTTAGTTCACTGACTGCCACAGTGCACAATTAACTGCCACACAGTTACAGTAATTGTATCACAATTAAATTTCTTTTACAATACCCCTGAAAATAAATAAAAGTTGCAAACACCGTCTGCAACTTTATTGTGTATGTTTTCAGCAGGGTTATTCTTCTGCTTTTAAGGCAGTGAGTTTTTCAAACAGGGGAAGTTCATAGCAGGGGAAGTAAATACCCCATTTTTCGCCGCAGTGGGTGAATTCAAGGATGTGGTAGGGTTTTACGTGCACACAGTCCTGCTTATCAACAGAAAGTTTATACTGCTTGTACCGACCTTTCCTCACAGATTCTTCTTTATTCCAATAGGGAACAACTATGCTTTTTCTTACCGTTTTTATACGGGTGAGTTCTTCAAGGGGGATATCGTATCTGCCGTCCATATTTGCAAGGCAAAGATTAGTGCCGTCAGTAAACACCTTATAAACCGGGTTGATGTATTCTGTAAATTCCAATCCGGTGCCTTTTGCAAGAACCTCACCGTTTTTCATTTTGTAAGAAAAGGACAAAATATCTGTTTCAGGCGCTGATTCGGGCACGCCTAACTCTGCATAAATAGTATTAATAACAGAGTCCAGACGCGATGTGGTAAGTTTGCCTTCGTCGCTTTCTATGGTTTCTTTTGCCTTTTTGTTGCTGAGAAGTTTAAGCACACCCCACACTGCAATACACGCTCCGCAAACCCAGAAAAGCCAGGGAAAAGCCTGATACAAGTTGGAAAAAGTCATTTCCTCACTGTCGCCCCACAGATTTGCAATAACGGCTGCACCTAAAAAACCTATCACACCGCAAAGGGTTTCTGCAATGCGTAAAGGTAAGGGCAGTTTTGCCTTATTTACCAGTTCCACGCTGTTTTCAGCCGCTTTTTCAAGAGACTGCGTTTGCATTTCAGATGGTTTTGCTTTAAGAAACTCTTCACCGTAGATTTCCTCATTATTTTTGTTTTCGGTAATATCCGTTCCCAAAAACACTTTCATATTTTTCTCTCCTTTGTTTTATTGTATAACCATCATAACCTATAAAAAGCAGAAATACAATGGTTAAATGCATACTTTTTATGGGTGAAAAGTATGCAAGTTGAGACTATTTGGTTAAGGTGATTATGCCCGTCCAGACTACTAACTACTGACTACTAAAAAAGTATCCTGCGTGGCAGGATGCTTTTTTCTTATTTAATAATATCTGTTCCCATATAGGGCACGAGTGCTTCGGGTACGGTTACTGTGCCGTCTGCGTTCTGATAGTTTTCAAGAATTGCAGCGGTTGTTCTGCCGATTGCAACACCTGAGCCGTTAAGAGTGTGCACAAGCTGTGCCTTTTCCTTCGGGCCGTTCTTATAACGGATTGATGCACGGCGTGCCTGAAAATCTTCAAAGTTTGAGCAGGAACTGATTTCAACATATCTGCCGTAAGATGGCATCCATACTTCGATATCGTAGGTTTTTGCACTTGAGAAACCGATATCACCTGAGGAAAGAGCAACAACTCTGTAGGGGAGTCCGAGAAGCTGAAGAACTCTTTCTGCATCGTTTGTAAGTTTTTCGAGTTCTGCATAACTTTCTTCGGGTTTTGTGAACTTAACAAGTTCAACCTTGTTGAACTGATGCTGACGGATAAGACCTCTTGTGTCTCTGCCTGCGGAGCCTGCTTCTGCTCTGAAACAAGCCGAATATGCGCAGAAACTCATGGGAAGTTTGCTGCCGTCGATAATATCGTCACGGTACATATTTGTAACGGGTACTTCTGCTGTGGGGATAAGGAAATAATCGTTTGTGAGTTTAAATGCATCTTCTTCAAATTTGGGAAGCTGACCGGTACCTGTCATAGATGCTCTGTTTACCATAAAGGGAGGGAATACTTCTGTGTATCCGTGTTCGGTGTGAGTGTTGAGGAAGAAGTTGATGATTGCTCTTTCAAGTCTTGCACCGAGACCTCTGTAGAAATGGAAACGGGCACCTGTAACCTTTGCTGCAGTTTCGGGATCAAGAATACCAAGGTCTGCGCCGATGTCCCAGTGCGCCTTTGCTTCAAAATCGAACTGTCTGGGCTCACCCCAACGGCGAATTTCAACATTTTCACTGTCATCTTTACCGATAGGTGTTGCGTCGGAAGGTACATTTGGGAACTCGTACATCATTGTCTTCTGCTTTGCAGCAAGTTCGCTCTTTTCCGCGTCAAGAACTTTAACTTCTTCTTTGATAGCATTCATTCTTGCCATAATTTCACTGATGTCGCCACCCTCTTTTTTAATCTGAGGGATTTTTTTGCTTGCAGCATTCTGTTCTGCTTTGAGTGCATCTGCTTTCTGAGTGAGTTCTCTTGCTTTTTTATCAATTTCAAGAATTTCGTCAACAAGGGCATCCATATCCTTGTTTCTTGTTTTCATTGCATCTTTTACTTTCTGAGGATTTTCTCTTATAAGTTTAATATCTAACATTGTAATTACTCCTTTTTTATTTATCTGCCGCCTGCAAGGGCTTCGAGAATGCTCTGCAAGTCTGATTTACTGAAAAATTCAATTTCAATTGTGCCTTTGTTTCCCTTTTCAACATGGATTTCTGCTTTTCTGCCAAGTTCTTCACGAATGGCAAGTTCACATTCATCATAGTAAGGGTCTCTTTTGGTTTTTTTATCTTTTTTATTCTTGTCTTTTTTCGGACTGAGAATACTCTTTACAATTTTTTCTGTTTCACGGACTGAAATTTCTTTTTTGACAATTTCATTTGCAAGTTCCACAATAGTTTTTTCATCATTGAGAGAAAGAAGTGTTCTTGCGTGACCTGATGAAAGTACACCTTCTTTCACCATATCAAGAACAGTTGCGGGAAGTGCAAGAAGTCGGAGTGCATTTGCAACTGCAGGTCTGGATTTGCCCACTCTCTCTGCTGCCTGAGCCTGTGTGAGTGAGTAAGTATCCATCAGAAGTCTGAAGCCTTCTGCTTCTTCAATGGGGTTGAGATCCTCTCTTTGCAGGTTTTCGATAAGAGCAAATTCCATTGCCTCTTTATCTGTCATTTCCCTTATAAAAACGGGAACTTCTGAAAGTCCTGCCATTCTGGATGCACGCCAGCGTCTTTCACCTGCAATGAGTTGATATCCGCCGTCGGAAATAGGTCTTACAAGAAGAGGCTGAATAACACCGTGCATTGCAATGCTGTCTGCAAGTTCACTGAGTGCCGTTTCATCAAAATATTTTCTCGGCTGATCTCTGTTAGGCTCAATGTCATTGATATTCACCTTAACGGAGGAACCTTTTTCTTCCGTTGAATTATCAATAAACAAAGCATCAAGGCCTTTACCAAGTCCGCCTTTTTTATTTGCTGCCATAATTCTTATCCTTTCGGTCTTTTATTATTCTTTTTTAGAAATTCTTTTGCAAATTCATCATAGGCTATGCTGCCCTTGGAATTCTTATCATAATAATATACAGGCTGTCCGAAAGAAGGCGCCTCAGAAAGTCGCACATTTCTCGGAATTACCGAAGCATATACCTTTTGCGGAAAAAACCTCTTGACCTCAGCCACAACCTGCTGGGTGAGGTTGAGCCTTCCGTCATACATTGTAAGAAGAACGCCTTCAAGGTCAACAAGAGGATTATAAAGGCGCTTGACCTGTCTTACGGTATTCATAAGTTGTGAGAGACCCTCAAGTGCATAGTATTCGCACTGTATTGGAACAATGACACTGTCCACAGCACAAAGAATATTCACTGTAAGAAGACCGAGTGACGGAGGACAGTCTATAATAATAAAATCGTACTTTTCTTTTACGGGAGCAAGGGCATTTCTTATTCTGGACTCTCTGCCCTGCATATCCACAAGTTCGAGTTCTGCACCTGCAAGATTCATATTTGAAGGTAATATATCAAGCCCCTTAAAAGCAGTTGTACGGATAACATTCTTGATATCTTCACCGCCGACAATCACATCATAGGACGAAACCGTAACTTCTCTTTTATTGATTCCGAGTCCGCTTGTGGCATTTCCCTGAGGGTCGGCATCAACGAGAAGCACTTTATAGCCGTAATGTCCGATTGCAGCAGCAAGATTCACCGCAGAAGTTGTCTTTCCGACTCCGCCTTTCTGGTTAACCATTGCAATAGATTTACCCATATTTTTTCCTTTCTATATAAAAACAAGGTTGTTTTAGTCTGTGGAGTTCATTATAACACATCAAATCCGTATTTTAAAGAGATACGACGAAAATTTTTAAAAATGTTTCACATGAAACATTTTGATGTTCAGAACCCAAATCTCTTACAAAATTCATGTTTCTCTGAAATGAAAAAGACCCCGTTTTTTTACAGGGTCTTTTTCGGGGTGTGAAAGAGAAAGATATGATTATATGGAATCACCGCAAGCAGTGTTACCAACATTTTCTGTAATATCCTTTGTAACAACCTTATACATTGACTTTTTAGGAATTTCAATCTGATAAATATAGTTGTCTCCGTTGTCCTTTCTTTTGATGTCTGCTTTTATTCCTGCCTTCTGCATTGTATCTATTGCGTGATTTATAGTGTTGAGAAAGATTTTGACATCGCTGAACATTCTTTTCGTGCTTCGTTTCGGTGCATCTTTTTCACTGAGATAATCTTCAATAAGAGTTTCTGTCTGGCTTATACTGAGTTTTTTTGCAAGAATTTTATCAAGAATCAATTCCATATCGTCTTCCTGCAGTTTCAGAAGTGCTCTGGCATGACGTTCTGAAAGATTATTTTCTATAAGTTTCAGTCTTACTTTTTCAGGCAAGGACAAAAGACGGAGTTTATTTGACACCGTTGAAGGCGCTTTTCCGAGCCTTCTTGCAACATCATCCTGAGTAAGAGCAAAATCTTTCATCAGTTTTTCAATAGCAACAGCCTCTTCAAAATATCCGAGATTCTGCCTTTGCAGGTTTTCAATAAGTGAAAAAACTGCAGATTTCATTTCGCCGGCATCAATAACAATGCAAGGAACCGATATCATTCCTGCAATTTTTGATGCCCTGAGCCTTCTTTCACCGGAAACCAGTTCATATCCCTTTTCTGTTTCCCGGACTGTTATGGGCTGCAGAATACCATTCATTCTTATGCTTATTGCTAAGTTCACAAGTTCGCCCTGATCAAAGACTTGTCTCGGCTGATTGGGATTAGGCATAATCTGCTCGTTCGGGATCAGAAGTACCTGACCTGCAGTTCTCGGCTTTTCTCTCATCATAATACCACCTCGCACATAAGGGCAGGGAAATATGTATTAGTCAAATTCAAACCTCCCTTTGACATAGAGAATACCATATCAAAAGGAGGTTGTCCACAAAAACCGTTCGTCAGAAACGGCAAATATTCTTTTAAAAAATACTTTATACGAGAGGATTTTTAGCAATTTTTGCCGAAGGACGCGGAAACTTCGGGGGAGTTGACGAAACTTTTTTAACGGTAATTATCATTCTTTCGCCGGTCTGTTCAAGTTCGAAGGTCTTTTTTGCCTCAATTTTTCCGCCAAGAGTTTTAATTGCCTTTTTAGCTTCAGCAATTTCCTCTTCAGCTTTTGCACCTTTCATTGAAATAAATGCTCCGCCTACTTTTACAAACGGAAGGCAATATTCCGATAAATCTCTGAGATTTGAAACTGCTCTTGCCGTCGAAAAGTCATATTTTTCCCTGAAATCGGCACTTTTTCCTGCATCTTCTGCCCTTGAATGAACAACATTCGCAGTGAGTTCAAGTTTTTCGAGGATATCTCTTATAACATTGAGTCTCTTGTTAGTGCTATCCATAAGAGTGATATCAAGGTCAGGTCTTGCAATGAGCATTGGTATACCCGGAAATCCTGCGCCTGTACCTACATCAATAATCTTAGCCTTTTCGGGAATATTCACAGCAGAAAATATGGTAAGTGAATCCAAAAAGTGTTTTATAACAATACCTTCAGGGTCTGTTATTGCCGTAAGGTTTATTTTTTCATTCCATTCAACAAGAAGTTTTGCGTAAATATCAAATCTGTCCAGCGCCTTATCATCAAGGAGAACACCGTAAAGGGCTGCTTTATCTTTCAGTAAATCCTTTGAAACAAAAGTTTCTGCCATAATTATCACTTCCTTTTTGCAAGGTATATAAGCAGTACAGATATATCTGCAGGGCTTACACCGCTTATTCTTGATGCCTGACCGAGATTTGCAGGTCTGACTTTGTTCAGTTTTTCCTGTGCTTCCATTCTGAGACCTGTTATCTGCGTATAGTCTTCTATAAAGTCTATTTTCTTCACTTCAAGACGGCGCATTTCATCAACCTGAGCAATTTGGCGCTTTATATAACCTTCATATTTAATGCTGATTTCTACCTGCTCAAAAATTTCATAAGGCAAATCAGGTCTTTCTTTGTCGAATTCTTTCAATGATTCATAATCAAGTTGTGGTCTCTTAATCAGTTCAACAAGTCTGCAGCCTGTTGTAAGAGGAGATGTTCCACGTGAAACAAGCACTTCATTGAGTCTTTCACTCGGGGGAACTGATACAAGAGAAATTCTTTGTTTTTCCTCTTCAATCAGTCTGAGTTTAGTCTGAAGTCTTTGCCATTTTTCTTCAGATACAAGACCCGCTTTATATCCGTACTCAGTAAGGCGGATATCAGCATTGTCCTGACGAAGAATAAGACGGTATTCCGAACGGGATGTCATCATTCTGTAGGGGTCGCTGCAACCCTTCGTAACAAGGTCATCAATGAGTGTGCCGATATATGATGATGCTCTGTCAAGAACAAGAGGTTCTTTTCCTAAGATTTTCTGTGCTGCATTGACACCTGCCACAAGACCCTGAGCCGCAGCTTCTTCATATCCGCTTGAGCCATTGAACTGTCCTGCACCGTAAAGACCGGGGAAATCCTTGAATTCAAGAGTAGATTTCAGTGAAAGAGGGTCGACACAGTCATATTCAATTGCATAGGCAGTACGCATTACCTGAACGTTTTCAAGTCCCGGGATAGTACGAAGGAATCTGAGCTGAACATCTTCTGGCAAAGATGAAGACATACCCTGAAGATACATCTCTTCCGTATTTTCACCGCAGGGTTCAATAAAGAGTTGGTGGCGTTTCTTTTCTTCAAAGCGAACAATCTTATCTTCAATTGAAGGGCAGTATCTTGGGCCGACCCCGTCAATTTTTCCGCTGTAAAGAGGAGAACGGTGTATATTTTCAAGAATTACCTTCTTAGTATCTTCGTTTGTATATGTGATATAACAGGGGAGTTTATTCTCGGGTTTGTATTCACCGTCAAAAGAGAAGGGGACGACTCTTTCGTCACCGTCCTGGCGCTCAAGATTTGTGAAATCAACACTTCTTCTGTTTACTCTTGAGGGTGTGCCTGTTTTGAATCTTCTTGTTTCAACACCGAGTTTTTTCAGTGCAGCGGCAAGTTTTGTTGAAGCAAACATTCCGTCGGGGCCACCGTCATAAGAAACATCACCAACATAGATTCTTCCGCCGAGGAAAGTACCCGTTGCAAGAATCACACACTGCGCGGTATAAATGGCTTCAAGCATAGTTTCAACCTGCCATTTTCCTTCATCGTTTCTGATAAGATCGGTGATTTCAGCCTGAATAATTTCAAGGTTTTCCTGTTTTTCCATAACGTGCTTCATATGTTCGCTGTATCTTCTGCGGTCAATCTGCGCACGAAGGGAGTGCACGGCAGGGCCTTTGCCTAAATTGAGAATACGGCTCTGCAAAGTGTTGGCGTCAGCCGCCTTACCCATCTCACCGCCAAGGGCATCTATCTCACGCACAAGGTGACCTTTTGATGTTCCGCCTATAGACGGGTTGCAGGGCATATTGCCCACCCAGTCCATATTGATGGTAAACACGCCGACCTTTGTTCCGAGACGTGCAGCAGCAAGACCAGCTTCAATTCCCGCATGGCCTGCACCGATTACTATAACATCATATTCCTTTGCAAAATACTTCATAGTGTACCTTATACCTCAATCTTACTGACATTTTTTAACATTAGTGTTGAAAACTTTTCTTTTTTAAAACTTTCCGAAAACAGTTAATAGTGCAAAAAATCCGAGCAATAAAAGAATAAAAGTAAACATATTTTTCTTCCTTTCTGTTGAATGGATTTTCTTTTAATGTATAATTCATTGTTTAAAAATTTTCTGTTAAACAGAAACGAATATGTGACCTGTCGTCACTTTTTATAGGTATTATTTTTCTTTATTCGCATTTTAAAGGGCTATTTTTTCAATTTCTGAGGTCTTTTTAACAATATAGTCTGCACCGTGCGCTCTGAATTCAGCTTCATTGCCGTATCCCCACAAAACACCGCAGGATTTCACTTCTGCACCCTTTGCACCGTCGATATCATAGCAGCGGTCGCCCACCATAAGAACCTTTTCTTTTTCGGTGGCACCAAGTTTTTTCATAGCCTCAAGAACGAGACCTGTTTTTGTGCTGTGATTACTGTCGTCAATTTTAACACCGACAATTGCATCGAACTTATCGGTTATGCCAAGATAATCGGCAACGCTGTAAATAAGATGCTCCGGTTTACTTGAAGCAATACCCGTTTTAATGCCCTTTTTTCTTAAAGAATCAAGAAGCTCTGCCATTCCTTCATAAAGGTGGCATTCATAAATGCCCATGACCTTATAGCGTTCACGGTATTTTTTTATATATTCGCCGACCTCATCTTCGCTCACACCGTAATAGGTGGTATAGCTGTAATGTATGGGCGGACCTATGAATTTTTTAAGGTCACTCATATCCGGCACCTCTCTTCCCATTTCACGGAAGGAATACTGCAGACTTTTCAGAATACCTTCCCCCGTATCAACAACGGTACCGTCGAAGTCAAATAAAACATAATCGTACTTAAGCATAGAAAACTCGGGACTGACACCGAAGCGCAGCCCCTTCCTTCTTTCGTTTATTTATTCAACAAGTGCTCTTTCCTGAGCCTTCTGAAGAAATTTATCAACCTTGATTGTAAAGCGTATATGGGTACCCTTACCGATAAGACCTGCATTGTCATATGCTTCAACATCAAAACATGCTTTTCTGCCGTCAAAGTCAGTAAGAGTTGCAACTGCTCTTACTTCCTTGCCAACAACTGTTGCGGCAAGGTGCTGAATGTCAAGAGCAACACCAACTGTTGAAATTCCTTCGGGAGTGAATTTTTCACAAAGTTCACTTGCAGCCTGTTCCATGAGACCAACCATAAAAGGAGTTGAAAAAACTTCCAGTGAGCCTGAACGCATACTTGCTGCAGTAACTTCTTTTGTAACTGTAATTTTAACTTCGTGTTTTGTTCCTATATAATCCATAATATACCTCCGTTAAATAAATGCAGAATTTCACCTGTCTTTTCAATAAAGCAAAAAAGGATATTTCAGCAAATCATCCGAATCTTGTAACAAGTGAAAACAGCTTTACTCTGTTTTCATCAAGAACAATGTTTGTGTCACCGTAAATTGCAGTCTGGACCCTTTGTGCTGCAAGGGGGAAATCCATAAACACAACAGACGAGTCACCGATATAACCTGTGGTGAACACATCTTCGTCACTCAAAGTATGTTGCACAATTTCATAGTTTATCCAGCCCTTTGTCAATGCCTGAGTAGCATAAGACAGAATCTGCATCTGAGTAAGGTCTGTTTTAACGTGCTGGAAAAGAGTATTCAGCGCATCATTAAGCTGGCTGAGTGTGGCACCCTTTGCACTGTTAATAAGTGCTTCAATAACCATTCTCTGCCTTCTTGTTCTGCTGACATCGGAGTCCGAGTCACTTTTTCTTATTCTTGCAAAAACAAGTGCCTCATATCCGTTAAGAGTTACTGCAGGACCTGACTCAATTGTGTGCACTGTGGTACGGTTGATGTAATTTGCCTCATACTCCTGTACTTCAACGGTAAGACCTCCAAGTGCGTTGATAATATCAACAAAAGAGGAGAAGTCAACTGCCACATAATAATCGATATCAATTTTGAAGTTCTTTTCAATGGTATCAATCAGACCTTCGGGACCGCCGTAATAATAAGACGAGTTAATCTTGTTATATCTGTCCTGACCGCCGATGTTCATATAGGTCCAGGAGTCACGGAAAAATGATGTCATATTGATTTTTTCCGTTGCCTTGTTAAGTGAAACCAGAATCAGAGTATCGGACCTGCCGCCGTTTTCAAGGGCATCGTCAGAATCAAGGCCGACAAGAAGAATATTGATTACATTTTTACTTGTGTAAAGAGTTCCGTTATTGTTAGCCCACTGATAAAGGTATTCATTTATTGAACCCGCATCGCTGATCGCATCCATAAGTTCAAGTTCATCTTCGGGATAAATTATCTGCGTTGTTTCACCGGTCTGTAAGGAACTCACATTACCGTTTACAGTGTCTGTAGTGAGAAGTTCCAGTTTGTCATTTATAAAAGCCATTGTAACAGCGCACAAAATAACAAATACCGTCAAAAGAAAGTAAAAATTCTTGGCTCTGCGGGCTTTGTCACGCCAAAGCAAATCTGCCACGGACTTTTTCTTTTTATCTTTAGTTTTCTTAGTCATTTGTTCACTTCTTTCTTTTTATCCGTAACGGGCAACCTTTTACAGTTGCCCTTTGTTCCGTTTTTTACGAATTATTCTTCTGAAGTGTCAGGAGCACTGTTTTCAGTGTCTTCAGTTTTTTCTTCTTCTGCTTCTTCTGTTGAGTCTTTCTTTTCTGCTTCCTTAACAGCAATAGCAGAAACTACTCTTTCGCCTTCCTGAAGTTTCATAACACGAACACCCTTTGATGTACGGGAAACAACATTAATCTGGGAAGCGGGGATTCTGATAATAATACCGTCGGAAGAAATGAGAATAAGATCATCCTCTTCATTTACAAGGGCAACAGATGCAACAAGACCGAATCGTTCAGTATGGTAGTTGAGAACACCTTTACCGGCCCTTGACTGGAGTCTGTATTCATCGTGTTCACTGAGTCTGCCGAGACCTGTTTCGGAAACTGTGAGAATCTTCTTGGAATTGTCAAGACCTTTGGCAATTACGCACATACCAACAACTTCATCATCGTCTTTAAGTTCAATAGCCTTAACGCCTCTTGCAGTTCTGCCGATGGGACGGCAATCAGTTTCATTGAAACGGATACTCATACCGCCTCTTGTTGCAACAAGGATATCGTCTTCACCGTCTGTGAGCCATACCCATGCAAGTTCGTCGCCTTCGTCAAGGTTAATTGCGATAATACCGCTCTTACGCAGGTTCTTATACTGTTCAAGGTCAGTTCTCTTGATAATACCCTTTCTTGTAACCATGCAAAGATACTTAGTTTCTTCGCCGCCGAAATCGGGAACTCTGATCATTGAACTGATTTTTTCATCTGCTTCAAGAGGAAGAAGGTTAACAACATTCATACCCTTGCTCTGCTTGCTGCCTTCGGGAATTTCATAACCTTTAAGGCGGTATACCTTACCCTTTGTGGTGAAGAACATAATAAAGTCGTGGCTTGAGCAGGTGAACATTGTTTCTGCAACGTCCTCTTCTCTTCTTGTCATACCCTTAACGCCTCTGCCTCCTCGTCTCTGGAGTGAATATGCTTCAACGGGCTGACGCTTGATGTAACCCATTGTGGTGAGGGTATATACACATTCTTCTTCGGGAATAAGGTCTTCAATATCAACTTCACCGCTGACAGTTGCAATTTCAGTTCTTCTTTCGTCACCGAATTTATCTGCAATTGCCATAGCCTCTGTTTTGATAATTTCAAGAACCTTGCCTTCACTTGAAAGAATTTCCATAAATTCGGCAATCTTTGCTTTGAGACCGGCAAGTTCTTCTTCGATCTTTGTCCTTTCAAGACCTGTCAATTGTCCGAGACGCATCTTAACAATAGCATCTGCCTGAACTTCTGTAAGGTCAAAGCGGTCAATAAGTGCCTGTTTACCGCTTGCCTGGTCTTTTGATGCACGTAAAATTGCAATAACCTCGTCAATGAAGTCAAGGGCAACCATAAGACCTTCCAATATGTGTGCTCTTTCCTGAGCTTTTTTAAGGTCGTATCTTGTTCTTCTTACAATAACTTCTTCCTGGAACTTGATATAGTGGTCAAGCACCTGCTTTAAGGTGAGAATCTTC
>JAZOAX010000224.1:0-2833 GCA_045595685.1 Acutalibacteraceae bacterium
GGTGTATATTCTCTTGTGTGGTCGGTCGTTTGTGTGAAGGCGGGATCACAGCCGTGGTCTGCCGTTATCATAAGCACGTCATCCTCGCGAAGCAAGTCGGATCGTAGCCATGTCGTTCTGTGTGCCAAGGAGATGGCACAATAATTTGTCTTCCTAAGACCGCTTGGCCTCCGACTTGGTGTATATTCTCTTGTGTGGTCGGTCGTTTGTGTGAAGGCGGGATCACAGCCGTGGTCTGCCGTTATCATAAGAATATCGTTTTCTTTAAGTGTGGGCAGAAATTTACCCAGCCATCTGTCAAATTCCATCAGAGCGTCTGCATAACCGTCAACGTTGTTTCTGTGGCCGTACATCATATCAAAATCCACAAGGTTAACAAAGCAAAGACCGCGGAAACTCTCCTTTGAAAATTCTTCCGTCAGTTTCATTCCCTCTGCGTTGGATTTGGTGGGGTGGCTTTCTTTCATAGACTTGCCTGCAAAAATGTCATAAATCTTGCCAACGGGAATAACATCGAAGCCATTGTCCCTGAGTTCGTCAATAAGTGTAGTGCCGGGGGGGACAAGGGAAAAATCGTGGCGGTTGCCCGTTCTTTTAAAGTTGGGATATTCGCCTTCAAAGGGTCTTGCAATAACTCTGCCTACACCGTGTTCGCCTTTAAGAATCTCTCTTGCAATTTCGCAGTATTCATAAAGTTTTTCCGGCGGTACAAGGCTTTCGTGGGCGGCAATCTGAAAAACACTGTCTGCCGAGGTGTAAACAATAAGGTCACCGCTTTCAAGGTGCTCTTTGCCGTAATCCTCAATAACCTGAGTACCCGAATAAGGCTTGTTACAAAGTACGCCTCTGCCTGTCCTTTTTGAAAATTCTCTGAGAATCTCATCGGGGAATCCGTCGGGATAGGTGGGCATGGGCTGTTCGGAGATAATTCCGCAAATTTCCCAGTGCCCCGTTGTTGTGTCCTTGCCTTTTGACATCTCTTTCATTCTGCCGTAAGAGGCAGTGGGAGAGTCTGTTTTTTCACCGCAACCAACTCCGTCAATGTTAAAAAGACCGAGTTTTTTCAGGTTGGGGACAGAAAAGTTTTTCGTTTTGCAGCAGGAACGCAGAGTGTTACTGCCTTCGTCACCGTAAAAAACAGAGTCAGGCATTTCTCCGATACCTACCGAGTCAAGAACAATTAAAAATACACGCTGAGTCATATAATCACTTATCCAATCTTACTGCAGTTTCAAGGGCAATTTTCATCATATCCGTAAAGGTGTTCTGTCTTTCTTCTGCAGAGCAGGCTTCACCTGTGAAGGGAAGGTCGGAAATGGTGCAGATTGCAAGGGCTCTTTTGCCGCAACGCATAGCATTGAGGTAAAGACCTGCCGCTTCCATTTCAACTGCAAGGGAACCTGCATTTGCCCACTTTTTCAAAGATTCGCTGTCTGCGTCATAGAAGGTATCCGATGAATAAAGGTTACCCACCTTCATTTCAATTTCCAGATCCTTTGCTGCTTCAACAGCAGTTGAAAGAAGTTCATAAGAGCAGGTGGGTGCAACGGTGCCGCTTACACCGAACTGTTTGCTGAAGTTTGAGTTTGTGTTCGCACCGATACCCGCAACAACATCTCTGAGTCTGATGCCGTCTCCCATACCGCCTGCAGAGCCGATACGGATAATGTTATCCACATTGAAAAATTTAAAAAGTTCATAGGAATAAATACCGATGGAGGGGATACCCATACCGCTTGCCATAACGGAAACTTTGTGGCCTTTGTAGGTGCCGGTGTAGCCGTGAATACCTCTTACATTGTTAACGAGCACCGCATCGGTGAGAAAGGTTTCGGCAATCATCTTTGCTCTGAGAGGGTCACCGGGCATAAGAACGGTTTTTGCAAAGGATGTGCCTTCTTTTAAGTTTATGTGAGGTGTTGATACTGACATAATAATTCTCCTTAATATCCGTTTGATTCTTCGTTTTTCACAATTTTAACAATTCTGCTTGTGCCGAGTCTTGAAGCACCGAGATTAAGCATATCTTCCGCATCTTTAATGCTTGAAATTCCGCCCGCCGCCTTAATGAGAATGTGAGGCTTCACGTGCTTTTTGAAAAGGGCAATATCTTCCCTTGTGGCACCACCGGTGGAAAATCCCGTTGAAGTTTTGATGTAATCCGCACCGGAATCGGAAACGATTTCGCACATTCTGATTTTTTCTTCTTCGGTGAGAAGGCAGGTTTCAATAATAACCTTCAGCAGTTTTCCGTTGCAGGCTTTTTTGATTTGCTTAATTTCTTCAAGAATATCGTCATACCTTTTGTCTTTGAGCATACCGATATTTATAACCATATCAATTTCATCTGCGCCGTTTTTAACTGCTTCGGAAGTTTCAAAGCACTTCACCTGAGTTGTGTTGTATCCGTTAGGAAAACCGATAACGGTGCAGATTTTAAGCCCGTCTTTAACATATTCCTTTGCTTTTTTCACATAAGACGGAGGAATACACACACTTGCACAGCCGTATTTTATTCCGTCGTCACAAAGGTTTTTAATATCCTGCCAGGTTGAAGCCTGTCCCAGAACAGTATGCTCCACTTTTGAAAGAATGTTACTTATTTCCATCAGAAATACCCCCATAATATTTTATCCGTTTACAGTTAAATATTACAATTAACTCAAAGAAAAGTCAAATAAAATTAATATGAATACCTTGAAAAAAAGCATTAAATCTATTATTATATAATGCGAAAGAAAAAAAGGGATAATCATAATAAATGAGATATTCCCGAAAAGTTAAAAGTTACAAAATAAAAAGTGAACTTTCACCTTTTTAAATAAATAATATA
>JAZOAX010000225.1:0-6629 GCA_045595685.1 Acutalibacteraceae bacterium
AGAACAGGTCACAACCCCAAGACCGGTGCTGCAATTGAAATTGCTGCAGCAAAAGTTCCTTCATTCAAGGCTGGCGCTGCTCTCAAGAACGCTGTAAAATAATTTACACCGTAAACTAAGGGACTGTCGTTAGGGCAGTCCCTCTTTCTTTAGAAAAGGAGTATGTTATGCGACTTGATAAATATCTCAAGGTTTCCCGTCTTATCAAAAGAAGAACAATTGCAAATGAAGTATGCGATGCCAAACATGTTACGGTAAACGGCAAAATTGCAAGAGCATCTTACGATGTTAAAGTAGGGGACATAATTGAAATACAGATGGGTGAAAACCTTCTGAAAGCAGAAGTTCTCATTGTCACGGAACATGCAACCAAAAACGATGCAGGACTTATGTATAAAATAATTAAATAACATAATCGGCCTTTCCGCAGAATAGAATTAGTCGGGGAGGTTTTTTTATGACAGAAAACAAAGATAAATTGATTTTACCTCACAATATAATTCTCAAAGACAGGAAAAATCTAACTGTCACAGGCGTTACCGATGTGGATTCCTTTGATGAATCGGTTATTACTGCATATACGGATATGGGGGAACTTACGATTAAAGGGAGCGAACTGAAAATTAACAAACTCAGTACGGAAACGGGAGAACTTTTTGTTGACGGAAACATATCATCACTTTCATATACCGATAACGCTCCGAGAAATACATCATTTTTCGGCAAAATATTCCGATGATATATTCTGAGCCTTTAATTAACCAGATAAGCCGTTTTCTGTCGGGAATCGGATTCGGATTTGCCGTTTTTGCACTGTATATGACGATTGTTTTTATCCGTATGATTTTCGGCAGCGGAAAAATTGCATTTCTTATTCAGGACCTGGTTTTCGGTTTTCTTTTTACGGTATCGTCTTTTTTCTTTATGATAATTCACAATAACGGCGAGGTGCGGTGGAATCTTGTTCTGGCACAACTTATCGGTGCCGCCGTGCTTTATTTCACTATAGGTAAACATCTTTTAAAAGTGTTGCAAAAGGCGGCGGACATCATCAGAAAAGCGTTGAAGGTGCTGACAACCCCTCTGCAACTTTATCTCAAAGCTTTTTGCGATTGCGGTTTATGGATTAAAAACAGAATAAAGAAAATACTGTTTTCGGCGTCTGCGAAAAAGAGCAAAGAACATAATGAAAAAAGCACAAAAAATAAAGGAAAAAAATCCAAAAAGCCCTTGAAAAATCAGAATAAATCAGTATAATTAAATTTGTGTACTTATTTATTTTAAGGGGTGACTGAATTGGCAGTTAAAGATCTGAATGAAGCCAGAGCACAACAGAAAAAGTCTGCTCGTAAAAACAAGCCTGTTTTCAGCATTGTACTGGCTGCTTTCACAGCATTCTGGATCGGTGTCGGATTCTTGTGTTATGTAGTGCCTAACTATATCGCTGCCGCACAGCATAAAGCTGAAACGGAAGAAATCCGCAGCAGCATAACAGCCTTAAGTGAAGAAAGTGCAGAAATTTCAAAAGACCTTAAAAACAAAGATGAATTATATGAAAAAATCGCAAGAGAGGAATACGGCTACTGTAAACCCGGCGAAAAAGTATACTATAATTCATCATTCGGTGAATAAATTTTAGGAGGACAACATCTTTTTATGCTTGAAATCGGCACAATTGTTGAAGGTAAAATAACAGGACTCACTGCATTCGGTGCGTTTGTAAGTCTGCCTGACGGAAAAAGCGGTATGGTACATATTTCCGAGGTTTCCAATTCTTTTGTTAAGGATATCAAAGATTTTCTCAAGGAAGGCGACACAGTCAAGGTTAAGATTGTGAGCATTTCCGAAGAAGGAAAAATCAGCCTTTCAATAAGAAAAGCCGAAGAGCCTAAACCGGAAACTCAGCAGAGAAGAGTTCCCAGACCTCAGCGTTCAGACAGACCAAGAGGTAATGCAAATGTATGGCAGGGTCAGCAGAGCAAGCCTAAAGAGGCTTTGTCTTTTGAAGAAATGATGGCTCAGTTCAAGCAGGCAAGCGATGAAAAAATGTCTGACCTTAAGCGTTCAACCGACGGACGCCACGGCGGCGGTAACCGCAGAGGCGGAAGAAATAACTGAATTATGTTAATTTCTTACACGGTACATTAAATGTGCCGTGTTTTTTTGTCTTTCATTTAATAACATATAAGCCCGGACCGGTGCATATAAATTGAGTGTATAAAAAGCGAAAAGAGGACAAGAAGATGACAAACACAAGCATTTATAACTCAATGGCAACAAGAACGGGCGGAGATATCTATATCGGAGTCGTGGGGCCTGTACGCACCGGAAAATCTACTTTTATAAAGCGTTTTATGGATGTTCTGGTGCTCCCGAATCTCTCCGAAAGTGCACAGAAACAACGGGCAAAAGATGAACTTCCGCAATCTTCCTCAGGCAAAACAATAATGACCACAGAACCGAAGTTTATTCCCGAAAACGCAGCACAGATAAGCATTGACGATTCGGTGAAATTCAGTGTCCGTATGATTGACTGTGTCGGATACATAGTTCCTGCCGCAATCGGATATATAGAAAACAATCAGCCGAGAATGGTGAAAACTCCTTGGTTTGAAAAAGAAATACCTTTTAATATGGCGGCTGAAATCGGCACTAAAAAAGTTATTACCGAGCACAGTACCATCGGGCTTGTAGTTTCTACCGACGGCACAATCGGTGATATTGATAGAAAGGATTACGAAGAGGCGGAAGAGAGAGTGATATCCGAACTTAAAGAAATAGAAAAGCCTTTTGTGGTACTTTTAAACAGCAGAACACCGAATTCTGACGAATGCAGAAATCTCGCCTTTCAACTGAGTGAGAAATATAAGGTCAGTGTTATTCCTGTAAACTGTCAGACACTTACCAAAAAGGAAATGGAATCTATTCTTTCGGGTGTGCTTTATGAATTCCCGATTAAAGAAATGCAGATAGATTTCCCGCGTTGGATATCAAGACTCGAAAAGAATCATCCCATACGTCGTGACCTTTTTGATTCCATTAAAAACAACGCAAAGAATATAAGAAAAGTCAAAGATGCCAGGGAATTCACAATGAGTATCTGCGAAAATGACGCTGTAAATGCTTCAGATGTGAAAGAGGTGGATTTATCCGTAGGTGCAGTGAAAATATCTGTTTCGGCACCTCAGGACCTGTTTTATAAAGTCCTTTCGGAAAAAACAGGAATGAAAATTGAAAATGAACAGCAACTGATGAATACAATAATGGAACTTACACATATAAAACATAATTATGAGCGTTTTGAAACTGCTCTTAAGGAAGTTGAAGCCACGGGCTACGGAATTGTAATGCCCACAATGGAAGAACTTACATTGGAAGATCCGGAAATTATGAAGCAGGGAGGAAGATACGGGGTAAGGCTCAAGGCATCTGCACCGTCAATTCATATGCTCAAAGCAAACATAACAACGGAGGTTGCACCCATTGTCGGCACGGAAAGTCAGTCTGAAGAACTTATAATGTATCTTCTTAAAGAATTCGAAGAAGACCCGTCAAAGATATGGCAGTCCAACATTTTCGGTAAAACTCTGGACAGCCTTGTAAACGAAGGACTCCACACAAAACTATACAAAATGCCCGTTGATGCAAGAATGAAACTGCAGGAAACACTTGAAAGGGTGATTAACGAAGGCTGCAGCGGGCTTATATGCATAATTCTTTAAAGGACAACTCTAAAATGTAGAAGAAATCCTATTGAAATTTATCTTGTAATGATATATACTTTTAAAGTAATGTTAAAATTATGTTAAAGGAGAAATTAACATGGGAAAGAAAATAATTGTTGCGGGTGGCGGACACGGCGGTATTGCCGCAGCAGCACTTCTGAGTAAAAACGGATATGATGTTACGGTTTACGAAAAGAACAAAAGAGAAAAAATGGGTTATGACTGGACCGATATTTTCGACAGAAAGGCTTTCACTGCCATTGGTATGGATGTGCCCGACCAAAGCAAGTGGAAACTCAAGCACGATATGACATTCTACGGCCCCGGTATGACCACAAGGCTCAGACAGGATACTCCCTCTGATCAGCTTGAAATTCAGATGGAAAGAACTGTTATTTATGATTGCCTTATTGAATACGCAGAACAGTGCGGTGTAAATTTTGAATACGGCAACGCAGTGGAAGGCCCCGTTATGCTGGGTAACCGTGTTGTCGGCATAAGAACCGAAAAGGGTGAAGTTTACGGCGACCTTGTTATTGATGCCTGCGGTATCAATTCACCTGTTAGAAAAAATCTTCCCACTTATCTCGGAATTCAGGAAGATGCTCTTGATTATGAACGCTTTTATGTGTGGCGTGCCTTCTATGAAAAAGGTGAATATGAAGGCGAAATTGAAGATAAATTCAAGGTGCTTCTTCTTCATCAGGGTGAACTCGGAATTTCATGGGTTGCAGACGAAGGTGAGTATACTGATATTCTTATCGGAAGATTTAAGGAACTTACAGAAGAAAAAGTTGAAGCGACTCTTGCGGACCTGAGAAAAGATTATGCTTATCTTGGTGAAAAAGTACTCAGAGGCGGCGAATTTGTGGAAATTCCTGTAAGACAGTCTCTCGGTGTTCTTGTTGCAGACGGTTATGCCGCAATCGGTGACAGTGCATTTATGACAGTGCCCATTATCGGTTCAGGTATTGCTAACAGTATGAAGGCTGCAAAAATGCTTGCAGATGCAATTCTGGAAGATGAGACCAACAGTTTCAGTGCTGCTGCTTTGTGGAAATATCAGAAAGAATACTATGCAAAACTCGGTAACGGTCTTGCGCCTCTTGCAGCGGTAAAACTTCTTCTTACCCGTCTTGAACCTATTGAACTTGATTATATTTTTGAAAAAGGCATACTCAATGCAGACGATATGACCATAGGTGCAGATTCAACCAGCCTTGTATCAATGGTTAAAGATATGCTTGACCCCGAGCCTCTTAAAAAGAAGATTACAGGACTTGCAGGAAGCCCCGTTGTGCTTAAGAAGGTTCTGCGTATGATTAAAGATGTTGCAGCCGTAACTGCAGTTACAGCAATTATGCCCTGTGAATATGAAGTGAAAAAAGTACGCTCCTGGGCAGAAAAATATAACGCTTGTTTTAAAAGATAAAAAATTCCCGTAAGCAGTTCGCTTACGGGATTTCTGTTATATTCCGAAGAGTGTTTTTGCATTGTTGTTGCATATATCAATCAGTTCCTGTACGTCAGTTTTTTTGATTTCCGCAATTTTTTCTGCTGTATATGCAATGTGTGATGAATCACAGCGCTGACCCCTGAAGGGTACGGGTGTCATATACGGAGCATCCGTTTCAAGAAGAATTCTGTCCATGGGCAGATATTCCGCAACTTCAAGGGGCTTTTTCGCATTTTTAAAAGTCACGGCACCGCCAAGACCTATATACATTCCGAGTTTCACAACTTCTTTTGCCATTTCAACAGAACCTGAAAAACAGTGGACAACACCTTTTGGACGGTATTTTTTCAGAAGATTCATAGTATCTTCGTGGGATTCACGGTCGTGAACAATGACGGGAAGGCCGAGTTCATTGGCAAGAATAATCTGTCTTTCAAAAATCTTAATCTGTCTTTCTCTCGGAGAAAAATCATAGTGATAATCAAGACCGATTTCACCAACGGCAACCACTTTTTCGTTTTTGTAGAGTTTTTCAATTTCTCTCAGGTCGTCTTCTGTGGCTCCCTGTGCTTCGTGGGCGTGAACACCTACGGCGGCATATATAAAATCGTATTTTTCACTGAGTGCAATTGTTGTTTTGCTTGATTTGAGGTCACATCCGCAGTTGACAATGTGGCTCACACCTTTTAAAGACAGAGACGAAATAAGTTCGTCTCTGTCTTCGTCAAATCTGCTGTCATCGAAATGTGCGTGGGTATCAAAAATATTACTGTACATTATCTTACCTTTGAGCCGGCGGGAATACCGTCAACGAAAATAACTTTAACATCTTCTTCGCTGCAGTCTGCAGCAAGAATCATACCATGACTTTCAACACCGCAGAGAACTGCAGGTTTAAGGTTGGAAACAACAATAACACTTTTACCGATAAGATCTTCGGGTTTATACCATTTTGCAATGCCTGAAGCTACCGTTCGGGGAGTACCTGTTCCGTCATCAAGGGTGAGTTTAAGAAGTTTCTTTGCACGTTTAACAGGCTCACAGTCGGTTACCTTTGCAACGCGGAGGTCAACTTTCATAAAATCGTCAATTCCGATTTTGGCAATGCCTTCAATTTCTGCTTTTTTCTGTTCCTGAACAGTTTCTTCGTAACTCTTTTCGTTTTCCTGAGCGGCCTTCTGCTGTGCTTCAATTTCTTCCATAAACTTTTCCGCATCAATTCTTGCGAAAAGGGGAGTAGCAGTACCTACATTGTTTCCGCTTTGAAGTGCACCGAATTCTGCAAGACTGTCATAAGTTGCAATGTCGCAGTTAATCTGTTCAAGAATTGCCTTTGATGTGTCGGGCATAAAGGCAGAAGTGAGAACTGCAATGTATCTGATAGTTTCAAGAAGATTATAAAGAACAGTTCCGAGTCTTTCTTTCTGTGCTTCGTCTTTTGCAAGCGC
>JAZOAX010000226.1:0-5102 GCA_045595685.1 Acutalibacteraceae bacterium
AGGTTGATAGGTTGCATGTGTAAGTGCAGTGATGCATTCAGCTAGGCAATACTAATAGGTCGAGGGCTTGACCATATTCTTGGTTCAATCAAACTACAATCCTCTTTCTTTTCTTCCTTTGTTTAGTTTTGAAGGTACAAAACCGACCACTCAATCTGAGTGGTCTTTTTTCTTGCCTTTTTTATAATTTTCTGTTAGAATAAACTTAACGTTTTGTCGGAGGATAAGAGTATGAGCGAAAATATTTACAGAGCCGCCAGAAAAAGAGCAGCTCAGCATAACAGTCTTCTCAACAGCCTTGACACTGCGCAGGATGTTCTTCACATTGACCGTCTGCGCCTTATGAAAATTGAAAACGGACAGAAGTGCCCCGAACCCGAAGACATAATTTCAATGGCAGAGTGCTATAACGCGCCTGAGCTTCGTAATTATTACTGCTCAAAGGAGTGCCCTTTGGGTTGTGATGAAGAACCCTTTATCTGTGACGATCTTGACAAGATATCAGTGCGTCTTCTTTCTGCTCTTCACTTTATGGAAAAGGCAAATGACCGCCTTTTTGAAATCCTTGAAGACGGTGAAGTTTCCGAAGATCAGCGTAAGGATTTTATAAGAATCCTTGATACTCTTAAAAAGGTGTCACACAGCACAAATTCTCTTGAAGTCTGGGCAAAGAAAAACGGATTTGAGGATTGAATTTTACAGTACACTATTTGTTGATAGTGTACTGATTTTATTTTTATACTTGATTTTTATTATCATATATGCTATATTAAATTTACGACCAAACTATATATTTGACTGAAAAGGGGAAACACTTGTAAAAAGTGTTTCTCTTATTTAACTATACACTTTTGTGTCGTTAAGTTTGTGTCGCAACAAATGAGGTGCATTTTTAAGTGTATATCAATGGTATACTTTCTATAATTAAAGGAGCATAAAAGTGAAAAAGATAAAACTTTTTTCTACAATAATAATTTCAATGTTTTTTATGTTTTTGTTTTCTTCAACTGCTTTTGCAAATTCAGGAGTAACTTATGTTGAAGGTGTTGATGCAAGAGGTATTGTTTTAAAAGATATTAACTGCCCAATAGAAGTCACTTGTGAAAAACTTACTTTCAATATACCGGATTTTGTTGATAATTTCTGGAATACTGAAATTGAGGAATATAGTCTGAATGCAGTTGCCGAATATACTTTTTACAATCCTGCGGACTATACTGTTACTGCAACTCTGCTCTTTCCTTTGGGTAGTATACCGGATTATTTCAATTTTGAGTATACTGTTGCAGACAATCTGGATAAATACACCGTATCCGTAAACGGAGAAGATACAGATAAAAAGATTAAATACAGTATTGTTGAAGGAAAGTTCAATTTTAAAAAAGATTCAGCTAAAATTATGGATGAAGCTGTTTCTGATATTGATACTGATATTATGCCGTGGTACGAATATGAAATCACTCTTGAACCAAATGAAACCGTTGTTAACACAGTATCAATACCTCTTTTTCCGGGACAAAACTCGGAATATGAGCCTGAAATTTATGATTTTACATATCTTCTTTCACCTGCAAAAACATGGAGTAAATTCGGTACCCTTGATGTTGTTATAAATACCTCATACTATCTTGTTGACAGCAGCGAAAAGTTTCAGAAGACAGAAAACGGTTATGAGACGCACTTTGATAGTTTACCTGATGATGAACTGAAGTTTAAAATATGTGAAAGCGAAACTCCGGATAGGGATTTGATGTATGTACTTAGACCTGTATTGATGATTTTGTATATAATTTTTAACGTAATCATCGTTTCCTTTGCTATTCATCTTATGATAAAAGGTATCAGAAGGATAAAAAAAAAGAAGAACTACTAAATAAAATCAAAAGGACAGACTGTTTAGTTTGTCCTTTTTTAATGAATTGCCATTCGGCATGAATTGATTTTATTATGAATTGACCTGATGGTCGTGAATTGCACCTCTGGTGCATTATTACCTGACTACTGGGTACTGACTACTAGCTACTCTTTCACTCAGCTCATACCACTTTTCCACAATCCACAGCCGCACCTCATATCTGCGGCTGTTTTTTATTATATCTATACTCTTTTCGTCGAGTATGTTTTCGAGTTCTGCCTCACCTTCACTTGCCGCAGGCAGACACATTGGCGGAAACATTACACACCACCAGTTCTGTCCCGCACCCTCACCGATAATCACACGCAATGCGTTGTATGTACCTGCCGGCAGAGTGATGTTTTCATATACTCTTGTGGGAAAATAGCATTTCGTCAGTTCTACTTTTACGGGATAGGTATATCCCTGTTGCTTTACAGTGTTTTCGGCGGTTTTTCTGAGCAAAGCAAGGTTGTTACCTATTTTTTCACGGGCACTGCCGAGAGTATCGTTTTGCGAAAATACTGCAGCCCCTTCCTCTAAAACGGCATCACGGACCTTCAGTTTCAGTTCCTGTTCTTCCTTGCTGTCACCCGATGCAATAATGTGAAGCCGAAGCAAATTCTCCCTTATATTGTCGCAGTCCCTTTCAAAACTTATTGAAGAAGCAATGCAGATAATAAGTGACACAAGAACAGATACTTCAAGTATTTTAGTTTTCATTTTTTTCACCTCGGCTATATTATTGGAAAAAAATTCTTTTATATTCACCTTTTTTGCTTTGTACAAGTGCAGAATATGGCGGAATTTGGCATACGAAATCTATTGACAAAAAAGACTCTTACATAGATAATATGAATGTACAAAGGAGTGATTCAGATGAATATTACACAAACCGTATGTGACATTGTTAAAAATGAATTGAGGCTTGACGACAATACTATTCTCAATGAAGATACCCTTCTTGATGAACTCGGTGCAGACAGTCTTGATGCGGTGGAAATTGTAATGGCTCTTGAAGATGAGTTCAGCATTGAAATTTCAGATGAGGATGTTGAAAGAGTACGCAGTATAGGAGATATGGTTAAAATCATATCAGAACTGGCAGAATAAGTTCTGCGAAAGGAAGTTTAAAATGAAATATAAATATATAATGTGGGACTGGAACGGTACCATTCTTGACGATTTGCAGATGAATTTTGACATTGAGAATATCCTTCTCACAAGGCGCGGTCTCAGGCCCATTGAAAACAAAGGGGAGTACCTTGAAAAATTCTGCTTTCCAATAATCAATTTTTATAAGAATCTGGGCTTTGATCTTAAAAACGAAAAGTTTGAAATAATCGCAAGGGAGTACGCCCATCTTTATGATGAAATGTACCCATCTGCACAGATTTTTGAGGGTGCGGAAAGAATACTGCGCCTTATCAAAAACGCAGGAATAAGGCAACTGATTATCTCCCAGACAGAGCAGAGTTATCTCACAAAGCAGGTAACCTACTTTGAACTTGAGCATCTTTTTACGGATATTCTCGGAAATTCGGATATTTACGCAAGAAGCAAAGTCGCTCTTGCACAAAGATGGATGAGAGAAAACTCAGCGGAACCGTCTGAAATACTGTTCATCGGGGACACAGTTCACGACAAAGAAGTTGCCGACAGTATCGGATGCGACTGTGTTCTTGTTGCAACGGGACACAACTCTGAAGAAAGGCTTCTTTCGGCTGGTGTGCCCGTACTGTCTGACATCAGAGAAATCGAAAGGCTGGTACTCGGATGAAAAAGGTGATTATTGCCCCTGATTCATTCAAAGGGACATTGTCTTCCGTTGAGGTATGCCGCACTGTTTCCGCTGTGCTGAGAAAAAAGTACGGTGATATTGAAATTACTCAGATTCCCGTTGCAGACGGCGGCGAGGGTACCGTTGAGGCTTTTTTGTATTCCCTGGGTGGTGAAAAAGTATACTGCAAAGTGAAAAGCCCCCTTGGGCGTGACATCAGCGCTTATTATGCAATACTTCCCGACGGTACTGCCGTAATAGAAATGGCTCAGGCATCGGGGCTTTGCATAGAAAAAAGGAACAGTGCTATGAAAGCGTCCACATTCGGCACGGGACAACTTATTCTTGATGCTCTTGACCGTAACTGCAGAAAAATTATTATCGGTATCGGCGGCAGCGCCACAACAGACGGCGGAACAGGTGCCCTGTCTGCCCTTGGGGTGAAATTCCTCGATGAAAACGGGAAAGAAGTAACTTCGGGCGGTGAAGGGCTCATTGATATACATAAAATTGACCTTGGCAGTCTTGATGAAAGAATAAGGGACTGCGAAATTAAAGTTCTCTGTGATGTTAAAAACCAACTTTACGGCAAAAAGGGAGCCGCCTGCGTTTTTGCTCCGCAGAAAGGTGCAAATGAAAGGGAAGTTGCTATACTCGATAATGGCCTTCGGAATCTTGCAATGATGACTGAAAACGTACTTGGAAAAGATTATTCTTCTTGTGAGGGAGCAGGTGCCGCAGGAGGACTCGGCTTCGGTCTTGTTGCTTTTCTTTCTGCAAAACTTGAAAGGGGAACAGACTGCGTGCTTGAAACTGCCGCTTTCGCTGAAAAGGTAAAAGAAGCCGACCTTGTGATTACGGGTGAAGGGAAAATGGATTCCCAGAGCCTCATGGGCAAGGTGCCTTTCGGTGTTGCAAATCTCAGTGGGGGCAAAAGAGTAACCGCTATAGTAGGTGTTTGTGATATTGACAGAGAAGTTGCGGCAAAAAACGGAATAAACGAAATAATTGAAACAAACGGCGAACATATGCCTTTTGACGAAATAAAACACAGGGCAGAGGAAATGCTGATATCAGCGGCAGAAAAAATATGGCTTTAAAAGTAAAAAAATCCGAGAATTCTCTTGATTTATTTTATAATTTGTGGCTTAATATAACGTGGTAATGTTAGAAAATAAGTATAAAGGAGCAATTTAAAATGAGCGAAATCAAAAGACTTAAATATTTTGTTGACGGTCAGTGGCTGGAATCAAAAACAGAAAAATATATGCCTGTATATAATCCCAGCACCGGCGAAGTAATTGCAGAAACACCCTGCTGCACTGCAGAAGAAGTTGAATCAGCAATTGCTTCAGCAAAAGCAGCATTCCCTGCTTGGTCAAATACACCCGTTATGAAAAGAGTTCAGGTTCTTTATAAATTCCGTGA
>JAZOAX010000227.1:0-6405 GCA_045595685.1 Acutalibacteraceae bacterium
AATTCACAAAGCCTGATGTTCTCTATGCGAAATGGGAAAAGAATCCGGAAGAACCCATAAATCCGAATGACGAAATCATGAACAAGGATACCTGCTACCTTACAGATGAAGAAACTGCATGGCATAACAGACGATCCTTCACTTTACTATGAAAACGGCAGTGCAGCCGGTCATACATGGAACGGTAAGGAATACAAGTACAAGGCAACAGATGCAACCTGCACAAAGAACGAAACATACTATGTATACTGTTCAGTTTGTGAAGAAGCTGTAAATCATGACGAAACATTTGAAAAGCCCGACACAAAACTCAGCCACGAATGGGAAGAAACAAAGACATATCCCCAGTCAGCAGCTGATTGTGACAGCGCAGCAACATACTATAAAGAATGTAAGAACTGCCACGAATCAAGTAAGGATCACGACGGTTCAACCTGGGTATACGGTGAAGCACTCGGCCATGATTTCTCAAGCCAGATTAAAGACGTTGCCCACAGAAAGAATAAGGCAAACTGCGTTGCTCCCGCAACATATTACTATGACTGCTCACGTTGTGATGTAAACGCAAAACTTCTCACAGACGGCACAGCAGACGATTGGACATACACAGACGGCGAAGTTGATCCCAAAAACCACACAGACCTTGTTTTAGTTCCCTTCAAAGCAGCAGATTGCACAGAAGCAGGTCATAATGCTCATAAGAAGTGCGAAGGCTGTAAAGTTGAAATCGGCAAGGTTGTATATGATGCACTTGGACACGACTTCACAGGTGAATATGTTCCCGTAACTCCCACAACTCATAAGAGAGCATGTGCTAACGACGGTTGCACAGCTTACAGTGATGTTGAAAACTGCTCATTTGAAAGCAGCGAATGGAAACAGATAGAAGGCACAGACACTCATAAGAGAGAATGTGTATGCGGCAACTCAGAAGTTGGCGATTGTGAAGGTGGTAAGAGTACCTGCACAGAAAAAGCAACATGTACAATTTGCGGTGGCAAGTATGGCACAACAACAGACCATAAATATGCTGATAAATGGACTTCAGACGGTGAAGGCACAAATACACACAGTAAGGCTTGTCTCAATGACGGTTGTACCGCAAAGAAGACAGAAAAATGTTCAGGCGGTAACGCAGCAACATGTAGCCAGAAGTCAATCTGTTCAGAATGTAACACTGCTTACGGCTCACTTGCAGACCACTCATTTGTAAACTATGTGACCACAAAGGCTCCCACATGTTATACAAACGAAGAAAAAACAGCAACCTGTGAATTCAATTGCGGCACTACAGATACAGTTGTAATTCCCAACTCCAACCTCACACATGATATGAGTGACGGTTATGTTGTAACTAAAGAACCTACATGTAAAGAAGAAGGTATCCAGACCAACACTTGTAAACACGGTTGCGGACACTCAGTAACACAGACAATTCCTGCTGTAAAAGATGCACACATTTCATCAGATTGGATTAAGGAAGATGCATCTGCTGACTGTTCAACAGGTATCAGATACTATAAAGAATGTACAGTCTGCGGTGACATCCTTGAGACAAAGACAGAAGAAGGTCAGCACGAATGGGATGCTGTTGTAACAGTTAAGCCCACATGTATCACTGACGGTTACATCAACTATGTATGTACAAACTGCGGATTCACAAAGACTGAAAATCCTGAAGAACTCAAAGCTAACGGTGAACACACCTGGGGCGAAATGATCGTTACAAAGGCAGCAACTTGCTCCAATAAGGGCAGAGGCTACTACGAATGTGAACTTTGCGGTGCTCAGAGCGAAGCAAAAGAAATCGACAAACTCGATCATACAAGCAGACGCTATGTAGATCCCGTTGCTCCCACTTGTGAAAAGAAGGGCCACAACGGATACTGGAACTGCCTTGACTGTAGTTACTCCTCACGCGAATCAGACGAATATGTTGAATATCCTGCACTCGGTCATAACGATAAGAACAACGACGGCACTTGTGACGATTGTAAGTTCGTAATTTATGATAAAGACGGTGACAACGATATCGACGGTTCCTGCGGATGTATCTGTCACAACGACAGCTGGTTCGGTCAGCTCATCTACAAGATCTGCAACTTCTTCTGGAAACTCTTCAAGATGAAGCCTTCTTGTAACTGCGGTCACAAACACTATTAATATTTGATTTATCCCTTGAATCCTTCGGCTTTTGCCGGAGGATTCTTTTTATAAGTGATTAAATATTCTAATATTAAATCAGTTTCATTGACAAAATTTAACATTAGTGATAAAATCTTATTGAATGAAATACTGAGGAGGTATTATGAAATGAAAAAGACAATATCTGTTATTCTTTCAATTATAATGGTTTTCACAACCGCATCATTTATGGCTTATGCTGAAGATGCAGTATGTTCTCACGAAAATTATACCTGGGTTTATGAAGGCGCAGATGCTGACTATGACTGCGTAAATGAAGAAGGTCTCAGATACAGAGTGTGTGACGATTGCGGCGAAAGACTCGACGCAGTTGCTGAATCTGTACCTGTACAGCCTGAGCATCGCTGGATTGAGAGTTCAAGAGACGGTGCTTGTTGCATCAGACCTGACGAAAGTGATAAAATACCTTATGTCTATTATGAGTGCACAATCTGTGATGCTACAAAAAAAGTTGAACAGACTTACGCGGGTCACGCCTGGGGTGAATGGGTGGTTTATGTGAAGTGCTTTGAAGGTGCAAACCCCGCAAGCCCCGGACAGTATATCAGAATTTGCGCTGAATGTGATGAAGCAGAGTTCAAACTTATCAATAATCACACTTATGTAACCTTGAAAGGTACAGCAGCAACCTGCCACAGAGAAGGCCGTGAAGACTACAGACGCTGTGTAGAGTGCGGTACTGTTGCTCCTCATGAAGTTATTGAAAAACTTCCCCACGTAGACGCTGATGTCAACAACAGATGTGACCTTTGCGACGGCCTTATAACAGAAGGCGGCAACGCATGCAGATGTCTTTGCCACAGTGAAATGGGCATTGTTAAAGATTTTCTTCTTCCCATTGTTCAGATTCTCTGGAAAATTCTTGGTATGAACACCTGCGAATGCGGTGTTGTTCACTGCTGAAACAACTGAATAAACAGTATCTCAGCCTGTCGTTTATACGGTGGGCTGATTTTTGTTTGTGTCGTTTATATCTGTCATGAGAAAGAAGTTCATATTTCGAAATTGAACCTGTGAAATAAAATTGTAAATTCATTGCTTTAACTGTTGACGATTGAAAAAATTAATGATAAAATAAATATGTATAATTATGGCAAGAAAATCTGATTTTCGGAGGTAATTAAGAATGAAGAAGATGAAATCAGTTTTATCAATACTTCTCGTTGTTACAATGATGCTCTCCCTTGGTGCCGTTAATTTCTCTTTTGCTGCAGACGAAGTTGAGTACTGCGCAAGGGAAGGTTGTTACGGTGTTTGTGAATGGAGACCTGAAAGTTCAACCGGATGTGAAGAAACAAGGGGACTTTACTGCAGAATCTGTAACACAAGAAAAATAGGTGAAACAATCTATAACCATCAGTATGAGGAGTATACAAGAGTAGATGCAACCTGCGTAAAAACAGGTCTTGTTTACTATGCTTGCACAAAGCCCGATTGCTATGCAACAAAGAAAGAAGTTCTCCCAATCGTTGCAAATGCCCACGCATACGGTGAATATATTGTAACAAAAGAGCCTGCCTGTGATACTACCGGCTCAAAGTATGCTCTTTGCACCAACACCTATACCGACGAAGATGGAAACACCATAACTTGCGGGTATAAGAATGTTGTAACAATTCCCGTTGATGATACAGCCCATGTATTTGTCGGCGACTGGATTACAAGAGTTGATCCCACCTGTGAAGCAGACGGAGAAGCATACAGAATCTGCACAGTTTGCGGAGATGACGAAGAAATCAAAGTAATTCCCGCCCACAGTGCAACCTGGCATGAATATGACAGAGATGAACCTACCTGTCTCAGAGAAGGCACAAGATATGTTGTATGTACAAAATGTAACACCAACGGTACCGAAGTTATTCCCGTAAGTGAAGAACATTCCTGGCTTGAAAAAACAGAGGAGTATGTTGCTCCCACCTGTACCGAAGAAGGTCAGAGAGTATTTGTCTGCCGTTGGCATACAGACACCGAAAAAACAGATATCCTGCCCACAACAAAACATACATTTGAAAATTATGTAAGCAACAACGATGCAAAGTGCGGAGTTGACGGCACGAAAACTGCAAAGTGTGAAAATTGCGATGCAGAAGACACCGTTGCAGATATCGGCTCAGCCCTTAAGCATACCGAAAGCAAGTGGATTATCACAAGTGGTGACTGCGGCGAAGAAAACTCAGTAGTAACCGCATATAAAAACTGTGTATATTGCAAAGAGGTTATGATTCCCGAAACAACATTCTCTGCAGGTACACATCCCAACCGTCTTGTTGTTACAGTAGAACCCACCTGTATTAAAAACGGTTATGTTGCCGATATGTGTACTGATTGCGGATACACCTGGGCAAAAGCAACTCTTGAAGCAGGTCACGTTCTCCCTGATGAATGGACAGTAACAAAGGCTCCAACCTGCAGTGAGGAGGGTGTAGAAATCAAGCAGTGTGCAAACTGTGATTATTTTGAAACACAGTCTATTGCAAAACGCGAACACGTATACTTAACCTTTGAACCCGCCGTTGAAGCAACTTGTCTCAAGGCCGGTCACACAGAAAGCAAGTACTGCGTAAACTGTTCTTTCACAGTGTTTGCAGAGCCCGTTGAAGCATTCGGTCATAACGACGCAAACAATGACGGTTGCTGCGACAGATGTTATGTATACTTTATTGATACAGATGCAGGTATTGTAGACTGTGACTGTATCTGTCACAATCCCGACGGACTTGCAAAGTTCATCTTCAAGCTTCTCAACTTTATTTATCAGGTTCTCGGTATAAACCAGACTTGTGACTGCGGAAAAGTTCACTATGAAGGCGCAGGACTTTTCGGTTAAACAATATTTTTAAATAAAGGGCTGTCGTGAGAGCGACAGCCTTTTAATATGCCTGCAAATATGCAATATCCGAAATGTAATAACGATATATATAAATGGTATAATATTATTTCAAAAAATGTGTTTTTAACTATTGCAAAATATAATAAAAATCAGTATAATGTTAAAGAATAGTAGTATGGAGTACAAGGAGTAATTTTAGGCTACTTTACAAATTTTTGTAATTAAGAAAGGAAGATTTACTATGCTTCAAAATGCACCAACAAAGAACAAAAGCGTTCTCGACTGGCTCGAAGACAAACTTGCACTTGTAAACCCCGACAAAGTGGTTTGGATTGACGGCAGCGATGAACAGATCGAAGCCCTTCGTGCAGAGGCTTGCGCAACAGGCGAAATGATTAAACTCAATCAGGAACTTCTTCCCGATTGTTATCTTCACAGAACTGCAGTTAACGACGTTGCCCGTGTTGAAGGCAGAACATTTATCTGTGCTTCCACAAAGGAAGAAGCAGGCCCCACAAACAACTGGATGGATCCTGCAGAAGCATACGAAATGCTTTACGGCATTGCTAAAGACAGTTATAAAGGCAGAACAGCCTACATCATTCCCTATTCAATGGGTCCCGTTGGCTCAGAATTCTCAAAAGCAGGTATCGAACTTACAGACTCAATCTATGTTGTACTTAATATGTGTATTATGACAAGAGTTGGCTTCAATGTACTTGAAGCACTCGGCGACAGCAACGACTGGGTACGCGGTCTGCACTGCCGTTGCGATATCGACGAAGAAAAGAGATACATCTGCCAGTTCCCCCAGGATAACACAATCATTTCCGTTAACTCAGGTTACGGCGGAAACGTTCTTCTCGGTAAGAAATGCTTCGCACTTCGTATCGCATCAAACCAAGGTAGAAAAGAAGGCTGGATGGCGGAACATATGCTCATCCTCGGCATTGAAAAGCCCGACGGAGAAGTTAAATACATCTGCGCAGCATTCCCCTCAGCATGCGGCAAGACCAACCTTGCAATGCTTATTCCTCCCGAAGGATACAAGAACAAGGGCTACAAGGTATGGTGCGTAGGTGACGATATCGCATGGATCCGTAAAGGCGCAGACGGCAGACTTTATGCTATCAACCCTGAAAACGGCTTCTTCGGTGTTGCTCCCGGTACCAATATGAAGTCCAACCCCAACGCACTTCTTTCAACAAAGAAGGGTACAATCTTCACAAACGTTGCTCATAACCTTGATAACAATACAGTTTGGTGGGAAGGTCTCGATAAGAATCCTCCCGAAAACGCAATGGAATGGACAGGCAAGCCCTGGAACGGCAAAACAGACGAAATCAAGGGTGCACATCCCAACAGCCGTT
>JAZOAX010000228.1:0-4591 GCA_045595685.1 Acutalibacteraceae bacterium
GGAGTTGATTGCTAGTTTAATAGCTGTTATACAGCTACAACTGATGTAGGAGAAGTCGCAAAACCCTTGATATTACTAGGGTTCAGCTTAATTCCTTCATCCCTTGATTGCTGCCTGTGGAGCAACAAGTCTAGCGATAAAAACCGTCTTAAAACTTTCCTTAACAGTACGTCTTAAAGCGATCTCTTTTTTTATTCAGAAAGTTCTTTTTATGTTTCATCAACCTATCAGTCGGGTACGCTGCGCTGGGCTCGTGCTTTTTACAAATGATGTATTTTAACCTCGTTTTCAATAACTCGGCATTTTAACTTTAGGTTTAATTTCTTCTGTTAACTTCTCCCGCTCGAGCCCAAGCGGCTCGAGCGGGAGGAAGGCAGATAAACAGATTAAATCCGAAAATAAAATACCGAGTAGTTGAAAGACGAGGTAAAAATACTCCTTAAATGAAAAAGACTTCATCCGCACAAACGGAGAAGTCTTTTTGATGTTTTATATTTTTGATTCATCAAAATCAATAAGCACCGAACCCTTTTTCGGTGTAAGTTTTGTAAGTTTCACACCTGCCGCATTGAACATTCTTTTAGATGCCTTTGTGGTGGGCGTTTCTGCATATTTGTCAGAGATGTAAACAACCTCTTTAATACCGCTTTGGATAATAGCCTTCGCACATTCGTTGCAGGGGAAAAGGGCAACATAAATTCTGCAGCCTTCAAGGGATGCTCCTGAATTGTTGAGAATGGCATTGAGTTCTGCATGGCATACATAAGCGTACTTGGTGTTGTATGCGTCGCCTTCTCTTTCCCAAGGGAATTCATCGTCACTGCAACCCATAGGGAAGCCGTTGTATCCCATTGACATAATGCGGTTTTTGTTGTTGACAATGCAGGCGCCAACCTGTGTGTTGGGGTCCTTACTTCTGTATGCTGAAAGCATTGCAATTCCCATAAAGTATTCGTCCCAGGATAAGTATTCCTTTCTTTTTGACATACTGTTTTCTTCCTTTCGTGTCATATCATAATATTATAGCAAGTTTAAAAATATGCTTTGTTAACGCAACCAACCGGACTCAGATTGCCCCTCTGTAATAAAGTCCTCTTGTGAAATCACCTTTCACAGACTTGCCTTTTCGGTAAGCATCAAGAACTGCATCGCAGAGTTCCGGTTTTTCTTTTGTGAAATAGAAAGTGATAAAATCCATATTTTCAATTTCGCTTATTCTGTCACCCATATAAATAGGTTGACTGTTAAGAATTTCACTGCATCCGAAGTTGCACACAACGGGGAATTTCTTATCCATTCTGTCTGTGAGATAACTTGAGGATCTGCAATCTTCGCAGGTCTTTCCGTTTTTGACAGGACAGTTTCTTGTGAGCATAAGAGGCAGTCTTCCGTAGCCGATAATACCTCTTGGTACGGTGGTGTGAACTTTTGCAGCCTGCTTAAGTGTGAGTTCGGGTGACAAGGTAATTTCCTTTACACCTAAATCTTCAAGAACACCTGCTGAAAGGCTGTTGAAAACGTTCATAGAAAAGCCTGTGTGAATTCTGAATCCGAGTTTTTTTGCAATGGCAACAGCGTCAATTGTGCTGCAATATGCAAGGTCGATTCCGCATTCCTTCATCTTAAGAAGTCGGTTTTCAACTGCTTTTTCGTTGCCAAAAATACCTCTCGGAACCTCAATTCCTACTGTTACGGGTAACTTTTGAACTTTTTCCACAAGTTTTTCCTCAATATTGAGAGGAATATATAAGTTTTCCACATTTTCAAGATTTTTCGGAATCTGACTAAGAGAACTGACTCTGATGCGGAATTTTAACGGTGAATTTCTTCTGGTTTCGGGGATTTTAATCTCGGGTTCTGTAAAGTTAATTGCCTTTACGGATTTCAACTTGTTTTCAAGTTCTTCAAGGGCGTTCCTTCTGAGATTGTTTATAACACTTGCCGGAACGATAAGTCCTTCGTCAAGGTCAATTTCGATTTTTTCGGCATAGAACTGAGTCCCGCCGCACTTTGAAAGCCTTGCTTCAAGGCTTTCTTTTGTCATAGGTTTATTAAGTGCCTTTTCGGGTATGATATTTTCAGAAACAAAAACTGTTTTGCCCATTGATGAAGCGGAAAGAGAAACGGTTTCATTTTCTGCAACGGTGAGAAAGAAACTCACGGGAAGAAGGGGAGTTTCCTTTTCATAAATGCGGGAAAGTTCATTCAGAACCTTGTTGGTTGCGGCGGTAACATCTTCTTTCTGTCGTGTGCCGAACATAAGCCTTCCGCGTTTGTTTTCGTAGTATCCGTCAGTGAAACCTGAGCGGGAGAAAACTGCTCTGAGTTTTTCGTTTATGTCATCTGCTTTTTCTCCGTTCAGTGCCGTTTTAACTGCAGTTACTGCGGCGGCAACATATTCGGGTCTTTTCATTCTGCCTTCAATTTTAAGTGAATCAATGCCGATTTGCTGAAGTTCCTTCACTTTGTCAATAAGAGAAAGGTCTTTAAGGCTGAGGTCATAACCTGTACCGTTTTGGGCGGTAAAAGGCAGACGGCAGGGCTGTGCGCACAAGCCTCTGTTGCCGCTTCTTGATCCGAACATACTGCTCATATAGCACTGACCGGAAACGCACATACACAAAGCACCGTGAACGAAACATTCAATTTCAATGTCTGTGTTTTCTTTTATGTTACTGATTTCTTCTTTTGTGAGTTCGCGGGGGAGCACCACTCTTTTGTAGCCGAGATTCTGCAAAAGCCGTACGCCTTCAACAGTCTGAACAGACATTTGTGTTGACGCGTGAAGTTCCATATCGGGAGCAGATTTTCTTATAAGTTGAGCAAGTCCGAGATCCTGCAAAATAAGCACGCCTGCACCTTTTTTGCAAACGTGCCTGACGATTTCAATTGCAGAAGGGATTTCTTCATCGGATATAAGAGTATTCATTGTCACATTCACTTTAACACAGTGACTGTGGCAATAGTCCACTGCTTCGCCGAAGGTGTCTTCGCCAAAGTTTTCTGCCTTGATTCTGGCATTGAAATTTTTTGTGCCCATATACACGGCATCGGCACCTGAACGTACAGCCGCCTTTACACTTTCAAAAGAGCCGCAGGGCGCAAGAATTTCGATTTTATTTTTCATAACTTATTTTTTCTCGCTTATGCTGTTGAGAACTGCGGTGAGTTCCTGGCGGAGTCTTTCATTTTCACCTTTGAGGTTTTCAACTTCTTTTTTCATATTTTCTGTTTCGTGTCTGGCCCAGTCTGCCTTGCTTTTTGCACTTGAAGCATCGTCGAGATAATCTTTTATCTGGTCGCGGAGTCTGTCTGCAGTGAGAGTTGACTTGTGGGCTTCATCGGCATAGTCAAGAGCCGCAAGAACAGCAGCCTGAGTTGTGGAAATTCTGCTGTTGGACTTCATAATGTCTGACATTTTAAGGTCAAGAGCTTTGCCCAACGCCTGAACATACTTCACATCGTCTTCTGCGATAATTGAGTATTCGGCACCTGCAATGTTGATTTTAATTTTATTTGCTGCCATGGAAATCATCCTTTCTCGGATATAATCATTGTCATTATACAACAAAATAATCTTATAATCAAGTTGAAAATGATATTATACCTATATGATATACTTTCGGATGTAAGTAAAGTCAGGATTACTTGATTTTTTTGAAATATGGTGCTATACTATATAGCAGAAACAGGAACAAAAGGCACCGAATGGTCTTCGGTGTGTTTTATTTTTACAAGGAGATGAAAAAATGAAGGAGATAGTTCTTGGCTTTTTCGGCCTTTCAGGTGTGCAGTATGCTCTTGAAGCCGTTGTGAAACTGGTTTTTGCCATTGTCTGCAGCGGTATAATCGGCTATGAAAGAGAACATTCTCACAGACCTGCAGGTTTCAGAACCCACATACTTGTGGCAGTCGGCTCTGCACTGGTTATGATGACTTCGGCTTTTGTTTTCAAGGAATATGAAGGTATTACCAATGTTGACCCCACAAGACTCGGTGCGCAGGTAATAAGCGGTATCGGTTTTCTTGGTGCAGGTACAATTCTCAGAGAAGGATTTTCTGTTAAAGGTCTCACAACTGCGGCATCACTCTGGGCAGTATCGTGTATCGGCCTTGCAGTGGGTGCAGGATATTATGTGGGCGCCATTGTTGCAACACTGTTTATCTATCTCACACTCAACACATTCAAAAGATTTATTGCAAAAAGTTCACCTTCAAAGAATATTTATATTGAAGCGGAAAATATGTCCAGACAGGCGGCGGAAATCGGTGCCATCGTAAAAAGATACGGCGGAAATCTGCACACCCTTGAGGTTCTTTATGCCGATTCATCAGCAACAAAAAGAAAAAGCGATTCCATTGTTATGAAGGCTGTTGTTTTTCCCAGAGACGAGGAAGGTCTTAACCTTACAATTTCAGCCATAAGGGCAATGGAGGGTATCAGAGATTTATATATCGACTGATTATATCAAAAACAAAAGCCTCACTTTGGGCGGCACTCCGCAAGGAAGTTAAGGTTTTTATCGGCTCTTTTCCGCCAAAAGTTCACGAAAAACTCCCGAAATACGCGAGTATTACGGGAGTTTTGTCA
>JAZOAX010000229.1:0-7748 GCA_045595685.1 Acutalibacteraceae bacterium
AACTTCAGATTACATTAATTCTTCAACCATTTCCCACATTGTTTCAACTGACTGGAAGTAGGGAGGCTGAATGTATTCCATTGTTACGGAAATGTCAAAAATTTCTTCAAGTTTTGAAATGATTGTTACAACATCAACTGAGTCGATAATGCCGTCATCATAAAGAGTTGTTTCACTGTCGAAGTCAATGTTGGGATAAAGTTCCTGTAATGCTTTTTTGAGTTGTTCCATTATAATAACCTCTTTTCAGAATATATAATCGAAGAAATCAGAGTTTTCTGAGTTCTCTTCTTAAAAGTTTGCCGTTGAATGAACGGGGAATTGAATCTGTCTGCTCAATTATTGCAGGCACCTTATAGGGCTCAAGATTTGCTGCAAGGTGATTTCTTATTGATACGGGATCGAAAGTCACTCCCCTTTTCACCTGAATGAAAAGTTTGGGAACATTGCCCTTGAGTTCATCTTTAATGCCGATACAGCCGCAATCAAGCACATCGGGATGTGTTTTTGCAACATCTTCAATTTCATCGGGTGAAACCTTGTTGCCGCCGACATTGATAACATCGCCTTTTCTGCCAAGAAGAATGATATCTCCGTCTTCGTCGTAATAGGCCTCGTCGTTGGAATAAATTCCGCCGCCGATAAGCGCTCTTGCAGTTTCTTCTTCGTCTTTCCAGTAGCCGCTCATATTCATCGGGCCGAAGGATGCAAGAAGACCTGTGTTTTCTTCGGAAGAATCGGTAATTTCGTTTCTGTCATCGTCAACAACAACAATTCTTGCGTTGTATGCGGGTTTACCGATACACTTAGGTTTATCTTTGCCGTCATTGAAGTCATAAATACAGATGCAGCCGCTTTCTGTGCTTCCGTAGAAATTATAAAGGTGTGTATTGGGAAGAAGTGAACGGATTGTCACTTTGTCGTTGTCTGACAGAGGGGCTGAGCCGAACTGGATATATCTGAGTATATCCTTATACTCTGCAAACTTGCCCTTTGAAAGCCTTAAAAGAACGGTGAGGGCTGTGGGAACAAGGTCAATTGAGTTTACCTTGTATGTGTCCATAAGTTTAAAGAAACCGAGGACATTCATAACACCCGTGCAAAGAACAACCGTTGCACCCTTTACCATATTACCGTAGTATCTTCTCAGGCCGTGGGAATGGTTCATGGGTGAAGGGATAAGTTCAACATTATCCTCTTTCAGTTCAACACCGTGAATAACATTTTCCGCAAGGGCAATATTGTTGCCGTGGGAAATGATGATGCCTTTTTCCTTGCCCGTTGTACCTGTGCTGAAAAGAAGTTCGGAAACATCACTTTTTTCGGGGAAGGTATAATCTTCCAGAGGTGCGGCATCTGCTGCGCTTTCGCAGATTTCGCTTAAAGTGAGATGTTTCACTTCGTCTTCGTTTTCATCTTTTTTAACGGTTACTGCAAGAACTGCATCGCTGGACTGTGAAATTCTTAATGTTTTTTCCCATGCGCAGTTTCTTTCAACGGGAACGAAAACTGCACCGATAAGCTGAATTGCAAGTTCGAAAGCCAGAAACTCAACAGTCTGAGTGGCTTCAACCACAATTTTATCGTCTTTTACAATGCCCATTCTGATAAGTTCAGAAGCCAGACGGCAGATTTCGTTTTTGTATTCTTCATAGGTTACTGCTCTGCGTTCATCTGCAAGGGCGAGTTTTCCGGGCTGTGTTTCTGCGTGAGTGAAAACAGCCTCAACAACTGATCTGAACATTTTTATCTACCTCCGAATCAGACTGTACTGAACAAGGGCCAGTATTTAAGCAGTAAGTAAGCGGTAACACTCATAAGAGTAACAACTATTACTGTCATAATTACGCCTTCCTTGAACATAAACTTCGGTTTCAGTCCGTAGCCAACGGGAATTGCACGGATTGATGTGGGAAGCATATATGAAAGGTTTACGCCGATTGATGCAATATATACATAGGGGATGGGGTCTTTTCCCATACCGTTTACAATGCTTATAACAATGGGGATTGCAACGGCTGCCGTTGCTGTGTTGCTGGTAACGTCGGAAAGAAGGATTGTGAAAAGAACGATAACAAATACCATAAGGAATCCTTCACCGAGGTTTGCTGCTGCAACTGCTTCACCGATAGCATCTGCGGCACCGCTGTTGTTGATAAGTGTACCAAGTGCCATACCGCCGGCAAATATGTAAATAAGGTCCCAGATGATTTTGCCCTGAACAACCTTCCACTTCATAAGGCGTTCACCGTCACCCTTCTTGACAAAGAATGAGATGATTGCACAGATAATGAACACATAAGCAGGTTTCAATCCGGGAAGATATGCCTGATAGAACTGTCTTGTGAAAGCAAGAACTGTTGCAACCGCAAACAGTGCAAAAGAGATTTTTTCCTCTTTTGTCATCTTGGGCATTTCTTTATATACATTTGCAAAATATTCCTTTGAGCCGGCAAGTCTTTCACCTTTCTTGCAGTGTCTGACAAGAAGGAAAATGATGTTGCTGACAACAAGAACAACCATAATGGGAAGGAAACGGATTACCCATGAAGAATACATATATTCTTTACCGGTGATCTGTTCGATATAGTCAACGGTTACAAGGTTCATTGCACCGCCAAGAGGTGTTGCAAGACCGCCGACACCTGCTGCATAGGCAATGGTGAGAAGAATGAGTGAGCCGTTTTTGCTTTCGGAAATATCTTTTTCACCGATAAACTTCAGCATTGAAACTGCAATGGGTGTGATTGTTGCACACACAACTGCATTGGGAAGAATTGATGAAAGTGCTGCGGAAAGCAGGAACCAGAAAATAATCTGTGTGCTGAGCTTACCGCCGACAAGGGAAAGACATTTTGCTGCGATTCTCTTGTCAAGACCGGTGATTTCCCAGGAAACATTGATTATTGATGCACCCAGAAGAAGAAGGATTGTTTCCGATGCGTAGTTTGAAATAACTGCGGGCATTTCAACAAGGCTGAAAAGCGCATTAACTGCAATGGGAATAAATGCTGTTACCGCATAGTCAACGGGGCCTGTAACCCACCAGAGAGCCATCCAGGCAACTGTGCCGATTGCTCCCCTTGCCGCCTGAGTTTCAAAGAAACTTTCGGGAAGGAAGAAATAGCACAGAAGGAAAAGCGCAGGGCCTAAAATTAAAAGTATCAGGTTCTTTTTATTCTTCATCTTTTACATCAACTCCTCTACCATTTCCCACATTGTTTCAACAGACTGAAAATATGGGGGCTGAATGTATTCCATTGTTACGGAAATATCAAAAATTTCTTCAAGTTTGGAAATGATGGTTACAACATCAACGGAATCGATGATGCCGTCATCGTAAAGGGTAGTTTCTTTTTCAAAATCGATATTGGGGTAAAGTTCCTGCAGTGCTTTTTTAAGTTCATCCATGTCTTTTTACCTCTCTTAATTTGATTTTAGAACTGGTCGTATATGAAACTGCTTGCATCATAGCCGGGGCCATAGATACCGAAAATTATTACTGAGAAGATACCGAGGAAAATAATGAGCCATCTGAAAACAATTCCCTGCTTGCTGAGTTCTTCTCTTATCTTCATTCTTTCCTGAAGCATATCAACTGCCCAGAGAATAAGAATTGCAAAAATTACAAAAACAAAGTTTTTCCAGTCAAGTCCGTAATTGAAAATTGCATCGCCTGCAACAAACTTCATCTCAAGGCCCGAAACCATACCGATGAAAATCTTGAGGGCGGCTTTGAGTCCGTTTGCTCTGAAGAAAACTCTGCCGACGCAGCAGATTGCAAAGGTTCTTACCATCTGCCACAGTTTCCATGAGAACGATTCGGTGTCAATGCCGAGTTTTGCGTTAACCTTCTGACAAAGAGGTTCGAACACCGTGCCCGCAATCATTATAGCCGCATAGAAAAGTCCCCAGGCAACAAAATTCCATGAAGCGCCGTGCCAGGTACCCGTTGTTACCCAAACAACAAAAATGGGGAAGCAGGAAGTGAAGAGTTCTGAGAATTTTTTGCTTTTTGAATTCTTCTTGACTTTTCTTACAAGTTTGCTTACAGAGATGGGATAGTAGATATAATCCTTGAACCATTCACCCAGTGACATATGCCAGCGTCTCCAGAATTCAGGAATTGTCTTTGAGAAATAGGGATGGTCAAAGTTTTTCTGAAGTTTGATACCGAACATTTCTGAAACACCTGAAACGATATCGATACAACCTGAGAAGTCTGCATAAATCTGAATGGAATAAAGCACCGTTGCAATTATAAGGATAAGACCTTTGTATTCATTGTAGTTACCGTAGATTTCACTTACAAAGATGTTGAGTCTGTCGGCAATTACAAGTTTTTTGAAAAGACCGAAAATGAGAAGTTCGGCACCTGCGGCAACCTTTGCGCCGTCAAAAGCAATGCCTTCCGCCGGAAGCTGTGCTTTGAAGCGGTTGAATCTGTCAATAGGTCCCTGAGCAACGTGGGGGAAGTAAGTGAGATATACTGCGTATGTGATGAAGGATTCTTCTGCTTTGTATCTCTTCCAGTAAATGTCAAGCACATAACTTACCGCCATAAATGTGTAAAAGGACACACCGAGAGGCACAATCATTTTAAACATTTCAATCTGCGGAAGGTTAACTGCTCCGAGAACTCCGTTGACATTGGAAAGCATAAATCTTGTATACTTGCAGATAACAAGAAGTCCCACTGTTATAACAAGTGAAGCGGTGAGCACCTTTTTTGCCTTGGCTTTACATTGGGCTTTGACCTGCTTTTTCTGGGCAACGTCGGTACATTCCTTTAAAAGAACTGTTTCCTCACCGTAAATTTTTCCCATAACCTTTCCTGCAAAGAATGTTGCAACAAGGGTGGTTGCAAGAAACGGCACATATTCAATGCCCGCATACACATAGAAAAATGCGTTTGCCAGAAGCAGAACATATTTCTGCAGTTTCTTCGGCACAATGTAGAAAAGCAACACCGCTACGCCTGAAAAAAGCAGAAACGAAAAGGAATGATAACTCATTTTTTCTTTTCCCTCACTTTCGTAAATTCAGGATTTGTTTACATAATAATCCATAGTAATACTATTATACTTATACATTCTAAATCTTTTTTTTGCTGTATTTGTTAACTGAATATGAATATTCGATATAATGCTATATATTTTTCCAAAATGAAATTAATCCGCACTTTTTTTGCAAGGAGAAAACGGAAAGGTTTATATGGTGTGTTTTCGGTAAAAAGCCTCAAAAACCCCTGAAAATCAGACTTTCTACTGTGGGTAGAACGGGAAAAATAAACTGTAGACTTCAGGAAAAGTGCCGTAGGGTGACTTATTTGCGTTTCAGGGATATCATAATGAGTATAGGAGGAGATAATATGAAATTACAGAACGTCACTTTACCCGATTACACAAAAGGAGAAGAAATTTTCAATGCGGTGTCCCACGGTCTCGGAATTCCTCTCGGTATTCTTGCTCTTATCCTCTGCCTTCTGAAAGCATCAAGTGTCAACACTGTGGCAGGCAGCGTGGTTTTTGCATTTTCCGTTGTGGTGCTTTACACCTGCTCTATGCTTTACCACTCTTTTAAAAAATCCGATGCAAAAAAAGTGATGCGTATTCTTGACCACTCAACAATTTTTATTCTTATCACCGGCACAAGCATTGCTCTTACGGTAATATGTGTGTATCCCTACAACAAGGTTCTTGCCATAGTTATGAGCAGTGTGAGTTTTATTCTCAGCACCGTGGGCACTGCACTGACATTCATTGACCAGGAAAAATACAAAAAAGTGCAGATGACTCTTTATATGGTTGTGGGCTGGATTACCGTTATTCTCATTTATCCCATTTATAAGCACTTCGGCTCTGCAATAGTTTCACTTATTGCCGTTGGCGGTATTGTTTATACCGTAGGCGTTATCTTTTATGCGGTGGGCAAAAAAAGAAAGTACTTTCACAGCATTTTCCATCTGTTTGTACTTTGCGGAACCGTTCTTCATTTCATAAGCATTTACACTGCAATTTAATTTTGTTTATAACACAGAAATAACCGATACTTGTAACAAGTATCGGTTATTTCTTTTTAATTACAAAGTATGCAAAAACATAAGCGAGAACACATGCCACCTGCAAAATGGCGCAGGGGATGAAAATATATTTGAGATTTTCAATATTAAATGAAAAATACACTGCAAAGGCCGAAGTCCAGATAATGAGGGAAACAAAAATGCAGCGGTAAATCATTCTCCACCAGAGAGAAGAAAAAATTGTGAGCACTATTGCCGCAACGGGCACTGCATAAAGAAATGCAAAAGATGCATACTCACTCCAGGGCTCAATGTTTTTCATCACAAGAAAAGCAACCGACGCCAGAAAGAAGACGCTCACCGCAGTGATAATAGGCACAAACAGTCTTGCAGGTCTGAAATTATGCGAGGGCTTTACACCGTTGAGTTCAATTTCATTTTCGGGAGAAAGCAGGTCAGAAACAGGTACACCGAAAAATTCCGCAATTTTATAAACGGTGTATGAATCGGGGACACTCTCCCCTCTTTCCCATTTTGAAACTGCCTTGTCGGAATAATTCAGCTGATATCCCAGTTCACTTTGTGTAAGACCGCGCTGTTTTCTTAAAGTGTTGAGTTTGTTGCCGAAATTCTTTTTGAATTCTGTTTCGCTGAACACTCTGCCTCACCTGCCTTTTGAAAGTATTTTAACACATTTTAACGGTTTAGGCAAGGATTTAATGACTATTTTTCATTTAAACACCGCCATATATAAAATGCCACCAATACGGCCAAAGGATTTCAGACGCACTGCCTTCCACAGCCCATATCGTATTAACACTTTCCGGCTCCCAATGCTCTGATTTTTTGCTGAAAGAAACGATGTGCGCAGATGTATTATCACCACAAACATAGTATAATTCTGCCTTTTCACCGTCATATTCAACCACTTTAAAGTAGTCAATGTCATACAACCAGTATTCCTCTTTTTTCTCTTGAGTTAGTTTAAACTCTTCACCATATAAGTGAGTGAGCACAAAGTCACTGATTAAAGCACTGCTCCAGACTAACATAAAAACAATTAACGGAAAAATACAAAGCAGAGTTGCAATTCTTTTCTTTTTCAACATCATCACACCTTTCATTATTATCTGTTTTCGCCCTCATATTAGCACCTGAAAGAGTTTTTGTCAACGGAAAAACAGTAAATATTTTTCGTTTTTCTTGGTTTTTTTATTGACAAACGATAAAATGTATGTTATTCTCGTGTTGTAATGAATTGTGCCTGTGGCACATTACAAGGAGGTAAACTTATGTATACATCGGAAAAAAGCACAAAACTCACTTTAATTGTTACATACATCTTTTATGCCCTTCTCGTCTGGATGATGATTGCCTGCTATCCCATTGCACAGTGGGTAATAGGCCCCGGAGAAAGAGCCTCAACCCTTGCGGCAGTTATTGCTTTTTATTCCTGCTGCCCTGCTGCCTGGATTGCCCTTCTCGGCATCACAAAAATACTGAAAAATGTTCTCAGAGACGAAGTGTTCACCCGTGAAACCGTTAAAATTCTGCGTGTTCTTTCCTGGTGCTGTGCCTTTGTTGCCCTTGTGAGTTTTATCACATTCTTTTTCTATAAACTTTTCATTGTTTTCTCCCTTGGTGCCGCGCTTATGATGCTCATTCTCAGAGTTCTGAAGAATGTTATGGCAAAGGCAGTTGAAATCAAAGAAGAAAACGAACTCAC
>JAZOAX010000230.1:0-6310 GCA_045595685.1 Acutalibacteraceae bacterium
CTTGAAACCTTTTGTGTGATCGAACTTGTCAACAGCCTTGATAAGACCAAGGTTACCTTCCTGAATAAGATCAAGGAACATCATACCTCTGCCAACATATCTTTTTGCAATTGAAACAACAAGACGCAGGTTTGCTTTTGTGAGAATTTCTTTTGCTTCCTTATCGTTGTTTGCAATTCTGATTGCAAGATCAATTTCTTCTTCGGGAGACAGAAGGGGTACTCTGCCGATATCCTTGAGATAAACTTTAACGGGGTCGTCGATTACGCTTTTTGCATCGGCGGCAACCATTGCTGAACTGTCATAATCTTTGGGAAGGTCGATATCAACTGAAATTGAATCGAGAATTTCGTCGCTGAGGTCGTCAACGATTTCAACGCCGTGGCTTTCAAGTTTGGAATAAACTTTTTCCATCTCGTCCATATCAACATCGGCTTCAACAAGCACGGTGTCAATTTCTGTTGAGTTGAGTTTTCCCTGCGCAATACCTCTTTCAATGAGGGCTTTGAGCATCAAATTTTTTTCCTGGTTTTCCATATACTACTTCCTTGCCTTTCTTATTTATATTAAGAGTTTCTTTTTTTCTTGAAATAAAGATTGAAATCTTCGTCACTGATTTCTCCGCCTGACGACGGATTATCTGCATCCTCTTTGTGCTGACGCATTATTCTCACACAGTCTGCACAGGCAGTAAGGCTGAGATTCAGTTGTTCGTGCTGCTTGCATACTTTCACAAGAACATCAAGTTCCTGCGGTGCGAGGTCTTCAGAAAAGAATGTGAGTTCAAGACTTCTGTGCTCTTTGATTTTCTGCGTTACAAGATTGAATATGCGTTTATGCATATCAACGGAAAAATCCTTTTCGGAAATTGCATCGCCCATTCTTTCAAGGTATTCCGGATTGCGCATAAGTGCCGCAATAAGCATCTGCTCGGCTTTATACACCCTGATGTTCACATCGTTGTGAAGGGCTACCTTGCTGTTTTCCTGAACGGATTTCTGCTGAATAGAACTGAAATGTCTGCTTTGTTCCGTCCGCTGATTTTTCCTTTGCATCTGTTCAACACGAATCAGTATTGACTCTTTACTCACGCCCAGTTCTTCGGAAAGTCTTGACGAGTAAACATCCTGAGCAATTCTGTTGTTGGTTTTTGCAAGCACCTCCGCCGCCTTTTCAAGATATTTCATCTTGCCGTCGGAGGTTTCCAGATGGTACATTTCTCTCAGGCGGACAAGGGCAAATTCAATGTCGTTTGCCGCGCCTTCAATAAGGCTTCTGAAACGCTCGGGCCCGTATTTGCGGATAGTTTCGTCGGGATCTTTTCCGCCTTCAAGGTGAATCACCTTGAGTTTCATACCGATGGATTTGAAAATCTCGATTGCCCGTGAAGTTGCCTTCTGCCCTGCCTCGTCGGCATCATAACAGAGAATAACCTCATCGGCATAGCGTGAAAGAAGGTGTGCCATTTCGCTTGTCAGCGCCGTTCCGAGACAGGCAATTGCGTTGCCGAATCCGTGCTGTTGCAAGGTGATGGCGTCCATATAACCTTCAACAAGTATCAGTTTCTTTTCCGTGGTATTTTTGGCAAAGTTCAGACCGAAAACACCAAGACTTTTTTTGTAAACAAGGGTATCTGATGTGTTGATGTATTTCGGCTTGCTGTCGTCAAGAACTCTGCCGCCGAAAGCAACAACATTGCCCCTTGCATCTATAATGGGTACCATTACCCTGTTTCTGAAGGAATCGTAAAAACTTACCTTGCCGTTTTTTTCGCTTTTGTTTGCAAGGTTGGCTTCATAGGCTTCTTCATAGGAATAGCCTTTGCTTCTCAGGTGAGTGAGAAGTGCTCTCCACTCATTCGGGGCATAACCCATACCGAATTTTGTGATTGTGCTTTTTTTGTATCCTCGGGATTTGAAATATTCAAGCCCCTCTTTTCCCTGCTCGGTAAAAAGGCAGGAATTGAAAAACCTTGCGGCTTCTTTGTTGATTTCATACATCCTTTTGCGTTTGACTGCAAGGGAATCATCAAAACCCTCAGAGGGCATTACCATTGATGCCTTGTCGCAAAGCAGACGGACAGCCTCGGTAAAATCGAGATTTTCTGCCCTTCTGATAAATGAGATTACCTCACCGCCTGCTCCGCAGCCGAAGCAGTAAAAACTCTGCGAGTCTGGATAAACTGTGAAAGAAGGTGTTTTTTCGTTATGGAAGGGACAAAGTCCCACAAGGTTTTTGCCGCGGCGCTTGAGCTGTACGTATGAAGATATTGTCTGCTCAATATCGCAACGCATTCTCAGTTCCGACAGAAATTCATCGGAAAATCTTGCCATATAAACATCTCCTTTCTTAAAAATATATTCTCTCAATTATACAGTTACAAAAATATGAAAAAGTAACACAAAAAGTTACAATTTTTCAGGTATTCGCCCTCTCCGACGGCTACGTCGACACCTCTCCTCTTAAGTAGAGGCAAGCGACACTGACTACTGACTACTGACTACTAACTACTGACTACTGACTACTGAACTCACTTGCTCCATCCGCTCGGGATAAAGTTTTCCGTGAAGACCTTCAGTGCGTAGCCGTCGGTCATACCTGCAATATAGTCGCAGGCGGCTCTTTCGGCGCCGTCTTTCCAGGCAATTTCAATAAACTCGTTGGGAAGTGCGTCGGGGTTACGGCTGAAAAAATCATAAAGTTTCTGAATCATAGCCATTGCTTTGCCTTCCTCACTTTTGCACACGGGGTTTGTATATACCCTGTCAAACATAAACTCGTGAAGAATATCGAATGCAGACTGAACGTCTCTGTCAAGAGTGATTTCGTCTGTTGTGTTTCTGATTGCCGATGTAACAAGAGTATTTATTCTCTGACTCTTTGTTTCACCGAGGAATTTTCTTGCTTCAACGGGAATGTTGCCTTCGGATATCACACCGCCTCTTACGGCATCGTCAATATCGTGGTTGATATAGGCAATTCTGTCGGCAAGTTTAACTATTCTGCCTTCTAAAGTTGAGGCCTCCTGACCTCTTGTGTGGCAGACAATACCGTTTCTTACCTCAAAGGTGAGGTTGAGACCTTTACCCTTGTTTTCAAGGCAGTCCACAACTCTGAGGCTTTGCTCATAGTGCTTGAAGCCTTCGGGATAAACTTCGTTAAGTGCCCTTTCTCCTGCGTGGCCGAAAGGGGTATGTCCCAGGTCGTGACCGAGGGCGATTGCCTCGGTGAGATTTTCATTTACACCAAGACCGATTGCAATGGTACGGGCAATCTGCGAAACTTCAAGGGTGTGTGTCAGGCGTGTTCTGTAATGGTCGCTGTCAGGGGCAAGGAAAACCTGAGTTTTATGCTTCAGCCTTCTGAATGCGGCAGAGTGAATAATTCTGTCTCTGTCGCGCTGATAAGCAGTTCTTACGGGGCACTCGGGCTCATAGGTGAGTCTGCCTTTTGTGTTTTCGCAAAGCATACCGTACTGTGTGATGGTTTTTCTTTCGTTGATAAGAGTTCTTTCTCTGATTTCTGACATAAGAACACCGCCTTCACTTAATATATACGCAATTTAATCGGTTTTCCCCTTAAAAAAAATGAATTTTTTCAAATTTCACAATATTTTTCCCCGATTTCTTCACAGAAAAATCTTCCGTTGGAAACATCTGTGAGCCTTGCAGTGAAATGAGGCAGTTTTTCTTCGGGGATTCGGAATGTCACTTCAACGGCATCGGTGAATTCCGTATCTTCAACAATGCCCCCCTCTTCGCATATAAGAGGGCCGAGCCTGCCGTAGAAATTATAGTCGGCTTTGACTTTTGCAATTTTGCAAAGTGACATGGTGATAACCTGACCTGCATCAAGGGCAATTTTTGCACCGTGGGAGTAGGCTCTCACAAGTCCCCCCGCACCGAGCATAATGCCGCCGAAATATCTTGTAACAACAACGCAGCAGTCAACAACATCCTGCTTGAGAATTACATCAAGTGTGGGAATACCCGCCGTGCCCTGAGGCTCGCCGTCATCACTGAAACGCTTCACCTGACCTTCACGAAGGCTGTAGGCATAAACATTGTGGGTTGCATCCCAGTGCTTTGACTTGATTTCATTTATAAAGGAAACTGCCTCGTCAACTGTCTGAACGGGTTTTACATAGCCGATAAAACGGGACTTTTTTTCCACGAATTCATCTGCGGATTCAAATTTTACGGTTTTGTAACTTGCCACGGTATCACCTCTTTTTCGGGCTTTTTTCAAATTATGCCCATTTGCTTTGCTTTCGGAAAAATGAAAAGAAGACGGTACAATAAAATTGTGCCGTCTTATTCTGCTTTTTAAAGTAATTATTTGTTCTTAGCAAGGTTGAAACGCTTGTTGAATCTGTCAACACGTCCGCCTGTGTCAACAAGCTTCTGCTTACCTGTGAAATAGGGATGGCAAGCTGAGCAAATATCAACGCGCATGTCTTTCTTTGTTGAACCGGTGCTGATTACGGCACCGCAAGCACATCTTACTTCTGTCTGTTCGTAACCGGGATGGATATCCTTCTTCATTATGTGTCACCTCTTTCGGACATTATATTTTACATTAACGCTAGGTATTGTATCACACTGAAAATAAAAAATCAACATTTTTTTGAAAATATTTTGTTTTTTCTCAGAATTATTTTACTTCAATCTCTTTTGAAAGGTAGAAAGAATAAAGTAAGGTCTGTTTTACGGGCAGACCGATACATTCTGTGAGTGCCTTTTTATATAAAAGCACCTGAGAAGAATATTTTTCAATAAACTGCTCTTCGTTTTCAAGGTGGTCTGTTTTGTAGTCCACAACAACAATTTCTCCGTTTTCGGTGAAAGCGCAGTCGGCAATACCCTGAATCATCATCATTTCATCGGGAAATTCTTCCATTCCCTCGTAAATTTCACTTACGGGAACTTCAATGGTGAATTTCTTTTCTCTCATAACATTGCCGCTTGAAAGAATTCTTTTTGCAAGGTCGCTTTCAAAGAAACGGGACACTGCTTTTCTGTTTATGGCTTCGCACTGAACCTTGGTGAGAATACCCATTTCGCCAAGGCGTGTTATTTCACTTTCAAGGTCGCTTTTTGCCTTTTCATAATCGGCAAACTGTATAAAGGTATGAGTAGCGATACCTCTGCCTGCGCCCGTGAGTCCGCCCTCAGTGAGAAAGGCGGGAGCCGAAGAAGCAAAATAATCTCTGTCGATATATCCTTTGTCAACTTCCGAGGCTGCCCTTTTTGAAATAACCCCTGAAAGCGCCTCGTATTTATATCTGAAATCTGCCCTTTCTTTCACAAGGGAAAGGAATTCTCTGTCAATTTCCTTTGATGCTTCCCTTTCTTTTGTTTCGGTTTCTTCGTTTTCCGCCTCAACGCAAACAACTCTGAGCCCCGATTCGCAAGGCAGCACAATGCTTTCATCCATACCCGTTTCTTCACGCAGCACAAGGGCATCTTTGTGCCGCATAAGCGCAGTGAGTATCCATCTGCCGTAGTTTGAGGCACTTTTCACTGCATAGGGACTGAACCTTTTCGATGAAGCATCAATGTCAACTGTGTAGTTACTGAGTTTTTTGAAAGGCTTGTTGCAGGCATAAACCATAATGAGTTTTTCTCTGGCTCTTGTAAGGGCAACATAAAGCACTCTCAGTTCTTCACTCAGGCTGTCGTGGTGAATTGAAAGTTTAACGGCACTGTGGCAGGCAGTGGGATACTGGTCATAGGTCTGTGTGTCTCTTCTGATAATTCCCAGACCCACATTTCTGTTTACAACAAGGTTTTCAATTTCATCCATACGGTTGAATGCACCTGCGCAGTTACCCAGGAAGCATACGGGGAATTCAAGACCTTTGGATTTGTGGATTGACATAATTCGCACAACATCTGCGTTCTGAACTTCACCAAGTGCCGCAGACAAATCCTGCTTTTCGTTTTTGAGCCTGTCGATAAAGCGGATAAAGCCTGAAAGACCCATATATCCCGACCCTTCGTATGTCCTTGCATAGTCAAGCAAAAGCATAAGGTTTGCCCTTTTTTCGCCTGAGGGATCCATTGCATCAAAAATCCACACAAAGCCCGTATCTTCATAAATTTCACTGATAAGTTCGGAAATTGAAAGGCAGATACTCATATTCCTCCACAAAGATACTTTTTCTGTGAAGCGGCGGATTTTTTCGTCCCCCTCTTCACCAAGGGCAAGAATGCAGGAATAGATATCGCCTTTTCTTCTGCCTTTTCTCAGAAGGCTGACTTCATCGGCAGTAAAGCCGAAAACCGCACTCATCATAACACTTAAAAGA
>JAZOAX010000231.1:0-17932 GCA_045595685.1 Acutalibacteraceae bacterium
CCACTGTTCAAATATTGCAGGTCTTGTTATTGAAATTTCTCACAACGAAATGGATATTCACAAATATCTCAAGCACGTTAAAAAAGATGAAGAATCTTTCCGCAACAATTACAGAGACTTCTCAAAGAAATATTCCTTTGAGGCAATTCAGTAATTAAAAGGCAAAATATTGCAGAACTTTTGAAAAAATATTATATTTTATTATTGATTTTTTAACACTTGACATTGCGTTTAATATTTGGTATGATAAATTCACGGAATAATCCGATTTATTTTAGGAGGTATAACCATGGAAGCATTAGAGAAAGTACTTGACACAATCAGAGGCGTTCTTGAAATCATCATGAACTTCTTCAAGGAACTTTTCCCGAAGGCAGAAGAAGACGAAGCAACAGAAGAATCTGCTGAATAATTTTTACTTAAATAAAAAACAGAAACCTGACGGTTTCTGTTTTTTTTGTTTTGGTTATATGCATCAATCATCACTTTCAATCAAATCGCAGACAATCTCCACACATTCATCGTGGCCGATAACTCCGCTGTCAAGGGAGATGTGATAATTTTCTGCAATGCCCCACTCTCTGCCGGTGAAATATTTATAGTTGACTTTGCGTTTACCGTCCTTTTCATCAAGGCGCTTTTCGGGGGTTTTGTCTGTTTCGCCGTAAAGTTCAACAATTCTTTTTGCTCTGTATTTTTTTGAAGCGTGAATGAAAATGTTAAGGCAGTCTTCTCTTTCACGGAGAATATAGTCGGCACATCTTCCCACAATAACGCAATTGCCTTTTTCTGCAAGTTCCATAATAATTTTGCTCTGGGCTGCCCACAGATAATCCGATGCGCTCATTGATGTGCCTGCGCCGTGAGGTGCAGAAGAAAATGCATAAGAAAGCATACTTTTACCCGGAGCATACTCGCCTGCATCTGCAATATATGACGGGTCAAAGCCCGTTTCTTTTGCAACTCTTTCAACAAGTTCACTGTCATAGTATGCAAAGCCGAGTTCCTTTGCAATCTCCCTGCCGATACTTCTTCCGCCGGAGCCGAACTGACGGCTGACGGTAATAACTTTTTTCTTCATATAAATAACCTCCTTTTTCCTTCTGTTTCTGATTTTATTATACTATATGCATCCTTTCCGTTACAAGATGTATTTTTCACAAATAAATTATACATTTTCACTATTTAAAAAGGCCGCCTGTGTACCGTAAGGTACAGTAGGCAACCGCCGATATGTTTTTATTCTGAAGCGTGTTTTTCAATATAATCGCAGATGTATCCCGTTACATTTTCTTTTTCTGTGCCGAGTGAAAATGCAAATTCTTCGCATATAAGTTTTTCTGCTGAAGAGAGCATATTTTCATCGGTGGCAGAAAGGCTTTTACCTTTTTCAGAAAGTTCCTGTTTTCTTTCAAAAAGGCATTTTATAAGGCTGAGAAGTTCTGCCGACACACCCTCGTTGAGAATTGCCCTGAAAGTTTCAGAACGCATCTGACGGTTTTCTATCCACTGCATACTGTTTTTTGCTGTGCCGTGAAGAAGGCTGTGTATCTCACTTTTTGTGAGAGGATTTCTCAGTTTTTTTGTGAGTTTTTCACTGTCAACGGGAACATAATAAGTGGAAAGCGAACTGTTCAGCGGAGAGAGAACATAATACTTCTGTGTGGGTTTTCCTCCCGTGAAGGACATAGGCTTGATTTCTTTTATTATGCACACTCCGTATATATCATATACCACTGCCGCACCTTCGGCAAACATTTCTGACATAAAATCACCTCGCATAAACCTGACAGTAATATTTTATCAGAAAATTTTTTCTCTTTCAAAGGCTATTTTACACAGTTTTGATATATAGGATTATTGTGCAATGTTTATATATTTCACACTGCAGGAAACTTGTTCTCATTAAAAAAAACAGACACAAAAGCATATTTGTGTTTCAAAAATTATTCTTTAAGCATTTTCTTTTTCGATAGTTACACTATTTTTCTTTTTCGTTTCTGTACAATTTCAACAAAGATTAAATTTTTGAAAAAAATTTGAAAAAAAATCGTTGACAACTGATGAATAAAGTAGTACAATACCCTTGAACAATAAGGGGATAAGTGTCCCCGTTACGATGAATCTACTATTTTCGAAAGGAGATACATTATGGATTGGAGCGGATTTAGAGAAGTATGGGATGAATTCCTTTGGTTCATGGACCGTGTAATGCAGTGGCTTCAGTATATCTTTGGAGCTTCTGACAAATGGCCTCCCGAAGATTATCCCAATATCGACGACACAACAGCAGCATAATAATCGAAAGGAGATCTATTATGGATTGGGACGTAATTGAAGATGTATATCTTGCTCTCAGCAGAATCTTTGATGGTTTCATCAACTTCCTGCTTAAAGCATTCGGAATTGAAGAATAATTAACTTCAGAAATTAAAAAAGACCTCTGATTTTTCAGAGGTCTTTTTGTTTATATATGAGAAAGTATATGACAAAATCCGATATTAATATAACTAAAATATTTCATTTCCATTGACTGCTTTATACAAAAAGAGTATAATATTTTATCAGGAACGATTATGTAATTTAAATTCGGATTTCGGATTACGGAATTGCGGCTTTGTTTTTTAAAACTGAGCCACGGGTGAAATACACTTAAACTGCAGTTGCGTTTTCCATTTTCGTCTTAAATAAAAATACTATAAAAAGGAGAAATTTCCATGGATTACAAAATGATCCTCACCCCTGAACAAGAAGCCATTCTCAACGGTGCCAAGGGTGAAACAATGGCAAAGGTTATGAAAACCCTTATTATGTACGGTGAAGCGTTCGGTGCTGAAAAGCTTGTGCCCATCACATCAAAGAACAACCACCTTGTAACGTCCTTCGGTCTGAAGGTAATGTCACCTGTTTATGACCTTATGCAGACACTTCTTGACGCAGGTGTAACATCAAGCCAGAAATTCTCGGTTGACCCCAGACCCGTTGACAAGAATGTCCCCGCAAACTTCCTTCAGAAGCTTATCTTCAATAAGTTTATGTACTGCAAGCAGGATTTCTACGAAAAGCAGCTCAATGCTCTCGGACTTATGGATAAGGACGCATTCACATGCACCTGCTATATGGACGAAGTGGGCAACAAGCCCAATAAGGGCGATATCCTTTCATGGGCAGAATCAAGTGCAGTTGTTTACGCAAACTCAGTTCTCGGTGCAAGATGTAACCGTAACTCAGGTATTATCGATATTATGGGCTCCATCGTTGGTTATGTTCCTTATTTCGGTCTTCTTACAGACGAAGGCAGAAAAGCAACATGGGTAATCAAGGTTGAAACAACAAAGAAACCCGAAGCTCAGCTTCTCGGCTCAGCAATCGGTATGAAGGTTATGGAGGATGTTCCTTATGTAAAGGGACTTGACAAGTGGATCGGCACAGAACTCAATGACGCAGCCTGCTCATATCTCAAGGACTTCGGTGCCGCAACAGCTTCAAACGGTGCAGTTGGTCTTTATCATATCGAGGGTCTTACTCCCGAAGCAGCAGAACTTGGCGAAAGCCTTATAGCTGACGGTGCAAAGGAATATATCATTGATGATGCAGAACTTCAGAGAGTTCAGGATAACTATCCTGTTATCTGGAAGAACCCCGATGCTGCTCCCAAACTTTGTTTTGTAGGCTGTCCTCATCTTTCACTCCAGCAGCTCAAAGACTGGACAGACAACATTGAAGCTGAACTTAAAAAGAACGGCAACAGTAAGGTTACTATTCCGACAGTTCTTACAGCGGCTCCCAAGGTTCTTGAAGCATTCAATAAGACAGAATATGCAGCCCGTCTTAAAGCAACAGGCGTAATTACTTCATACATCTGTCCTCTTATGTATATGAACAATCCTCTTTGCAAGAAGATGCCCGTAATTACCTCATCAAACAAACTTCGTACTTACACAACCTCAAGATATTACACAGATGCAGAAATTTTAAGTATGATCACAGGAGGTAAGAAATAATGAAACAGTTCAAGGGTAGAGTTATTACTCCCGGTGAAGTAACAGCTGAAGCAGTTGTTACAACTCAGGGCTTCAACACACTCGCTTCATTTCAGAACGCTCTTCAGTTCGGTGACAAAGAAGTAAAATGCGGTGACCAGAATAACGCTGAACTTTACGGCAAATCACTTTTAGGTAAGGCTCTTTGCCTTCCTCAGACAATCGGTTCAACAACAGGCGGTCTTGTTCTTTACTGTGCTTGCGCACTCAAGAAGAACCCTGCTTGTATGCTCTTCTCAAACCCCATCGACTCACTTGCAGTTGCAGGTGCAGTTTTGGCTGATGTATGGGTTGATGATTGCTCAATGCCCGTTGTTGACTCTCTTGGGGACGAGTTCCTCGCTTATGTTAAGGACGGTATGAAAATTCAGATAAAGGCAGACGGAACGGTAATCGTAGACTAAACGAAGTAGCCGGTAGTCTGAAAATCGAAGGCGATTTATAAAACAGTGAAAAAATACCACTGAATTTACAAAACAATATAAAAAGGCAGAATCGGTTGTTTGATTCTGCCTTTTTTGCACGACTCTATGCTCCATAGGTTGATTTTTTGGGGATGTTTGTTATAAAATAAGGGTGTAACGAGGTGATAATTATGGACAGTGAAAAAATCGGAGCCTTCATCAGAATGCTCAGAAAAGAAAAAAATCTTACTCAGAAAGAACTTGCAGACATTCTTTCCTGCACTGACAAAGCCGTGTCCCGTTGGGAAACAGGCAGAGGTATTCCCGAAATTTCTTTGCTGATACCTCTTTCAAAAGCACTGGGTATTTCAGTTAACGAACTTCTTCTTGGTGAAAAATTCCCCGAAGAAGAAATCAAGGAAAAAACCGAACAACTCATTGTTGAAACCATAACCCACACAGACAAAAAGATTGGAGGCCTTAAAAAAATGATTTACGCTCTTTTTTGCATTATACAGTTTATACTTTTCTATTTACTGCCTCTTACGGGCGGCCCAACAGACACAATGGGCATAGTATTTCTTATGTATATCGGCACAATGGTGAACTCCTTTGTTATGGGGCTGACGCCCATAAAACTCAAACCGAAACTTCTTTTCACCTTTGTTGTGATTTTACTGTTTGTACCTTCGGTTTTTCTGCCGTTTTTCAGCGGTGATCTTGAAGTGCTTTGCATTTACACCCCCACCCTTGCCGCCTTCCACCTTGCATTTATGATGGTTGGTGTTGGTGTGAGAAAACTTGTTGAAGTTATAAAAAAGTCTCTTAACGATTAAAAAGCAGTGGCAATGCCACTGCTTTTTAATTATTAAATCAATTTTCTACGCAAGAAAGCACTGTTATCAGGTCTTTTATAACCTCAATAGGTGTTTTTCCCATCATTTTAACAGAGATATAGGGTGAAGTTTTTGCCGCACTTATCAGTGCCCTGCCACGCATTTTGTGTCCGATTGCCGAAACATATTCGGGTTTCAGGTCATTTATGAAGGCAAGAATCATACCGTTCTGCTGCTTGATTTCGTAAATGCCCAGTTTTGCCGCATTGGCTCTTATAAGTGCAACATCAATAAGACCTTTGACAGATGCAGGCGGCTCACCGAAACGGTCAATAAATTCATCCATAACGTCCATTGCATCTTCACCCGTCTGTATTTCCGCAATTCTCTTATACATTCCGATTCTGTTTTTAACAGAGTCGATGTAGGTTTCGGGAATATGGGCATCAATAGAAATATCCACAACGCACTCCTTCTTTTCCTCAGTGGGAGTGCCTGTTTTTTCTTCGTCGATGGTTTCTGAAAGGATTTTAAGATACATATCATATCCGACTGCTTCCATATGTCCGTGCTGCTGGGCACCGAGAATATTGCCTGCACCTCTGATTTCAAGGTCACGCATTGCAATTCTGAAGCCTGAACCGAACTCAGTGAATTCTCTTATTGCAGAAAGCCTTCTTTGTGCAACTTCGGAAAGTTCACGGCGGTTATTATATGTGAAATATGCAAAAGCTCGTCTTCCGCTTCTGCCCACTCTGCCTCGTATCTGATGAAGTTGGGCAAGTCCCATATTATTCGCATCTTCAATAATCAGGGTGTTCACATTGGGCACATCAACGCCCGTTTCAATGATGGTGGTACAGACGAGAATGTCAATTTCATTTTCAAGAAGTTGTCTCCACACTTCGCTGAGTTCTTCTTCGTTCATTTTTCCGTGACCGATACCGATTCTTGCATCGGGGAGGTGCTTTTGAATTTGCCTTACCTTGCTTTCAATTCCGTCAACACGGTTGAAAAGGTAATAGACCTGTCCGCCCCGTCGTAGTTCTCTTTCCATTGCCTCGGCAAGAACTTCCATATCGTGAGCCATAACATAGGTCTGCACCGGATGTCTGCCAACGGGTGCCATTTCCAGCACCGACATATCACGGATTCCCGTCATTGCCATATTAAGAGTTCGTGGAATGGGAGTTGCAGAAAGGGTAAGAACATCAACAAGAGGGAATTTTTCTTTGAGTTTTTCTTTCTGAGCCACGCCGAAACGCTGCTCTTCGTCAACAATAAGAAGCCCCAGATCTTTGAATTCAACACTTTTTGCAATTATAGAGTGGGTACCGACAATGATATCAATACTGCCTCTTTTAAGACCCTTTTTTATTTTTGTTCTCTGAGTCTGTGTTCTGAAACGGGAAAGCATTTCAATTTCAACAGGGAACCCGTCAAAGCGTTTTTTTATGGTCTGATAATGCTGAAAAGCGAGAATTGTTGTGGGCACAAGAATTGCACACTGTTTGCCGTCAGCAATACATTTGAAAGCGGCACGAAGAGCAACCTCTGTTTTGCCGAAGCCGACATCACCGCAAAGAAGACGGTCCATAGGGCTGCTTCTTTCCATATCCCGCTTGATTTCATTCACTGCTTCCAATTGATCTTCCGTTTCTTCAAATTCAAAACGGCGTTCAAAGTCGTTCTGCATATCAATGTCCTGAGAGAAAGCAAAACCCGCCGTGTTGAGTCTTTTTGCATAAAGTTCCGTGAGTTCTTTTGCCATATCTTTCACAGCCGCGCGTACACGTGACTGTGTTTTTTTCCATTCATCTGTGCCCAGACGGTTAAGTTTTATCGGCTTATCCGTATCTTTAGGTGAAATGTATTTTGCAATAAGATCAAGTTGTGTGACGGGAATGTAAAGCACATCGGCGCCGCGGAAATTCAATTTGATGAAATCCTTGATTTTTCCCGATACCGTCATAGTTTTTATGCCGTCAAAAACACAGATACCGTGAATTGCGTGTACGATATAATCACCTTTTGAAATTTCTTCAAGGGAAGTGAGTCCCCTGCCCGTTTTGAAACGCTTTTTGCGTTCCTTTTTTTGTGCGGTACCCTGCTTTCCGTATGAAAAAAGGATAAATTTTGACGAAGCATATTCAAAGCCCGAACTCACCGTTCCGCTGATTACAGACACAATACCTTTCGGGAACTCTGCAGGTACAACAGGGAAATAATGTGCCTTGATTTCTTCTGTTTCAAGGTCATAGGCAAGTTCTTTTGCGCTTTTTTCGGTACCTGCCATTATTACGGCTGTGTATCCGGTTTTAAGGCATGGCGTCAGGTCTTCAAGAAGATATGAAAGTGTGCCGTCCCAACGGGAAAGCTGACGGCAGTTTATACTGACAAGTTCCTTTACAGGTACGTCAAAAGAGCCTCTTGTTAGGTTATCGGTGAAAATTGCACCTCTTTTTTCATAAACGGACTGAACTTCCGACCAGGAGAGAGCGTATCTGTCAATCCCTTTTGTGAGTATCCCCTCTTCAAACATTGCCTTGATATCTTCCTGAAGAAGTTGGTTTGAAGAATTATACTTCTGTTTTACGGAAGAACTTTCGCACACAAACAGAAGGCTGCCGGTCATATAATCAAAAACTGTGTGCAGTTCATTATAGGCAAGGGACAGATATTTATCGGGCGCACCCACATGGATAAAATGCTCAAGGGAGTCTATATCCTCGTTTATTTTCTGCTTCGCCTTAACAGAACCCTTGCCTTTCACTCCCGCAACAAAGGTCTGAAGCCTTTCTTTCATATCTTCAAGAGAATCAAAAAGAACTTCTGTTGAGGGAGTTATTCTTACACTTTTAAGATTTTCCGTTCTTCGCTGAGTTTCAACATCAAAATAAGAAATTGCATCAACACTGTCTCCCCAGAATTCAATTCTGCAGGGAAGACTTTCTCCGGGGGCAAAAATATCAAGTATTCCGCCTCTGAGTGAGAACTGACCCACACCGTCAACCTGCTCTGTTCTTACATATCCTGCAGAAATAAGTGTGTTCACTATTTCTTCAATGCTTTTTTCATCTTCAAGGGAAAGATTCAGCGTTCTTTTTCTTAGTTCATCGCAAGGGATTGTAAGTTGGACTGCCGCCTCTATGCTGCAAAGAACATACTTACATTCACCGCTGAGTATTCCCGTAAGAACACCGATTCTTTTCTGTTCAAATTCGTGGGACTTGTTATCGGCACTGCGGAAAGAAAAATCTCTTGCAGGGTAAACATAAGCGCCGCCGTCAAGAACATTCAGGTCATCACAAAGTTTTGCAGCCGTACCTTCATCGTGACAGACTATAAGAGCAGTTTTACCCGTTTCAACGCACAAAGAAGAAATATAGTGGGCTTTGTGCACCTGCGTAAGACCGATAACGCCCATAGGCAGTCTCTTACTCTCAATGGCATTCTTTATGCTTTCATATTCAATTGTTCCTTTGAGAATTGCTGAAAAACCGGACATACTACTCCTCCTTCACGCAGTAACGCACCCGATAGAACTTTATCGGGTGTAACGATTTTATGGTTTTATTATATATCAAAAGAAATCAAAAATAAATAGAGATTCCGTAATTTCTTCAAAAAAGAAAGCCATCCTGACGGATGGCTTCCAATTTTAAAATTTCAAATTTTAAAACAGGTTTGTGAAGCGAAATTATGCATCTTCTTCTTCGCCAAGGATTTCCTTAACGATTGCGTAAATTTTGTCAAAGAAAGCAACGATTTCTGCCCAGTTTTCCTTAATCCATTTTGCCATTGTACTTGTCCTCCTTATCAGATTAACTCAGGGGACAACCCCTTAGTCTGCCTTAATTATATAACACACTTTAAACAATGTCAATAGTTAATTCAAAAAAAATTCATTATTTGACCACTTTTTTCTAATTTAAAACAAAAAAGCAGTGCCATCTTTCAGAACGGCACTGCTATAGAATGTGAATTATGCTTCTTCTTCCTTTGAAAGAATGTATTCTTTGATTGCTGCGTAGATTTTGTCAACAAGGGCTACGATTTCTTCCCAGTAATCAGCGAGAAATGCTTTGATATCCATAATAATATCCTCCTATTAATTAAATTGAAAAGGGTTATTCCCTTAACACATCTTTATTCTATCACTGCATTTATATTTTGTCAATAGTCAATTCAAAAAATATTCACAAATTTATTTTCTATAAGAATTTTGATATAAAAAATTCGAAGCCATCGGTTAAGATGGCTTCTCAATTTTAAAATTTCAAATTTTAAAACAGGTTAGGAAAAATTATTTAGCGTCTTCTGCTTCTTTAGCCTGGATAGCTTCTTTGATAGCTGCATAGATCTTGTCGAAAAGAGCTACGATTTCTTCCCAGTAATCTGCAAGGAATTTCTTAATATCCATTATTGTGTTCCTCCTTTTAAGATTTGAATTGAGATAATAATCCCAAGACTTGTCTACATTATATATCCATTTTTAAAAGTTGTCAATATTTAATTCAAAAAAAATTCATTTTTTAAATTAAAAAATATTTTTTTAGCATTTTAAGCCCTATTTGTTGCACGAAATACGCAACAAATGGGCTTTTTCACGCTATTAGTGGGAGGTTTTTTTCTTTGAAGCCTGAACAACAAAAAACAAAAGGAGGATTATATGAAAGAATTATCATCAAAAGAAAAACTTTTCTGCACTTACTACAGCCTCGGAAGAAGTGCAAAAGAGGCTGCGGCAAAGTCGGGGTACATCTTCCCTGAAAAAAGCGGACTTAAACTTCTTAAAAGAGAAGACATAAGAAATGAGACAGAACGGTATATTCAGCAGCGAAAGAGCGAACAGAAAAATGTATCGGAAGGATATTACAGATTGGCTTTCGGCTGCGTTTCCGATGCAATCAGACTGCTTTTCACGGAAGATATTGACCCCGGACAGATTGAGCAGATGGATCTTTTCAACATTGCAGAAATTAAAAAGAAAAAAGGCGGAGATATTGAAATCAAGTTTTTTGACCGGCTGAAAGCCCTTGAAAAACTCCACACCCTTTCATCCGATACGGCAAATGACGAGAATTCATTTTATTCTGCCATTGAAAAGGGCGCAATGTCTTTAAAGGAGAATAGCCTTGAGCAGTTCCCGGTTTAAAAGTTTTTCAAAAAAACAACTCATTGCCCTTACCTGGTGGCACGATCTCTCCCCTTACAGCAATTTTGACGGACTGATTTGTGACGGTGCTGTGCGAAGCGGCAAAACCACCTGTATGTCACTTTCTTTTGTGTCCTGGGCTTTTTACCGCTTTGATGACACAAACTTTGCAATTTGCGGCAAAACCATTGCTTCGCTTAAAAGGAATATTCTCACCTCTCTTATTCCTAATCTGCGCGCTTTGGGTTTTGATTGCAAAGAAAAACTCAGCAACAATATGGTTGAAATCAGTTTCCGTAACAAGACCAACAGATTCTACCTTTTCGGCGGCCGTGACGAAAGTTCTGCTTCACTCATTCAGGGTATGACTCTCGGAGGTATCCTTCTTGATGAAGTTGCTCTTATGCCCCGCTCCTTTGTTGAACAGGCTCTTGCAAGATGCTCTTTGCCCAACTCAACATTCTGGTTTAACTGCAACCCTGAAAATCCGATGCACTGGTTTTATGAGGAGTGGATTAAAAAGGCAGAAGAAAAAAACTGCCTTTATATTCATTTTCTTATGAAGGATAATCCCTCGCTTTCGAAAAAGGTTATGCGAAGATATGAAAACCTTTACAGCGGTGCTTTTTATGAAAGATTTATCCTGGGCCGTTGGGTTGCCGTTGACGGACTTGTTTATGCCGATGCGGCTAACGGGAAATATATTGAAATGCCTCCCTGTTCAGATTTTGAAAAATATTATGTTTCCTGCGACTACGGCACTGTGAATCCCACTTCAATGGGTATCTGGGGACTTCACAAAGGCATCTGGTACCGTTTTGACGAATACTACTACTGCTCACGCACTGAGGGAAGGCAGAAAACCGATGAAGAATACTATGCTGCACTGGAAAACTTTACGGCAGGCAAAAAAGTTGAAGCCGTTATAGTTGACCCGTCGGCAGCATCTTTCATTGAATGTATCCGCCGACACGGAAAATTCAAAGTGATACCCGCAAAAAACGATGTGACAGACGGCATCAGAAAGGTGCAAAGTGCCTTCCGCGACAGAAAAATCTGCATTTCACCCAACTGCAAAGCGGCAATCAGGGAGTTTTCTCTTTACCGCTGGGACGAGGGAGCGGTGAGAGATACTCCCAAAAAGGAGCACGATCACGCTATGGATGAGATAAGATACTTCGTTGCAACCGTACTGTCACAGAAAAGTGACGGTTTCTTTGCCCTTGCGGCAAAAAGATAAAGTCACAATAAACAAGGGAAGTTTTCTTCCCGGAAAGGAGATAAGTTTGGCAATCGGAAAACGCAAAAAATCAGCACCCGACAAAAACACGGTGGCAGTTCCTCAGACACATAAAAACAGCCACCCTTTCCGTTCACTGAGCAGTTATATTCCCGACACCGTTGCTGATATGGCTCTTTACAAATCACTCAGAGAAGCCATTCCCATTATTGACGCTGCTATTTTCAAAATCATTCGTCTTATGGGCACTTTTGAAGTAACCTGCGACACCGAAAAAGCAACACTGGAACTCAGAAATTTCCTGCAGGATGTTAACGTCAACTCCACAAGACGCGGTATTGATGCTTTTCTTTCAACTTTTCTTGAACAGCTTCTCACCTACGGCACTGCCATTGGTGAAATGGTATGTCAGGGCAGAAACATCACGCATCTTTATAACGCCGACCTTAAATCTGTGAGCCTTACTCACGACAGTTCCCCTCTTGACATCACTGTGAAAACCGACAACGGATACGGCAACTTTGTGCCCGTACCCTACCCCGAATTGATTCTTTATTCTGTTCTTAACCCCGAGCCGGGCAATATTTACGGAACATCTATTCTCAAAGGTCTGCCTTTTGTGAGCGATGTGCTTCTGAAAATTTACAACACCATCGGTATCAACTGGGAAAGAGTTGGCAATGTGCGTTTTGCAGTTAACTACAAGCCTTCCGACGATGCCGTTGACAAGGCATACGCCAAAGAAAGAGCAATGCTTGTTGCAGAGGAATGGAGCAAAACCATGAGTGATACCTCATCGGTGAAAGACTTTGTCTGCGTCGGTGATGTGAGCATCAAAGCAATCGGTGCGGACAATCAGATTCTTGACAGTGAAATTCCCGTTAAAGAAATGCTTGAACAGATTGTGGCAAAACTCGGCATTCCGCCTTTTCTTCTGGGGCTGAGTTGGTCCACAACAGAAAGAATGAGTACCCAGCAGGCAGATATTCTCACAAGCGAAATTGACTACTATCGCCGTGAGGTTACCCCCACTGTGAGAAAGATATGCAGTCTCTGGCTGAAACTTAACGGTTTTGCTGACGACTTCACAATCAAGTGGAGCGATGTTACACTTCAGGACATCACAGAACTTGCAAAAAGCAGATACTATGATGCTCAGAGCGACAGAATACGCAGTGAAACGGGAGGTGAAAAGAATGAAGAATAACAGAATGTCCCCTGAAAAAGAACTTGAACTTATCAACAGATATTCCACGGCAAAACTCACACCGGAACAGGTTTTCTGTTTCACTGTTACTCTTTGTGACAACGAAATTGACCGTGACCACGAAAGATTCACCGTTGAAACGCTGAAAAAACTCAGTGAACTTTTTGTTGGTAAAACAGGTATTTCCGACCACAGTATGCGCTCAGGCGACCAGCGTTCAAGAATTTTTCATACCTGGCTGGAAACTGACAACACGAAGAAAACTTCCGCAGGTGAAGCCTACACAGCCCTCAAAGCAAGGGCTTATATGCTTCGCACAAGCGAAACCGCCTCTATGATTTCTGAAATTGAAGGCGGCATCAAAAAGGAAGTGAGTATCAGTTGTTCTGTTAACAAAACTCTCTGCTCCATTTGCGGTGAAGACTTCAAAAGTCACTCCTGCAAACACATTAAGGGCAGAAAATACAACTCTCAGGTATGCCACGCCATTCTTTCAGACCCCACTGACGCATACGAATGGTCCTTTGTGGCAGTACCTGCCCAGAGAAATGCGGGGGTAACAAAATCATTTTTTAAAAAGGAGGAAAAAACTTTGACAGCACCTGCTGACATTATCAAATCTCTTGACAAAAACAACAATCTGTCTGACAGTGAAATTCAGTGCATTAAAAATTATGTTGCTGAACTTGAAAAACTTGCGGAAGATTCAAGAGTCTACAAAAAGCATCTTACTGAGGAAATTGAAAGACTTGCTCTTATTGTTCTGCCCAAGGTAAACTTCAAAACATTCCTTGCAGAAAGTGAGAATATGTCCTGTGAAAAACTCAGAGAACTCAAAAAAGGTCTTGAGGCTCAGGCTCAGGATATTCTTCCCTGTTCACCTCAGCTCAGAACAGCAAAAAACAAAGAAAGAACACCCAACCACACATCTTTTAAAATATAAGGAGGATTTACAATAATGACATACGATAACATCAGACTTGAAAAAGGTCTTTACACAACAGGCAAAAGTTTCACAGATGCCCTTGAAAGCATGGACCCCAGCGAAAACTACATCGGTACTTCCCTTGAAGGTCTTGACGCATTCCAGCGCCAGCTCAAGCGTTTTGATATCAAGGTAAGCGGCAAAAACAGTGACCCCATTGAAAAGTTTTTCAAAACAACAGATTCTGCTGCTCTTTTTCCCGAATATATTTCCAGAGCCGTAAAGCAGGGCATTGAAGAAAACGATATTCTTTCTTCAATTGTTGCTGCAACAACTCAGATTGACGGCCTTGACTACCGTGCAATTGCGGTTGGCACAGAAATCAGTGCAGATGAAGATCTCACCGTTGAAGAAGGTGCGACAATTCCCGAAACTGCAGTTAAAACTCAGGAAAACCTTGTTACTCTTCACAAGAGAGGCAGAATGCTCACCGCTTCTTATGAAGCAATCCGTTTCCAGCGCCTTGATGTTTTCACAATCGCACTCAAGCAGATTGGTGCTGCAATTGCAAGGGCACAGATTAAGGATGCCGTTAATGTACTTATCAACGGTGACGGCAACAACAACGCTGCCAAGCAGATTACAACTGAAAGCGGTCTTACATATAATGACATCGTTAATCTCTGGATGTCACTTTATCCCTATAAGATGACAACTGTTCTTGCTTCACCTTCTGTACTTTCAAAGTTCCTCGGTCTCAGCGAATTCAAGAATTCCGCTTCTGCATCAAGCTTTGATTACACAGGCAAACTCATTACACCCTTCGGTGCTGAACTTGTGCGTTGTGACCACCTTGAAGACGGCAAGATGATTGCCCTTGACCGCAACTTTGCCCTTGAAAAAGTGCACACCGGCGGCATCACAACTGAATTTGACAAACTCATTGACAGACAGCTTGAAAGAGCATCTGTAACAGAAACTGCAGGCTTTGCAAAAATCTTCACCGAAGCCTCTGCTGTTATGACAGTTGCTTAAAAGGAGGTACTTCTATGATTTCAGTCGAAGATGTTTCTACCTTACTCAAAAACTGCGGTGATATGACTGAGGTCTCTGAAGAACAAATTCTCAGTTGCAGCAGTGACGGGCTTAACTGGGTTATTAAAAGGCTGCGTGAAACTGCAGACGAAAACGACCCGCTTATTGCCGAAACTGCTGCTGCCATTGCCCGTTTTTACTTCTTTATAAGGCAGCTGACTCAACTTGACAGATATGACGGACTTAAAGTCGGCGACCTTACGGTGAAACGTGACACTCGTCACCAGTACGAAGTGGAAAAGGAACTGCGCAAGCAGGCCATTGCAAATGCCGCTTCAATTCTCAAGGACGGAGGTTTTTATTTCTGTGGAAAATAAAATCATTCCGAAAGTATTCTTCAAAAGAATGGGCAATGAAATGACTGTCACCTGCGGTGATACCGTCTTTGATTCATTCAACGCCATTATTCAGCCTCTCAGATACAAAAACAAAATGTACCTCAGCAGTACGCCAACAGAACTGGGCTATGACTTTCTTAACAAATACCTTCTCATTGCACCGCCTGAAGCAAGGCTGGACCTTGTTGACGGTGATGAATATGTTCTGATGTATGACGGCCACCGTTTTGAAGTTGACCGCAGTGAAAAGGTAAGTTTCAAAGGTAACGATGTATACTACTGGGCAATTATCAGTAAAGGAGGATAATATGACTCAGTCTGCTACTCTTATTGAAAAAATTATCAACTGTATGAATGATGATATCGGACTCAGTGAAACCTGCACGGTGATTAATGCCTACGATATGAAAAATGTTTCTGTGCCCATAAACAAAACACATTTTACAGTTTCAGCCAAAGACAATAAACTCGTTTTCACTGAAGACAAGGAATCCCTTGACACCTGTGAAACAAACACCGTGGCAATCAAAATCAACTGCTACACACCCTTGAAAGTTCCCCCTGATGAAACACAGGTTCTTGTGGAAACGGTGATTGACTACCTTTGCGACGAATTTGCGCCGGATGTTCTTTCCGCAACAGCGGGAAGCACGGAATATGACACAGCAATCAAAGCCTATAAAATCCCCTGCACAATCAGTTTCAGATTTCACAAGTGCACGGCAACCGACTCAAAGCACCACAACCTTACCGATGCTGCAAAGCGTTTTTGCCGTTATCATCTTGCCGACGAAGATATGCACGTTTCAGATGAAGACAGAGTCTTCCTTGACCAGCCTTTTGTTCTGGGCACCTACACCGGCGACGGTGTGGAAGACGGTCAGTATATTGATGTGGGATTTGTGCCGTCACTGGTTATTGTTCTGAGAAACTCGTTCCATGTCTCATTCTTTTCCACAACAGACTACACAAGTTACTGTAATGTCGGACTCGCTATGGGTTCTTCCTATACCCGAGGTCTTGTGATTAAATCAACGGGTTTCAGAGCCCGATCCATTGCCACAAGTAACGCCACAACCACCCTGAATGACCTGAACGGCAAGTATGCTTACATTGCATTCAGATAACTGACACAAAAAAGGGCTGTAAAAAACTTTCGTTTTTTTACAGCCCTTTGCTTTTTATTGAAAGTATCAATCTTCACCTTCGTAAAGTTTTTTGTAAAAACCGCCCTTGGAAATCAGTTCATCGTGGGTGCCCTGTTCTTCAATTCCATTTTCTGTGAGCACAATTATTCTTGATGCATTTCTCACAGTGGAAAGGCGGTGTGCAATGGTGAATGTTGTTCTTCCCACAGTAAGTTCACTGAGGGATTTTTTAATATACTGCTCACTTTCGTTATCAAGTGCCGATGTGGCTTCGTCAAGCACAAGAACGGGAGGATTTTTCACAAACACTCTTGCAATACTGATTCTCTGCTTCTGTCCCCCTGAAAGCATAACACCTCTTTCGCCAACATAGGTATCGTATCCTTCGGGCAGTGACATAATAAAATCGTGAGCGCCTGCCCTTTTTGCCGCTTCAACGGCATCTTCTTTTGTTTTTGAGGGGCAGCCGTAAAGAATGTTTTCCAGTACGGAGCCTGAGAAAAGATAAACATCCTGCTGAACAACACCAATAGCATTTCTGAGGCTCTGCAAAGTGAGGTCGTTTATATCTGTGCCGTCAAGAAGAATTCTGCCTTCTTTGAGTTCGTAAAACCTTGAAAGAAGGGAGCAAAGTGTTGTTTTGCCGCTTCCCGACGGGCCCACAATTGCAATATTTTCACCTTTTTCAACGGTAAGATTTATATGAGTGAGAACATCGCCTTTTTCTTCTTCGTAACTGAAAGTCACATCTTCAAAAGAGATTCTGCCTTCAACGGCTCCCATTTCTTTTTCTGCAGAATAGCCTGCCTCAGATTCGGTTTCAAGAATCTCACTGAAACGTTCAACACCCGTTACACCTTTTTCAAACTGTTCGGTGAATTCAACTATTCTTTTAATTGCCGCAATGAGCATACCGATATAAAGAAGATAAGCCGTCATATCTGCTGCAGTGATTTTCTCAGTAATAAGGAAGTATCCGCCGAGAAGAATCATTATAATATACATAAGGCCGTCAAAAAGACGCACAACGCAGTTGAGCCTTGCCATATATTTATAGGACTCTGTCTGAACTTCACTGAGTTTTGTGCTTTCACGGTTGAACTTTTCTTTTTCAATGCCTTCGTTGCCGAAACTTTTTACCACCCTTATGCCGAGAAGTGTTGTTTCAGTCTGTGCGTTGACATCACCTGCAATAACACGTCTTTCTTTGAAAGCGTTCCGCATTTTTCTTCTGAAATAAAGTGAGCCGAAGAAAATAAGAGGGATCACCACAAAGGTGGAAACCGTAAGTAAGGGATTAATGCTTGTAAGTACGGCAAAACTTACAATAATCTTCAGCCCTGCAATGAAAAACTCCTCAGGACAGTGATGTGCAAATTCTGCAATGTCAAAAAGGTCCGTTGTAATGCGGGACATAAGCTGTCCCACCTTGGTTTTGTCGAAATAAGAAAAAGGTACAGTGAGAAGGTGAGCAAACATATCTTCACGCATATCCTTTTCAATTTTAACACCCATTCCGTGACCGATGTATGTCATAT
>JAZOAX010000232.1:0-8157 GCA_045595685.1 Acutalibacteraceae bacterium
TCCGACTTAATAAATCTGTACATCAGGATGTGCCTTGGAAAGTGCTTCAATTCCCTCCGGAGCTGCTATTAGACAAAGGAATTTAATTTGTGTTCCACCACTTGCTTTAATTTGAGATATTGCGTCGATTGCTGAACCTCCGGTAGCAAGCATTGGGTCAACCACTACGATAAGTCTTTTGTCTATATCTGCAGGGAGCTTACAGTAGTAAGGCTGAGGAAGCATTGTTTCCTCATCTCTGTACATGCCGATATGTCCAACTTTTGCAGAAGGAACAAGATTAAGAAGACCATTTACCATACCTAGTCCTGCACGGAGAATAGGAACTACAGCAAGTTTTTTGCCGCAGATATGATTAACCTTTGTTTTGCAGATAGGTGTTTCTATTTCAATTTCTTCCAAAGGAAGATCTCTTGTTGCTTCATAGCACATTAATGTTGCTATTTCTGAAACAAGGGCTCTGAAATCCTTTGAACTAGTTTCTTTATTTCTGAGAATTGAAAGTTTATGCTGAATAAGAGGATGGTTGAAAATTGTTACGTTGTTATACATAGTATGACTTCCTTTCTGTGCTTGTCACATATATTATAACTTCACATTGCAAATAAATCAAGATGTAAAATAAAATTACCGCAATACAAAAAGAGAGGTCACAGCCTCTCCTTTCAGCATTAAAGAAACTTCTGGCTTTCTTTTACTGCGAGTTCATCGCATCTTTCGTTTTCGGGATGCCCTGCATGTCCTTTGATCCATTCAAGTGTTACGTCGTGCTTTTCAACAAGATTAAGAAGTTCGTCCCAGAGTTCAGGATTAAGGGCAGGTTTTTTGTCTTTCTTTTTCCAGTTGTTTGCTCTCCACGATGCAGCCCATCCTTGAGTTATACCGTTGAAAACATACTGTGAGTCGGTTATTATTCTGACTATGCAAGGCTCCTTCAATGCTTTGAGTCCCTCAATAACTGCAGTGAGTTCCATTCTGTTATTTGTTGTATGTTTTTCTCCGCCTGACAGTTCTTTTCTTCTGCCTTTATAATCAAGAATAGTACCCCATCCGCCCGGTCCGGGATTACCTGAGCACGCGCCGTCGGAATATATTGTAACTTCTTTCATAAGACAACTCCTAAAATGATTTTGAATTATTTTATCATAACATTCCAACACTTTCAAGACAAAAAAACACAACTTTAAAGCAAATCTTAATAAACGATGAAATTATATAAACACACTTGAAGATTTAATGTTTTTATAGTATTATAACTATAATTATATAATTACGGCACAAAAGAAAGAAGGCAGACAATGTTAAAACAAAAGAAATCATTATGGGCAGAGAATAAATATATCATTATATCTTTTCTCACGGCAGCAGTAACAATGCTCACAATTTACCTTTGCAACAGTATGCTTATTTTCGGAGACAATACAATTCTCCGTATGGACCTTTACCATCAGTACGGCCCCCTTTTTGCTGAACTTTATGAAAGAGTTACTGAAGGTGACAGTTTTATTTATTCGTGGACTTCAGGTCTCGGAAGTTGTTTTCTCGGTAACTACTTCAACTACCTTTCAAGCCCTATAGGTGCTATAGTACTGTTTTTCGGCCACAAAAATGTTACGGAAGCAATTGCTGCTATGATTCTCATTAAAGCAGCTCTTTCAGCGGCAACATTTACCTATTATATCAAAAAGTCACTTAAAAGTAATTCCTACGCAACAAGCGCCTTCGGTGTTCTCTATGCTTTTTGCGGCTATATGCTTGCGTATTACTGGAACGTAATGTGGCTTGACGCTATGGTGCTTCTTCCCATTGTTCTGCTTGGCATTGAAAGAATTATTGATAACGGTAAAATGAGAACTTTCGTTATTGCTCTTGCTCTTTCTATGTTTTCAAACTACTATATGTCATATATGCTTTGTATGTTCTCAGTGTCTTACTTCTTCTATTACTTTATAAAGGGTTACAATTTGTCTTCTGTTGTCAGCGAAGAGTATGCTGAAAAGAAAAAAGGGTTCAGTCTTAAAAATAACAGATTTTTCCGAAGCGGAATCATTTTCACCTTCGGTGCACTTGCCGCTGCAGGTATTATGGCATCTGTCCTGCTGCCTGTATATAATGTGCTTCAGTCCTGCTCCGCCACAAATGATACTTTCCCCTCTGATCCCCAGTCTTACTTCACATTCTTTGACTTCTTTGCAAATCATCTCGGAAGCCTTACTACAACAATCAGATCAAGCGGTGACGATGTTCTTCCCAATGTTTATTGCGGTATTATCACGCTGATTCTTGCACCTTTGTATTTCTTTACAAAGAGCATATCTAAAAAAGAAAAACTTGCTACCATCGGTCTTCTTGTTGTGCTGTATTTCAGTTTCAATATGAACATTTTCAACTTCATATGGCACGGATTACATTTTCCTAATGATCTCCCCTATCGTCAGTCTTTCATTTACTCTTTTGTTCTGCTTGTAATGGCATACAAAACCTTTATAAGATTAAACGAATTCAAAGCAAGACATTTTGGTGCTGTAGGTGCTGCACTTGTTTGCTTTACAATGCTCACAGAAGAACTCACATCAAAAAATGTAACAACCGGAACTGTTCTTTTATCACTTATTCTCATAGTTATGTATGTTGTAGTTCTCACAGTGTTTATGGATAAAAGATATCAGAGCGTTTCAGTTGCCGCACTTCTTATTGCTTGTGTGTTCAGTGAAGCAGTTATGTGCGACACAAGTGCAATGAACATCTCAATTTCAAAAGAGTCTTATGTAAGCGACTACGATGATTTTCAGCAGATGAAGGAAACCCTTGACACAATTGAAGGTGACAATTTTTACAGAATGGAACTGACCGATCTTCGCACAAGAATGGACCCGTCCTGGTACTACTATAACGGCGCTTCAGTATTTTCATCTATGGCCTATGAAAAACTTTCAGGCTTGCAGAACAATCTCGGAATGATGAGTAATGCCATCAACAGTTACACTTATAATCCTCAGACACCCGTTTACAATATGATGTTTTCTATGAAATACATTGTAAACAACTATACACCCGATGTTCTTGCCGCTTCACCTAACTACTCACAGGTTGCAACCCATTCCAAATACACGGCATATAAAAATAACTATTATCTTCCCATCGCATACCTTGCAGACAGTAATGTCACCACCTGGGCAACGGAAGAATATGTCGAATCCTGGAAAAGCAACACGAACTATGACCCATTTGCTCTTCAGGGCGATTATTTCAATCTTGCAACAGGCGGACTCGGAAGCCCCTTTGAGCGCCTTGAAGCAGATTATATAACATATGCAAATGTTGAAGAATTTACTGAAGGCACATCTTCTTCAAGTTTTTATTTCGACAAAACAACAGATGACTTTGATGCATCGGCAACATTCTATTTTATGCCTGAAAGAAGCGGTAACATTTATATTTACTTTAAAGTTGACGGTGCTGAATCAAAAAGCATTACCATAACTTCACCTTTGGGCACATCAACCCACAGTGCAGACCAGGACTGCGTACTTGACCTCGGTTATTACAATGCAGGCGATACAATTACTGTTAACTTTCCCTTTGAAGCAAACACAGGCTCTCTCAGATTCTTTGCGTACACAATTAATAAAGAAATCCTTGACGAAGGTTACAAAATTCTTTCCGAACAGCAGATGTATACAGAAGAATTTGATGATACCTACATCAAAGGCAGATTCACCGCCGAAAAAGACAGTCTTCTTTACACTTCCATCCCCTATGACAGCGGCTGGAAAGTTTATATCGATGGTGAACAGATACCCGAAGAAAAAATTGTAAAAATCGGTGAATCTCTTCTCGGTGTTATGGTAGAAAAAGGAAACCATGATGTTGAATTCAAATTCAGAGTTTCAGGTTTCAAAGAAGGCGCAATAATTACAGTAATCACCGTTCTTCTTATTGTTGCTTACTATCTCATTATGAAACTCAGAAGAAACAATAAAAAAACAACCATTGATTATGCAGAAATTGACCACAACTGGTCAGATGATGTATTGATACCAGTAAGAGAAACCGAGGAAAAGCAACCTGAGGATATTGATATTTATCCCATTGCAGTTTCTTCAGACGGTTATCCGAAAAGGGAGATTATTGAACCTAAAACAACAGTTATGAGAGAAACAATCACACCTCCTTCAGTTCAGTTTATTGTAACCGATGTTCCTCAGACTGAAATCACTGAAAACAACAGCGAAGAAACATCCTACGAATAATTACAAAAAAACTCCCGATATACATAAGCGTATCGGGAGTTTTTCAGTTATGCCGAAATGAAGTTAATAACTACCTTTCGCACTAAGTGTTGTTTTACTTAATAAAAAGAATTTATTTCATATTCTTTTCATAAGATTCGATCATCTTTTTAACCATCTGGCCGCCTACTGAACCGGCTTCACGAGATGTGAGGTGACCGTTGTAACCCTGCTTAAGATTTACGCCGACTTCTGAAGCGGCTTCCATCTTGAATCTGTCAAGAGCCTCTCTTGCTTCGGGTACCATACTCTTTGAATTCTTAGACATAACTTACACTCTCCTTCAAATAAACTTTTTGCGTTTGCAAATATATTTTGTGTATACGGTCAAAATATATTAGTGTAATTATTTGGTATTTAATATAAATATTTTTGAATAATTATCAAATTTTATCCCTTATTTCCCCAATTATTGTTGCATATTTTTTCATATTGGTGTATAATCAACGAAATATTATTAAAAGGAGGATTATATATGCACAAAGAACGGCTTATGGATATGCATGTTCACTCTGACAACTCTCCCGACGGAAAGCATTCACCAATGTTTATATGTGAACAGGCTGTTGAAAAAAATCTGCGTGCAGTAGCATTCACTGACCACTGTGAGATTGACAGTTATTATGAAAATAAATATAATAATATGACCTTCCACTCTTTCTTTGAATGTAAAAAAGCAAAAGTTGCTTTTGAAGGTCAGCTTCTTGTTCTCACAGGCATTGAAATTGCTCAGCCTCTTTTTGATAAAAAACTTTCAGACAAAGTGATAAGTAATTATCCTTTTGATATTGTTCTGGGCAGTATACACACACCAAAGGGTTTTAACTGCACAGTTAAAGAAATACCTTATGATGAGATTGATGTATACCGCTTTATGAAAGACTATTTTGCAGAACTGACTGAACTTTGCTATTACGATAAAATCGATGTTTTAGCGCATATAACCTGCCCTATGCGAAGAATTCAGGGCAAATACGCAATTAATTTCGACTATAGCAAAATCGAAAAAGAAACCGATGAACTTCTTAAGTCAATGATTGAAAATAACAAAGTTCTCGAAATCAACACATCGGGGCTCAGACAAATGATGGGTCGAACGATGCCGGAAGAAAGCCTTATACGCAGGTATAAAGAACTCGGCGGCAAAAATGTTACAATAGGTTCCGACTCACATTCTGCCTATGATGTCGGTGCCGGAATCCTTGAGGGCATGGTAATTGCCAAAAAATGCGGATTTGACAAACTTACATTTTTTGTTGGAAGAGAAAAACTTGAAATCGAAAACAATCTATAAGGATGTGATTTTTTGTCTCAGGATAACAATAGTTTAATAAAAATTGATAAAAAGACAATAATCGGAGTTACTGCTTTGCTGTTGGCAATTATGCTTTTTGCAGGTGTGCTTACTCAGGTTGTACCTACAGGTGTATATGACACCGCAGCCGACGGCTCAATAATTAACGGAACATATCACGAAATTCCACGTGAAGAAGTCGGATACAGTTTCTGGCGAGTATTTGTTTCTCCGGTTGAAATGTTTATAAATGCAACATCAGACGCACTCACCGGTGTTATAATTATTCTGATTATTATTATAATCGGCGGAACATTTCTTATTCTGGACAAAAGCGGTGTTCTGAAATACATTATGTCTGTCATAGTGAAGAATTTTTCGGATAAAAAATACATTCTTTTATCTGTAATAATATTTGCGTGTATGCTTCTTTCTTCCTTTGCAGGTATTCTTGAAGAATCCGTAACCCTTGTACCTCTTGCGGTGGCTATATCCCTTTCTCTTGGCTGGGATTCTTTTATCGGTGTCGGAATCAGTCTTGTTTCGGTTTCATTCGGATACGCTGCCGCAACTTTCAATCCCTTTAATGTCGGCATTACTCAGTCAATGGCTAATATACCTATGTTTTCAGGTGTACTATTCAGAATTCTTGTGTTTTTGGTTGTTTATGCAGTGCTTGCATTATTCTTTATAACATACGCAAAAAAGATTGAAAAAGATCCTAAAAAATCTCTTTGCTATGAAACCGACCTTGAACTGCGAAAGAGGTTTCTTAACGAAGAAGAAATGAACAAGGCACTGCAGAATGAAAATCTTCCCAAAGCAACAAAAGCCTTTGTCAGTGCTCTTATTACTGTGCTTGCTATCATCGTCTGTTGCCTTCTCGTTAATACAATCTCAAAAAATCAGAGTATTGCAAATATTGTCGGATATCTCCCCTTGGCATCAATGGCAGTGCTTTTCACTGTCGGCGGACTGAGAGCTGGTACAATATCAGGTCTGAGCAAAAAGGAACTTGCAGACATATTCAAACGCGGTGCAAAAACCATTCTCCCCTGCGCCCCGATTATTCTCATCATTATCAGTGTAACTTACATTCTTAAAAGCGGCAAAATTATAGATACACTTCTTTACTGGGTATATAACCTTATAAGCGGTGTTAACCCTTATGCGGCAATTATAATAATTTTCCTAACTATTGCAGTTTTTGAATTTTTCATCGGCAGCGGCTCAGCGAAAGCATTCCTCCTTATGCCAATACTGTTACCCCTTGTGGATATGCTTGAAATAGGCAGACAGAATCTTATTGTCGCCTTTTGTCTGAGCGACGGTATGTGCAATGTTATGTTCCCCACAAACGGACTTCTTATGATTGCATTGGGTATTATAAATATGTCATACATAAAGTACCTGAAATGCTCGTGGAAACTGTTTTTAGCCGAGTTTGTTGCTTGCTCGGGGCTATTGCTTCTCGGAACAGCAATAGGTTATTAAGCCAATTTCAGCAAAAAATAACACGGTATCATTCAACTGATACCGTGTTTTATTAATGCTGTTTTTATTTAATAAGATATACTCTTGTTTCATAAGGTCTTGTCATAAAGCCGTTATGAACAACGGGATTGTTCTCATAGTTCCAAAGAACAAGTTCTGCAGAGTTAAGGTCAAAGTCCTTAGGAGCTCTGAAAGCAATTTCTTTATCACTGAATGAGCAAAGTACAAGCATCTTCTGACCTTCGTATGTTCTCACATATGCAAAGATATCCTTACAGGTTTTAAGAAGTTCAAAATCACCGTATTTAACAATATCATTATCCTTACGGAACTTGATAAGTTTCTTATAGTAATTAAGAATTGAATAGGGATTGTTCTGCTCTGCTTCAACATTGATTTCTGTATAGTTTGTGTTAACTTCAAACCAAGGCTCATCAGCAGTTGTGAAACCTGCGTTCTTTTCCGCACTCCACTGCATCGGAGTTCTTGCATTGTCTCTTGATGCATACATACAGAACTTCATTGTGATGCTGTCGGGAATACCGAACTTTTTGAACATTGCATAGTTATTGAATGAAGAAACATCTCTGTATCTGTCAATGGTGGGGATTTTCGGGTTAGTCATACCGATTTCCTGGCCCTGATAAATAAAGGGAGTACCGCTCTGACAGATGTACATTGTAGCAAGCATTTTACCGCTCTGCTGACGGTATTTTTCGCTGCCGTAACGGGAAATGATTCTGGGCTGGTCATGGTTTTCAATGTAGTTTGCGTTCCATGCTTTGCCGTAGAGTTCTTTCTGCCAATGTGCATAAACCTTCTTGAGTTTACCTTTTCTGAAAGGAGTTACAAGCCAGTTTGTCATAATATTGTCGCAGCCCATATGTTCAAAATGGAACATCATATTAAGAAGCTGGTCGTCACCTTCTTTGATGAATTCAAGAGCCTTTTTCGGAGTCATCATAGGTGCTTCACCAACGGTAAAGCAGTCATACTCATCATAAATCTCTTTGAATTCTCTGAGATACTTCTTAAGGTTAGGACCGTTGGTATAATGTTCAATACCGCAAGCAGTGG
>JAZOAX010000233.1:0-4035 GCA_045595685.1 Acutalibacteraceae bacterium
GCAGTTATTGTAGAGGGTGACTTCATTCTTACTCCCGAAGCAAAGCAGCCCTTTGAAATAAATGCCACAAAGGTTACACTTGTGGGTGCATCAGCCCCTGAGTATCCTTTCCAGAAAAAGAGGCATCCTCTTGAATATTTAAGAACAATTGCTCATTTAAGACCCAGAACAAATATATATTCCGCCGCATTCAGAGTGCGCTCTGTTGCAGCTCAGGCTATTCACCGTTTCTTTGAAAGTGAAGGCTTTATATATGCTCACACACCGCTTATTTCCTGCAGTGACTGTGAGGGTGCAGGTGAAATGTTCAGAGTAACAACTCTCGATATGGAAAATCCCCCCAGAACTGAAGACGGTGAAATTGATTACAGTGAAGACTTCTTCGGCAAATCCGCTTTCCTTACCGTATCAGGTCAGTTGCAGGGTGAAATTATGGCTCAGGCTTTCGGTAAAATTTACACCTTCGGTCCCACGTTCAGAGCAGAAAAGAGTTACACTCAGCGCCACGCAGCAGAGTTCTGGATGATTGAGCCTGAAATTGCATTTGCAGACCTTAACGACGATATGGAACTTGCCGAAAGTATGATCAAGTTTGTAATCAAGTATGTTATGGAACACTGTAAGCAGGATATTGAATTCCTCAATCAGTTTGTGGATAAGGGCCTTGTTGAAAGACTCACTGCAGTTGCTAACTCAGATTTTGCAAGAGTAACATATACCGACGCAGTTAAGATTCTTGAAGAAAATAACGATAAGTTTGAATTCAAGGCATACTGGGGTTGCGACCTTCAGACAGAACACGAACGTTTCCTCACAGAGCAGGTTTATAAAAAGCCTGTTTTTGTAACAGATTATCCCAAGGAAATCAAAGCATTCTATATGAGACTCAATGACGACGGCAAAACCGTTGCAGCCTGCGACCTTCTTGTTATGGGTATCGGTGAAATTGTCGGCGGCAGTCAGAGAGAAGAAAGATACGATGTTCTTGTTGACAGAATCAAGGAACTCGGACTCAAGGAAGAAGATTACTGGTGGTATCTTGACCTTCGTAAGTACGGCGGTACAAAACACGCAGGCTTCGGTCTCGGCTTTGAAAGACTTGTAATGTACCTTACAGGCATTTCAAACATCAGAGATGTTCTTCCCTTCCCCAGAACAACAGGCTCAGCAGATTTCTAAGCAAAACATCCGATAAATACCAAATTCAGTATTTGAATTTTTCACACTCCGAAGGAGGATAAAAATGGTACCGCTTAAATCATATTCAAAAGAACAGCTTATCGCTTTTAAAGAAGATCTTCTTAAAAGATATAATGCCTATAAGGCTCAGGGGCTCAGACTCGATATGTCAAGAGGTAAGCCCGGTGCAGACCAGTTGGCAGTTTCAAACGGACTTCTTGACGCAATCACTTCAAAGGACTGGGAGGATGACGAAAGCAACCACAGCCTTGAATACAGAAACTATGGCTTGCTTACAGGTATCATCGAATGCAAAAGAATTTTTGCAAAGGCTCTCGGTGTTGATGTTGATAATGTAATAGTCTGCGGTAACTCCAGCCTTAACCTTATGTTTGACTACATCACTCAGTGTATGCTCACAGGCTCAGGCGGAAAACCCTGGAAGGATCAGGGTAAACTTAAGTTCCTTTGCCCCTCACCGGGATACGACAGACATTTTGCCATTGCCGAGTATTACGGTATGGAACTTGTGCCTGTTGAAATGACACAGTGGGGACCTGATATGGATGCTGTTGAGGAACTTATAAAGGATCCGTCAGTTAAAGGTATGTTCTGCGTACCCAAGTATTCAAATCCCACGGGCGTAACTTACAGCCGTAAAACCGTTCAGAGAATTGCCGCTATGTGTCCTGCTGCAGATGACTTCAGAATCATCTGGGACAATGCATATATTATTCACGATCTTACCGATAACGGTGAAGAACTTGATGACATTTTTGATGTGCTCAAAAAGTACGGCCACGAGGATATGGTTATTGAATTCACCTCAACTTCAAAAATCAGTTTCCCCGGTGCAGGCGTGGCTGCTCTTGCCGCATCTGATAAAAATATTGAGATGATAAAAAAACGTATGTCTGTTCAGACTATCGGTTATGACAAACTTAATCAGTACAGACATGTTAAGTTCTATAAAAATATTGACGGTATCAAAAAGCATATGAAACTTCACAGAAAGATTCTTGCACCGAAGTTCAAATGCGTTGTTAATCAGTTTGAGGATAAACTTGCAGAACTTGATATTGCAACATGGACAGATCCCAAGGGCGGATATTTCATCAGCCTTGATGTTATGCCGGGCACTGCAAAAAGAGTTTATCAGCTTTGCAAAGAATGCGGTATCACTCTTACCACTGCAGGTGCAACGTTCCCTTACGGAATCGATCCCGAGGATAAGAATATCCGAATTGCACCTTCATATCCTCCCGTTGACGAACTTATGGTTGCAACCAGAATTCTTTGCATCTGCGTTCAACTTGCAGCTTGCGAAAAACTTCTCGAAGAGAAATAACAGAATTAAGAGTATCTCTGAAAGAGTTTCTTAATGAGCAAGATAACACACAAAAACCATTGTAAAGGCCTTTTTTCTGCCGATACGATGGTTTTTCGATTTTATCATTTTTATCTACGATTTTTCTGAAAAATAAATGCACAAGTTGTCCCGCTGCGGAAACTGCAGACGAAGGCGGGAAGTATCTTTCGAAAAAGCACAAGTTGAACTCTAATAAAAAAGAGCGTTTTGCTTCCTTTGTCGCTCAGGACAAAGGAAGTGCCACAGCGGCATGAGCGTGAAATCTTGCATTTAACGGATGAATATAATATGTAAAACCTTGACAACACCGATACTTTATGATAAAATCTAACGGATATGTTAATACGGCTATGACCAAGGGGAGTAACGCATTATTGCTTTTCAGAGAGAAGACGGTTGGTGCAAGTCTTTAAGTCAGAATGTGTGAAGGTAACTTGTGAGCCTCGGGAAGAAAGAGTATTCAATTAGACCCCGACGTATGTCTGCGTTAAAGATTTTGAGTGCAGAGAGTTAACTCTCTGAATTCAGGTGGTACCACGAGAAAAAAACTCGTCCTGAAATTTTCAGGGCGAGATTTATTTTTAATATAATTATTTCGGTCTCAGGAGTAAACAGAAAATAGGAAATGCCTTTGAAACGGTAATCTGAATTCTGAATTCCGGATTCCGAATTTGAACGGAGTGAAAACCATGGCAAAAGAACTTGCAACAAAGTACGATCCGAAAGACGTTGAGGACCGTATTTATAAGTCTTGGCTTGACGGTAAATACTTCCATGCTGAAGTAGATACCGAGAAGAAGCCCTACACAATCGTAATTCCCCCACCAAACATTACAGGTCAACTTCATATGGGTCACGCCCTTGATAATACTCTGCAGGATATCCTTATCCGTTTCAGAAGAATGCAGGGCTATGACACCTTGTGGCTTCCCGGTACTGACCATGCTTCAATTGCAACAGAGGCAAAAATTGTTGAATCAATGAAGGCAGAAGGCATTTCCAAAGAAGACCTCGGCAGAGAAGGCTTCCTTGAAAGAGCATGGGAATGGAAAGCACAGTACGGCGGCAGAATTATTGAACAGCTTAAAAAACTCGGCTCATCATGTGACTGGGACAGAGAAAGATTCACCCTTGACGAAGGATGCTCAAAGGCTGTTAAAGAGGTTTTCGTAAATCTTTACGAAAAAGGTCTTATCTACCGCGGCGAAAGAATCATCAACTGGTGTACTCACTGTAAAACATCAATCTCCGACGCTGAGGTTGAATACGAAGAAAAGGACGGCAATTTCTGGCATTTTGCTTATCCCTTCGCAGATGGCAGCGGAAGCATTATCGTTGCAACAACCCGTCCCGAAACTATCCCCGGTGATACCGGTATCGCTGTTCATCCCGATGATGAAAGATATAAGGATGTTATCGGCAAAACTGTAATTATGCCCGTTATCGGCAGAGAAATTCCCATCGTTGCAGATACCTATGCAAAAATG
>JAZOAX010000234.1:0-3488 GCA_045595685.1 Acutalibacteraceae bacterium
ATTTATAGAGAAGTCTTATCGACACCATGGAGAAGTACTCAAGTTGGTGACGAGGCGCCCCTGCTAAGGGCGTAGGTCGGGTAACCGGCGCAGGAGTTCGAGTCTCCTCTTCTCCGCCAGAAAAAAGCACTTGCGAAAGCAAGTGCTTTTTTCAACTAAATCCGTCCTTGCAGACGGGATAAATCCCACTTTCGTGGGATGAAATCACTTCGTGATGCAATCCGACTTCGTCGGGATATGAATTAATTTGCTTTCACTTAAAAGGTAACAATTTTGTGATATATTATACCAGCAAAAACAAATTCTCGTTTCAAACGGGGATTTGTTTTTCTGCTTTATAATAATAACATTCTGTTTTCACTTAAAAACAGATATCCAATAAATGATTTGGTATATTTTAATAGTTTTATTTGCAACATTAAGAATTTTTTATTGCAAATGTTCGCGGTATGTGTTAAAATCAAGGCAATGTTTATATATTTAATCTATCGGAGGGGATAAATATGAAAAAAACAGCAAAAACATTCAGAGTGATTCTCACTCTTGTTCTGGCATTGATTCTTACGGTGTCAACATCCGTAACCTGTTTTGCGGGAGGCTTTCTCGGCGGCGGTGATGGTGAAACTCTGATTACCGATGCCACGGCAGCAAACTCAAAATCTGTTGCCAATCAGATTCAGGCAGAGGGTACCGTACTTATTAAAAATGAAGATAATGTTCTTCCGCTGAAAACAAAAAAGGTGAACGTTTTCGGTGCCGCATCCTGCTCTCTTGCTTTTGCGGGTGCTGCAGGTTCAGGTGCAGTCCGTGCAGACGATGCAATGGGTTTTTATGATGCACTTGAAGGTGCAGGAATCGCATACAACGAAGATATATACAATATATATGCCGAATTCACCGGTGCACAGGACGAAGGTGGATTTCTCGACTTTGCAGGCACGGTAATTGAGCAGTTCTTCTCAGGCGGTAAAGCAGAAATGCCCATAAGCAACATCAGCGATAAAATGATGAAAGATGCCGTGAAATATTCAAAAACTGCAGTTGTTGTAATCGGCAGAGTCGGTACCGAAATGAAAGACTTTGATATTGACGGACTTAAACTCACTTCAGAAGAAAAGGCAATGCTCGATAAGGTATGTGCAGAGTTTTCCGATGTTATTGTTGTGTTCAACATTTCAAATGTTATGGATATGTCCTGGCTTGATGATTATGACAGTATAAAGGGTGCCCTTATTATGTGGCTTCCCGGTGAAGTTGCAACTGAAAGTGTGGGTAAAATCCTTTCAGGCGCCATCAATCCTTCAGGTAAACTTGTTGACACAATAGCCTATGACCTTGAATCCCATCCTGCAAATATGAACTTCGGAGGATATACTTATAATGGTGTTTCAGGCATTCCCAAGTATTTTGTAAATTACAGTGAAGGTATATATGTGGGCTACAGATATTTTGAAACCTTCGCTCCCGAAGAAGTTATGTATCCCTTCGGTTTCGGACTTTCTTACACAAACTTCAAATGGGATGTGAAGTCTTTTGTTGCCGATGCAGAAGACATTACCGTTAAGGTTGAAGTAAAGAATACAGGCAAAGTTGCAGGTAAGGATGTTGTACAGCTTTATTTCAGTGCACCTTACTACAAGAACGGCATTGAAAAAAGTGCCATTGAACTTGCCGCATACAAAAAGACAAAACTTCTTTCTCCCGGTCAGAGTGAACTTCTCACTCTCACTTTCAAAGTGGAAGATATGGCATCCTACGATGCAGAGAAAAATGAAGCATGGGTACTTGACGCAGGCAATTACAAAATCCGTGTTGCCCACGATATAAGAACCTTTGAAAAAACATATAATTATAAAGTCGGAAAAACAGTAGTTTACAAAACAGATACCGCATCAGGTCATAAGGTCGAAAACCTTTTTGAATTTGCTGAAGGCGATATTACCTATATGTCCCGCGCCGATGTGGACGGAACATATCCCACAGAGCCTCAGAATTATGATGCAACTCAGGAAGTGCTTCAGAGCGATATCCGTCCCGAGCCGAAAACAAAGGGTACAGCACCCACAACGGGGGCAGTTTATGATGACGGCGTTGTAACACTTCAGGATGTTGCGAAGAATGAAAAATTATGGGATAAATTCCTTGACCAGCTTACCGTTGATGAAATGATTGAACTTATCTGTGACTGCGGATATGAAACAACAGGTCTTGACAGACTCGGTATTCCTGCCACTTCAGATAATGACGGCCCTTCCTGCATCAAGGGTCCCGGCGGACTTCTTTTCACCGATTGCGGACTTGCTTTCCCTGTTTCAACTGTTCTTGCATGCACATGGAATGATGACCTTGCAGAAGAATTCGGTGAAGCAATAGGCAAGGAAGGTGTTGAACTCGGCACTCATATCTGGTACGCTCCCGGTTGTAACCTTCACAGAAGCCCCCTCGGCGGCAGAAACTACGAATACTATTCAGAAGATCCTCTGCTTTCAGGCAAGATGTCTGCGGCTGTTACAAGAGGTGCACAGTCAAAGGGTCTCATTGTTACGGTAAAACACTTTGTTGCAAACGACCAGGAAACTAACCGTCAGTCCAACGGGCTTTACACATGGCTTAATGAACAGTCTATGAGAGAACTTTATGCGGAGCCCTTTGAAATTTCCGTCAAGGAAGGTAAAGCCGAAGGGATTATGACTGCATATAACAGAATCGGTAATGAATGGTGCGGTGCTTCAAAGGCACTGGTTACAGACCTTCTCAGAGATGAATGGGGCTTTGACGGTCTTGTAATTACCGACGCAAGCATTGACCTTACAGGTAACGGATACCTTGACCCTGTCCTTGCAGTTTATGCACGAAACGATGCAATTCTCACAATGCTTTATGTTGTTTCTGCAGTGCAGACAAGAAATGCGCTTAAGGAAACCTATGCTGCAGACCCCATCGGAATGGGTGAGGCTATGAGGCTTTGTGTTTATGATATCTGCCGTATGAAAATCAAGTCCAATGCATTTTCACTTGCACAGCCGGAAAAACCCGAAGAAAATCCGTCACAAAGTCCTGAGACTACAGCGGTAACAACCACAACCGTAACCACTACGGCAACCACTACCTCTGCAACTCAGACCTCCACTTCCTCGGCTCAGACAACAGCGGCAACAACTCAGGGAAATAACCCTGCAAACACACAGAAGAACCCCAACACCGGTGACAGTTTCAATGCACCTGCTGTTATCCTTGTTCTGATGTGCGCACTGTTTGTGGCTTTTGTTGCAAGAAAAAAGAGAATATTTGCATAACAACAAATTAAAGAAAACGGTATCTCACAGATACCGTTTTCGTAATTAACAATAAAAATACCACTTGAAAGGGGAGTATACCCATCATAACGGGTATGCATAAATCTATATGGAAAACACAGTGCTGAGACAACTTGAAAGCAGAAAATCCTGCCGTGCTTATGAGGAAAAATCTGTTCCGGAGGAGATCAA
>JAZOAX010000235.1:0-5715 GCA_045595685.1 Acutalibacteraceae bacterium
AACAAATTCAGGCTGATGTGCATATTTTTTAGCAGTTGAGTCAATTACATTCTGAACATAACTCATTGTATATCGCTCCTTTAATCGCCCTAAAGCGTATAAAATATTTAACGGTTTAATATGATAAAGTATTTTATACCATTGTATGCCAAAAAGCAATAAATTTTGTTAAAAAAAATTACAATAAAGAAAATTTTATCAGTTTTTATAACTGTATTGGTGGAAATGCACAAGTTTTTGTGCATTTTTAGGGCGTAACAACACCGAAAATAAGCAGAAAATGCGTTTTTTTATGAAATGCGTTGCAGCCTTCTTTTAAGCACGGACAAGGCACCGCACATCAGTATATCTTTGGGCAGTGTCAAAGCCGTAAGAGCGATAAGCAGAGCCTTGATGTCAATTTCGTTTCCGAGATAAAACCTGCTTATAAGAATATAATAAACAAAACCGATGGTATGTACGGTGAGAACGGCAAAAACACCACCAAGAAAAACTTTTCTGAAACTACGGTGTTTTCCGGTAAGTCTTACCGCAATAACCGTTGCGGGAATAAAGGCTGCAATATATCCGAAGGTGGGCTGAAATATATAGGAAAATCCGCCGCCGGCTGAAAATACGGGAAGCCCCAGAAGTCCCATTGATATATAAACAAGAATACAGATAAGCCCGTGTTTTTCTCCCAGAAGCATTGCCGAGAGAATAACAACGGGCAGTTGCAGCGTAATTGGTACAAAAGGTGCAGGTATTTTAATAAAGGCGCTCACAGTGATAAGGCAGATAAAAAGGGCTGAAAGTGTTATTTGTTTTGTTTTCATTTTTTGCTCCGTAAAGAATATATAGTAAATTTACCTGTGGTTTATGCTTTTTTTCTCAGGCACGAAGAAAATTATCATCAGCAAAAGGGCATAGGGCAAATCGAGTACCGCTTCATTAAGAACACCCATAAGGAAGTTGAATATTGCCGCCTTCAGAGGCAGTGTATGAAGAATTGCCTCATCAACGGCTTTTATCGCTTCAAAAACCAGCGTAAAGGGAAAGCAGAGGCTCAGGGCACCAAGGCAGATATAGGGCAGTTTAAAGTGCATACTTTCTTTTGCGGGCAGAAGTTCGCAGGCAAAAAGAGTGAGAAGAAAAATGCAGAAGAATCCGTTTTCAACAATATGCTCCCATTCGTTGAGTGAAGTGTAAGCACCAACGGTTGCAAGGGATTTAAGGTGATAAATACCCGTTATAACGCCTGTGAGTTTGATGATGAAAAGGAAAAAATCGGGAATCAGCAGAACTTTGTAGCCGGCTCTTTTCAGAAGCATACACGCCACCGTTGTGTAAATTATCATACACAGTATTTTCTCAAGCGAAATGTGAAAATCAAGGTGTGTATCACCGTCTTCAAAAACTGCTGTTATGCAGGAAAAAAGAGTTTCGGCACACAGAATAAAAAACAGAGCAGCAGTGACATAAAGAATCCTTTTTCTGCGTTTTTCACTTTGAAAAAACTTTTCCGGTCTCAGTCTTGTCATTGCCCTTCTCCTTTTTTGTTTTTTTAATAATAACACGGGCAGAAGAATATTGTCAATTATTCTAATGAGCCTCACATAAACATAAATATTATGAAAGAAAAAAGGGGCGTGATACGGTGATACTCAGAATAGACAGAAAAAAACTTACGGTTTTTGTGTGCGTGTTTGTGCTTATGATGCTTTCTGTGGCGCTGTTTTTCGGGGTAACAGCCACTCAGGAAAAGAAAGAACACATAAAATGGGCAGAAATGAATGTGCCCTTGTCTGCCCTTGAGGACACAATGGAACTTGACATTGAAACCTACGGTAAACTTTACCACATAAACTGGATTGATTCACTTTCATATCTCGCGCTGAAAAACGGCAACAACTGGTCTTCTTATTCGGAAAAAGACATTGAAAAAATGCTTGAGGAACTCGGTGAAATATACACAATTGAAGACCTTGCGGGAAAGAACAAGTATTTTTTATATTACAGACAGGTCTTTTCTGCAATTCTTGGCGGTTTTTTAGGTGAATATGAAAAAGTGTCGGCTGATACGGGCAAAGCGGAAACTGCCTACGGCCTTGTGGCATTCAGCCCCGTTGCTCAGGGATTTTACTATTCCCATTATGACGACTTCGGTGCGGGCAGAAGTTACGGATACAACCGTCGGCACCTTGGCAACGACCTTATGGGATATGTGGGCACACCCATAGTATCCGTTGAGGAGGGTACCGTTGAATCAATAGGCTGGAACAGATACGGCGGCTGGCGGCTTGGTATACGCAGCACAGACGGCAAAAGAAGTTACTATTACGCCCACCTGAGAAAAGACAGTCCCTACGCCGAGGGAATAAAAGAGGGGGCCTTCGTCAAGGCAGGTCAGGTAATCGGCTATATGGGAATGACAGGATATTCCGAAAAGGAAAATGTGAACGGTATGAAAGTGCCTCACCTTCATTTCGGTATGCAACTGATTTTTGACGAAAGCCAGAAAGAAGGAGAAAATCAGATATGGATAGATGTGTATAACATAGTGAAACTTCTTTCTCGGCACAAAGCCGCAGTGACAAAGGACGAAAAGGGAAATTATGCTTCGGACACTACCGCCTGAACTCAATATGTTTGTATTGACATTTAATACCCGCAGGTATTATAATTAGTTAAAATAGGAAAAGTCTGTTTTTGAGGAAAAAATATGGAAAACAAAAAAGAAATCAATTCGGAAAATATCCTTTCTCTTGCCCTTGACCTTGGCAAAGGAATGGTGCAGTGCGGTGCGGAAATTAACCGCGTGGAAGAAACCGTGCTCAGAATCTGCTATGCCTACGGCATCAGAAAAACTCAGGTTTTTTCGGTTATCTCAATGGTCTATGCCACGGTAATCACCGAAGACGGCAAAACCCACACCCAGATGCGAAGAATCTATTCAAACGCCACAAACTTCAGGCGTTTGGAAAACCTTAACGCCCTTTCAAGAAAAATCTGTGCCAAAACCCCCGATATCAGTGAAGCAAGGAAAGAACTTGAAGAAATTCTCAGTGTTAAAAACAAGTTCGATATCTTCATCTGTCTCGGATACATTATTGCGGCAATGAGCTTCACAGTGTTTTTCGGCGGCAGCCTTCTTGACTCATTGGCTTCGGCACCCATAGCCATTATACTTTATCTTATGAGTGTATACATCAGGGCAAAAGGTGCGAACTTCCTGTTTTTCACGGCGGTTTCGGCGGCAATTATCGGCTTTCTTGCAGAATTCTTTGTGCACATCGGCTTCGGCAACAATCCCGATATGATAATGATAGGCACAGTTATGCTTATCATACCCGGACTTATGCTTATAAACTCTGTGCGTGAAATGCTTTGCGGAGATATTATGTCGGGACTTCTGCGACTGCTTGAATCAATAATCATCGCAATGGCAATAGCCTGCGGATTTGCCGTGGCAATTCTTGCTGTGGGTTGGATACTGTGAGGTGACGGATATGGATTTCAGACAAGGTTTAATAACAGTTATAACGGGAATGGTCGGCACCGTCGGATTTTCCCTTTTATTCAAAGCACCCAAAAGAAGAGTATTTCTCAACGCAATGGGCGGTATGCTCACAAGCCTTATTTATGTTATATGCTGTGACGGCTTTGACCACGAATTTTTTCAGAACTTCTTCCCCGCGCTTTTTGCAACGGTTTATGCAGAAACAATGGCAAGAGTTGTAAAAGCACCCGCAACCCCCATTCTTGCCTGCTCAATCATACCTCTTGTGCCGGGAGGCAAACTTTACTACACAACATACTATTTTGTTGTGAGCGAAATGGAAATGTTCAGAGAAACCTTTTTTGAACTTCTCAGAATCGCCGCCGGTCTTGCAGTGGGAATTATCTGTATTTCCGTTGTGGTGCACGAAATCAACAGGCATAAATTCAAGAACATAATTGATGTAGAATAATATTTTTTAAGGAGAATAACAATGGCAGATATCAAACAGAAAATCAGCAAAGTTATCGGAACACTTGTAAACTCACTGGCTCAGGCAGAGGTTGTGAGACAAAACGAGCCTAAAGTAATCACCGAAGGTATGCCCGAACTTCTCAGATATGCAGCCTCTCAGGGTGCCGTGCTTCTTCGCAACAACGGTGTGCTGCCAATGAAAAAAGGCACAAAAGTGAGCCTTTTCGGCAGAGTGCAGAACGATTGGTTCTACACAGGCTACGGCTCAGGCGGTGATGTTAACAAGCCCTATGCCGTAAATCTTATTGAAGGTATGAGAAACTGCGATGAACTCTGCCTTAACGAAACCCTTGCAGGCATATATGAAGCCTGGTGCGAGGCAAACCCCGTTGACCACGGTTTCTGGGGACACTGGCCCAGATTTTATCCCGAAATGCCCCTTTACGAAAAAACAGTTAAAAAATCTGCAGATAAAAGCGACTGTGCCGTTGTTGTAATAGGCCGTTCATCAGGTGAAGACAGAGAAAACGCACTTGAAAAGGGCAGTTATTTCATCACCGACGAAGAACTTGACGTGCTGAGAAAAGTTACTGCAGAATTCGATAAAACCGTTGTGCTTCTCAACATCGGAAGCATTATGGACCTTTCCTGGACGGAAGAATTCGGGGATAAGATTTCCGCACTTATGATTGTGTGGCAGGGCGGTATGGAAAGCGGCAACGCTGTATGCGACCTTCTTTGCGGCAAACAGACTCCCTCGGGCAAACTCCCCGACACAATTGCAGTCACCCACGATAAATATCCCTGCGACAAGGATTTCGGCAGCAAGGATTTCAACAACTATGTTGAAGATATTTTTGTCGGCTACCGTTATTTCGAAACCTTTGCAAAAGACGATGTTCTTTATCCCTTCGGCTTCGGTCTTACATACACAACTTTCAGAACAGAACTTGTATCTGCAGTTAAAACCGAAAATGGTGTACAACTCAGATGCAAGGTTACAAACACAGGCAACTTCAAGGGTAAGCAGGTTGTCTGCGCCTATATTGAAAAGCCCTGCGGTGTTCTCGGCAACCCCGTAAGAGAACTTGCAGCATTCGCAAAAACAAAGGAACTCCAAAAAGGTGAAAGTGAAGAACTTCTTCTCACCGTATCCGAAAGGGCATTCAGTTCCTATGATGACAGCGGAAAAACAGGCTATATGTCCTGCTATGTTATTGAAAAAGGCAAATACGGTATTGCCATCGGCGACAGTGTGCGTGATGCCGTAACCGTATATTCCGAAGAAAGAGAAGAAACTTCAGTTTTCGAAAAACTCAGCCAGTGCTCTGCACCTCAGGTTGAATTTGAAAAAATGACCTGCATAGAAAAAGACGGCAAGTATTTTGTTGAAAAAGAAAAGGTACAGACAAGAAAATACGACCTTCGCAAAATCATTCTGCAGAATCTTCCCAAGGATATCCCCCTCACCGGTGACAAGGGAATAAAACTTGCCGATGTTAAAAACGGAAAGAATACCATGGAGGAATTTGTGGCTCAGCTCAGCCTCAAAGAACTTGAAGCCATCACAAGAGGCGACTATATAATGGGCAGTCCTCTCGGCGTACCGGGTAACGCAGGCTGCTTTGCAGGTGTACTCCCCTCTCTTCGTGAAAAGGGCGTTCCTGCCGTAACCACCACCGACGGACCTTCAGGTATCAGACTTACTGCCTGCTGTTCACTTATGCCCATCGGCACACTTCTTTCAAGCAGTTTTGACACAG
>JAZOAX010000236.1:0-2235 GCA_045595685.1 Acutalibacteraceae bacterium
CGTCTCTTGAAGTCTGTCTCTTGAATCTTCTGAGTGCGCTGTCGAGTGATTCGTTTTCTTTAACTTTTACCTGACTCATTCTATTCCCTCCCTCCGCTGTTTGCAGGGGCAAATTTTGTATTAACGGAATTTATTATACATGATTATTTGTTCCTTGTCAACCTAAATGAAGTGACATTTTACAAATTATTTGTTAATTTTTTATTACGACGGTTGCCGGGTTATTAAATCTTAATAAATGTTAATTATATTTTTAATAGATAGTTCTTTAAAAGAAAAAAGAAAGTGTTTTTTTATGCCATAATATATAATTAGAAAGAAAGTGTTAAAAATCCGAGGATGTGATGGCATGAGTGAGAATAATAAGGAAAATTTAACAAACAATACAGGTGAAGACCTTTTTGAAAATTTCAAAAAGGAAAACGGCGATATTGATAATCTGCTTGAAGATGCTTTTTCCTTTATGAACGAAGGCTTCGAGGAAGAAGCTGTGGAAGAAGAACCTTTGCCGAGCGAAGGTTTTTCAACAGAAAATACAAAAAAGTCGAAAAAGGATAAAAAAGCAGAAAAAAAGATGAGTCGTTACGAAGGAATGACTGAAGAGGAAATGAAAGCAGAAAAAATGAAAAAGACATTGTATTCTGTTCTTATAGCGATACTTTCTATCTGTATTGTACTTGTTGTGGGTGTAATTTTTAAAGTAAGTGACATATTCGGTGGAATTTACGATGAGGGCAATGCAAATCCCGCAGTTGAAGGTGAAACTCTTGCAGATGAAGAAGATTTTGAAACAATGTTCGGTGTTACCGATGCTGCTTCTCTTAATGACGCCTTAAAAAAATGGGCAAATAACGGTGGCGAAAAGATGAGCAGTAAGAATGTCATTAACATTCTTCTTCTCGGTCAGGACGGTGACGGCGGTGAAAAATCAAACGGCCGTGCAGACTCAATTATTATTGCTTCCGTAAATAAGGCAACAAAAACAATCACTCTTGCATCTATTATGCGAGACAGCTATATTTACATGAACGTTGACGGAAGAGACAGGTATCAAAAAATCAACGCCTCCTGTTATTACGGAGGACCAAAAGGTGTAATTGAAGTTGTTGAAAAGAACTACAAAATAGACATTGACTATTACGCAAGTGTTTATTTCGGTTCGTTCAAAAAAGTTATTGATGCTCTCGGCGGCGTAACTGTTCCCATTGAACCCGGACTTGCATCTTACATCAACAGAACCACAAAATATCACGTTCAGTCCGGTGATGCAGTTCTTCTCAACGGAAATGAAGCACTCGTTTATTCAAGAATAAGATATTATTATTCCGACAGTGACGTAAGCCGTACTGCAAATCAGAGAAGAGTTATCAACGGAATTATGCAGAAAGTCAAAGGTGCATCCGTAACTGAACTTTACAATGCCGTCGAAGCAGTTCTGCCTTACATGAAAACAAATATGCGTCAGACAAAAATCCTTTCATACGGTAAGCAAGCACTTACGGAAGGCTGGATAAATTATAAAATGCAGCAGGAAACGTTCCCCACACTTGATACAAGAGCAACAACATCTATAGCCGGTGTAGGTTCATGCTGGGTTGTTGACTATCCTCTTGCTGCACAGCAGTTGCAGAAACTTCTTTACGGCAAAACAAACATTGCTCTCGACCCTAACCGTGTAAATGTTCTCAATAACTATCTTACTCAGAAACCTTCTTACACCGGACCTTCATACTCAGGAACTCAGGGCGGAACAATCGGTTATACAAGTGAATATACGGAAAGTTGGACAGGAGAAACAACCACCCTTGACCCGTGGCAGACAACAACAGGCTCTGAAACCACAACAAGTTGGTGGCAGGGAATCATCGGCGGAGAAACAACAACTTCAGGAAATGAAGTAACTAACACTCCACCCACGGAAACACCCACACAGGCACCCACCGAAGCACCTACCCAAGCTCCAACTGAAGCACCTACCAAAGGCGGCATTCACATTCCCGGATTTTAAGCAAAGAAAAGTGGCTGACACACAAAACGCCGACACCACATAAGGAAGTTTTTGTTTCTAGAACAAAATTCCTTGTATTATCACCAAAAGCCTCGCAAGGCGACAGCTTTGCTGCATTTTTGGCTTCAATTCAAGTAATTTTGCTTTTCTACGAAACTGCGCAGCACTTTAAAATGCGAAATTGCAGGTGCAAGAAAAGGCAAAAAAACACCGATAACGCTGTCGCG
>JAZOAX010000237.1:0-5849 GCA_045595685.1 Acutalibacteraceae bacterium
CGGAAGACGGAAGCCGAACTCAATGAGACTTTCCTTTCTTGAACGGTCACCGCCGAACATTGCCCTGAGTTGCGGCAACATAACATGGGATTCGTCAACAAACAAAAGAAAATCATCGGGGAAATAGTGAAGTAAAGTAAAAGGTGCCTCCCCCGGTTCTCTTCCCGACATAATTCTTGAATAGTTTTCAATACCCTTGCAAAAACCTGTTTCTTTAAGCATTTCAAGGTCATAGAGAGTTCTTTCCTTGATTCTTTGTGCTTCAAGTAATTTGCCCTGTTTTGTGAATTCTATAACCCTTTGTTCCATCTCATATTTGATTTCGGCCATTGCCGCTTCAAGTTTATCGGGTGCTACAACATAATGTGAGGCAGGATATATCGCAACATGAGAAAGATTATTTTTGATTTCACCCGTCAGAGGATTAATCTCAGAAATTCTGTCAATTTCATCACCGAAAAACTCAATTCTGATTGCAGTGTCACTTGTATAAACCGGGTAAATCTCTACAACATCACCACGGACTCTGAACTTATTTCTGATAAAATTTACATCGTTTCTTTCATATTGAATATCAACGAGTTTTTCTATAAGTTCATCTCTGCTTTTTTCCATACCGAGACGAAGTGAGATAACCATATTGCGATAGTCAATAGGATTACCGAGAGAATAAATGCAGGAAACACTTGCTACTATTATAACATCCCGTCTTTCAGACAGAGCCGAGGTGGCAGAATGGCGGAGTTTATCAATTTCATCGTTTATCGCAGAGTCTTTTTCAATATAGGTGTCGGTAGTGGGAATATAGGCTTCGGGCTGATAATAGTCATAGTATGAAACAAAATACTCCACTGCATTGTCCGGAAAGAACTCTTTGAATTCACTGCAGAGCTGTCCGGCAAGAGTTTTATTATGAGCAAGAACAAGTGTAGGTCTGTTAAGCTTTGCAATGATATTTGCCATTGTAAAGGTTTTACCTGAACCCGTTACACCCATAAGTGTTTGTTCTTTATAACCCTTTTTTATACCTTCAACCAGGGCATCAATCGCTTCCGGCTGGTCCCCTGTCGGTTTAAAATCAGATACGAGTCTGAAATCACCCATTGCAAAACCTCCTTCAGAACATTTGTTCTTATTATATCACATAATTTTTTAAAAATAAAGTATTTTGAAAATATTTTATAAAAACCCGAACAAAATTGTCCGGGTTAAATATATCAGTCTGTTTCGTCAGGAAACAAAGGATCAAGACCGTAAAAAATATGAGCAAACTTCGGCATTTTTACCATTGAACTATGTGATGTTTCAGAAACAATTATATGGTCAAGAAGCTGAACTTTAAGACTCTTGAGAAGTTTGTAGGAGCTCTCGGTTATTGCAACATCTTCTCTTGACGGAAGTGTTATTCCGTGAGGATGGTTATGAGAAATAATAACCGATGTCGATTTTGATTCAAGTGCAAATCTCGCAAGCTTTCTCAAATCAAACACAGAAGATGAAATATCACCTTCATTGAGTTTTCTGCAGGCTATAAGATGATACTCGGGGTCAAAAAACAGTGCATACACACACTCATTGTTTGTATCTGCATATTTTGCCCTGAGAAACTTGACAATTTCTTCAGTATCAGTGAGTTTCTTTTTATCATTGACATTTTCCATATAGCGTTTATATAAGGGCAATATCATTTTAATGAGAAAAGCAACATTATCTGTAACATAAGCGTGTTTCACAAGGTCCTCTCTGTCCGCTTCAAGAACTGCCGCAAGCGAGCCGTAATACTTTATAAGATCGTGGGCAATTTCGTTAGTGTCCCTTTGAGGCAGAACAAAATACAAAAGCATTTCAAGAACTTCATGGTCGTTGAGCCCATCAAAGCCATGCTCAAAAAAGGCTTCTCTCATTCTCAGCCTGTGCCCTTTATGTATATTCTCTTTTTTTCCTTGTCCGTTAGTCGAATTTGTATCTTTAACCATCTTAACTCCACAAAAATAAAGAGCCTTCTCAGGCTCTTTATAAGTCATTAAATAAAATCAGATTGAAATTTCAAGAGCCATTTTATACATATCAAGATCAACTGAGTTTTTCATATTGAGTGCTTCAAATATGTCAAAATCAAGAATTTTTTCTTTCTGCATAGCAACAACTCTGTTACCAATACCTTCTTTAAGAAGCTGAACTGCATGGTAACCCATCTGACTTGCAACAATTCTGTCTTTTGAAGTGGGTGAGCCACCGCGCTGAACATGTCCGAGGATTGTTGCTCTTGCTTCAACACCTGTTTCAGCCTGAATTCTCTTTGCCATTTCCTCAACGCCGCCGATTGCTTCGGAAACAATGATAACAAAGTGAACTTTATTGCTCTTCTGAGTTCTCTTCATTCTTTCAATAACATCTCTGTCAAAGTCATAAGGTACTTCGGGGATAAGAATAGAGGTGGCACCGCAAGCAATACCTGAAGAAAGTGCGAGATAACCTGCTCCTCTGCCCATAACTTCAACAACAGCACAACGGTCATGTGATTCAGCAGTATCTCTGATTCTGTCAACCATCTGCATAATGGTGTTCATTGAAGTGTCATAACCGATAGTATAATCACAACAACCGATATCGTTATCAATTGTGCCGGGAATTGCAACGCAAGGAATACCGCGAAGAGAAAGGTCTCTTGCACCTCTGAAAGATCCGTCACCGCCGATAACAACAAGGCCTTCGATACCTCTTCTTTTACAGGTTTCGATTGCATCGTTCATACCTTCTTCAGTTTTGAAACGTGAACTTCTTGCAGAATAAAGAATTGTACCGCCTCTGTTGATGATGTCGGAAACTGAACGAAGATTCATTTCATACATATCATCTTCCATAAGGCCGTTATAACCTCTTCTGATACCGTAAACCTTCATACCGAGTTCACAGCCTGCACGAACAACAGCTCTGATTGCCGCATTCATACCGGGAGCGTCGCCGCCGCTTGTTAAAACACCGATTGTCTTAATCATTGTAACATCCTCCTGTTAGTCTGTATATAGTTCTGAAACGAATTGTTACCGTTAAATCAGAATATCAACAGTTATAAAATAATCATTTGATATTATACACATTTACCCTTAAAAGTCAAGGATTATCCATAAAATCGACATATTTCATCATAATTTATGACATAACGCATCATTTTCTTAAAACAACGTTATCTTCTCCGCAAATAACCTTCAGTTCCTGAAGTACGGCATCGTTCAGTTCTATATATCCCATAGGTTTATAAACCTTACTGTCAGTATAATAACAGTAAACAGGAAATGTTCCTTGGAATATATCTTTCAGAAGTTCTATTTTTCTGATTTTTTTGTTATCTGTCGATGATAAACGAACAAATATGCCTGATCTTTGCTTTTTCTGCGGATTATTTTTTTCTGTGTCTTTATATATATTTGACGGATTAGGCTCAATGGTTTCACAAATAACCGAAGGTTCTCTGTCTTCACGAAGACTGAGTCTGCCTCTTATGAGAACAATATTGCCCGGTTGCAGAAGCATTGCTCTGTCTGCAAAAAGTTTTGAAAAAACAATACACTCTATTGAAGCGGACATATCTTCGAGTTGAACGAAGCACATTGTCGAATTGTTCTTAGTTGTCTTTTTTTCAAGTTTAGATATAATTCCGAGAATTTTAACCTGAGAATTATCCTTGAATTCAGAATCAAAAGAACCGTCACTTTCAATAATGCGCGAAATAACATCTGCGTTAATTTTTTGTGCAAGGTCTTTATATTCTTCCATAGGGTGACCCGAAATATAAAGTCCTGTTATTTCTTTTTCAAAACGCAGAAGTTCGTTTTTCGGCATTTCTTCAAGGTCAGGTGCAGTCATATCGTTGAGTTCGGAAAACGCTGAACCTTCATCAAAAAATCCGATCTGTCCGATAACATTTCTGTTTTTATCGGCGTCAAGTTCACTTATTATAATCGGCAGCATATAAAGCATTTGCCTGCGATTTATATCAAGGCCGTCAACGGCTCCGCATTTTATCAGGCTTTCAACTGCACGTTTGTTAAAATCTTTTCCGCCGTAGACCCGTTTGCAGAAAGAATAAAAAGTCTGATATTTTCCGCCTTGTTCACGGTTATCAATAATTGTTTTGATGAATCCCCTGCCGAGATTTTTTATGGCAAGAAGACCGAAACGGATTGCACCGTTCTTTACTGTAAAGCCCTCAAAACTGCTGTTGATATTCGGGGACAATACCTTTATACCTAGTCTTGTACATTCAGAAATATAGGTTGACACTTTAGACGAAGAATCAAGAACACTCGTGAGAGTTGCCGCCAGAAGTTCACAGGGATAATGGCACTTGAGATATGCCGTCTGATATGAAACATAAGCATAAGCGGCAGCGTGAGATTTGTTGAAGGCATATTTTGCAAAGTTTGACATTTCGTCAAATATTGCATTTGCCGTTTCAACCGAAACTCCGTTTTTAAGGGCACCGCAAATACTTCCGTCAGGCAGACCGTGAATAAATATCTGCCTTTCCTTTTCCATAACATCTGTTTTTTTCTTACTCATAGCACGGCGGACAAGGTCGGCTCTTCCGTAAGAATAACCTGCAAGTTTTCTGCAAATCTGCATAACCTGTTCCTGATAAACCATACATCCGTATGTAACATCAAGAATATCTTTCTCAAGTTCGGATTTATAAACAGTATCCTGTGGATTGTGTCTGTTATGAATGTAAGTATCGATAGAATCGGCAGGACCCGGTCTGTAAAGAGAAATAACAGCAATCAGGTCTTCAAGGCTGCGCGGTTTAAGTCTGCTGAGTACACTGCGCATTCCCGCAGACTCATACTGAAAAACTGCATCTGTTCTGCCCTGAGACAACATCTCAAAAGTCTCACTGTCTTTATAATCTATGCGTGAAAGATCAAAATCCGGATTATTTCTCTTAATCATTTTAACTGCATCGTCAATTACAGTAAGGGTGCGAAGACCGAGAAAATAGGAATAGGTAACAAACACCGTCAGCATTATCTGTTACGGGTTGTTTTCCCCTCCTTCACACCGGACGTGCGACTTTCATCGCATCCGGCGTTCCATCGTAAATAGCGGACTTCGGTAATCTGCTTTCGAATAACATCAGAAAATTTATAATTAAATAAATGTATTAGTTCAATTTCTTGCGGTATTTAGCAAGCGTTTTAAGGGTTTTTTCTGATAATTTTTCTGGCATTTCGTCATTATGCACTAGTTTGTGACAGTATTCGTGTGTAGTAATAAGATTTTTAACCTTATTAACTTCATTTAAAGGCAGTTTTGGATTAACGTGATGAAATCTTGACTCATTTGGGTCAACATATCCATTGCATATTTTGCATCTGCCTTTATCACGATTATATGTGTAGGGTCTGTTCATGAAATATTCAAAGTTGTATAGAGGATTTTTACTCATTCTTATGTAAAGTGCATGTTCAGAAGTATTCACTTCATCCACTCGAACTTTTAAACCTTTTTTCCTCATACGTTTATTGTAAAGTTCCCTTCCTTCAGGAGTATATGGGGTTTCGTTCTGATTTTTGGCTGTTGGATTATTCCATTTAGCAAAATTTATATCTGTTATCCCTATATACATATCCTTGTATTTGATTGCAGGTATATGAGCTGTATGCCCACTGTGCAATCCAATCAGATTGGAAACTTCATTAGCTCTAACCCATTGACCTCCAAAGCGTTTGAGTGATTTGTATGCTGTATACTTTAGTAGCCATGCATATTTCTTCACCACTACGCTTATTTGGTCACACATACTATAGTAATTCATTATACCCACTATCATTGCATTGATTTTATTAATA
>JAZOAX010000238.1:0-8959 GCA_045595685.1 Acutalibacteraceae bacterium
GTATAAACGATTCGAAAAAAATCAGTGAAAAAAAGCGTGAAGTTATTTTTGAAGTAATAAAAGAAAAGGCTCTGGCATATTCTGTTTGTATGGTTGATGCGAAAACCATTGACGAAGTGAACATTCTTCAGGCAACCTTTATGGCAATGAGAGGCGCTTATGAGGGCCTTGGTGTGAAATGCGATATCGCACTTATAGACGGCAATCAGAAACCTGGTCTTCCCTGCGAAGAAAGAACAATTGTCAAAGGCGATGCCAAAAGCATATCAATTGCTGCCGCATCAATTCTTGCAAAAGTTTCAAGGGACAGATATATGCGTGAAGTTGACGAAAAATACCCTGAGTATCAGTTTGCAAAACATAAGGGATACGGCACAAAACTTCATTATGAAATGATTGCTGAATACGGAATCTGTGAAGAGCACAGACGCACCTTTTTAAAGAAAGTGCTTGGTGAATAATGGCTTGTGAAAAGGATAACGCGGGAGTTCTCGGTGAAGACTTTGCAGAAAAGTATTTTTTAAAAAAAGGCTTTTGTGTAAAACGAAACTACCGTTCACGCTACGGTGAAATTGACCTTGTTGCAGAAAACAGTGAGTTAATTGTTTTTGTTGAAGTGAAAACAAGAAAGGCTGACTCAATGACATCTCCAAAAGAGTCGGTGGATGTTAATAAACAGAGAAAATTAATAAAAACTGCCCGATATTACATAATGAATACAGACAGTGAAAAACAGCCGAGATTTGATGTTTTTGAGGTGTTTTTACAAAAGGGCAGGATTTATAAATTCAACCATATTGAATCTGCCTTTGATGCGGGGTGATATAACTGAAACTTTTTGACCTTCACTGTGATACCGTAACAAAAGCCTATAATAATAACAAAAGCCTTGTTGACGGTGAAATGCATATTAATCTCAAAAAGGCAGGATATATTGAAAATTATAAGCAGTGCTTTGCACTTTGGATAAACGATGAAACCAAAGGCGAAACTGCTTTTTCTTTATGCTGTGAACTTATCGACTTTTTCACCGAGGAAAAAGAAAAAATCAAAAAAGCGGGCATAACAAATTTCACTCCCTTTCTCACCGTCGAAAATGCCTCGGTGCTTATGGGTGACAAAGATAACATATCTTATTTTAAAAACAGGGGAGTTATTATGATGACGCTCACCTGGAACGGTGAAAACGAAGTCGGTTACGGCGTTGAGTGTGACAATAAAGGACTTAAAGATTTCGGAAAAACTGCCGTAAAAGTTATGGAAAAAGAAGGTGTCACCGTTGATGTGTCCCACCTTAACGAAGCAGGGTTCAAAGATGTGCTCAATATCGCTTCAAAGCCCTTTGTTGCTTCTCACAGCGGAAGTTACGGTATTGTACCCCATAAACGCAACCTTAAAAACTGGCAGATAAAAGAGATAATAAACTCAGGCGGTCTTATCGGTGTGCCTTTCTGCGAAAAATTTACCCGTAACGGTAAAATCGGAGTATACAGACATCTTTGCCGTATTCTGTCCCTCGGCGGAGAAAATAATGTGTCTCTCGGCAGTGATTTTGACGGCTGCAAAGTGTCAGACAGCCTTTCCGGAATAGAAAAAATGGGTGAACTTTATAATTTTTTATGCGAAAGTGATATCGGTACGGCATTAACAAAGAAGATTTTTTATTTAAATGCCGAAAAGTTTTTTAAAGGTAAATATTAACTTTACTTTTTTGTTTTAGTGTGTTAAAATAAACCGATTATATAAATCTCTATACGGAGGTAGAAAAGATGCTTTATACAAGTACAAGAGACAAGAATGTAAAAGTAACATCAGCCGAAGCAATTGCACAGGGTATTTCAAAAGACGGCGGTTTGTTCGTACCCACCGAAATTCCTGCAATAACAAAGGAATTTGTTGATTCCCTCGTACCCATGAGTTATATTGAAAGAGCAAAAAAAGTTCTTTCACTTTATCTTACGGACTACACGGCAGATGAAATTGATATGTGTGTCAGCGGCGCTTATGCCGAAGGCAAATTTTCAAGCGAAAAGGTATCTCCCATCAAGAGAACTTCCGACGGAAAGAACATTCTCGAACTGTGGAGAGGTCCCACCTGCGCTTTCAAAGATATGGCACTTCAGCTTCTGCCTTATCTTCTCACCGTTGCTGCAAAAAAGACAGTTGCAGATAAAACAATCGTAATTCTTGTTGCAACTTCAGGCGACACGGGCAAGGCTGCCCTTGAAGGCTTCAAAGATGTGCCGGGCACAAAAATTATGGTCTTTTATCCCAATGACGGTGTAAGCCCCATGCAGAAACTGCAGATGACAACTCAGGCAGGTGAAAACGTTTGTGTATGTGCCATCAACGGTAACTTTGACGATGCACAGAACGGCGTTAAGAAAATCTTCACCGACAAAGAAGTTGCAGAAAAACTTTCTGAAAACGGTATGATGTTCTCATCGGCAAACTCAATCAACTGGGGCAGACTTGTTCCGCAGATTGTTTACTACATTTCCGCTTACTGTGACCTTATTGAAAACGGCACAATCAGAAACGGCGATGAAATCAATGTTGTTGTTCCCACAGGTAACTCCGGCAACATTCTTGCCGCTTACTATGCAAAGAAAATGGGTATTCCCGTAAAGAAACTTATTTGTGCTTCCAATGCAAACAATGTTCTCACAGACTTCCTTAAAACAGGTGTTTATGACAGAAACAGAAGTTTCTTCACAACAACTTCACCTTCAATGGATATTCTTATTTCCTCAAACCTTGAAAGACTTCTTTTCCACCTCTCGGGTGAAAACGATGAAACAATCCGCGGCTGGATGGGTGAACTTTCTTCCGAAGGCAAGTATGAAATCAGTGAAGATGTAAAGGCACAGGTTATGTCTCTCTTTGACGCAGGCTGCTGCGACGATGAAGGCACTGCAGACACAATCAGAGAATACTATGAAAAAGGTTATCTTTGCGATACACACACCGCAGTTGCAGTGAAGGTTTATGACGAATACATTTCTGTAACGGGGGATAAGACCGAAACAGTAATTGCTTCAACTGCCAACCCCTATAAATTCTCGGCTGCCGTACTCAAGGCAGTGAAGGGTGAAGTGCCTGCAGATGCAGACGAATTCGAGCAGGTAGACCTTCTTAAAGATGCAACGGGTGAAAAGTGTCCCGAACAACTTGCAACTCTCAAGGGTAAAACACCCAGATTTACAGATTGCTGCAACAAAGAAGATATGATAAATATGGTATACAATATGCTCGGAATATAAGGAGTGACTTTATTTGTCAATTTTTGCAATCGGTGACACTCATCTTTCATTTTCAACAGATAAACCTATGGATATTTTCGGCGGCTGGACGGACTATGTAACAAGGCTGAAAACCAACTGGGAAAAACTTGTCAGTGAAGATGACACCGTAATTATTCCCGGTGATATTTCCTGGGCAATGAGCCTTCAGGAAGCCGAGGAGGATTTCCGTTTTATCCACAGTCTTCCGGGGAAAAAGATTATTCTCAAAGGCAATCACGATTATTGGTGGAACACAAAAAAGAAGATGGATATTTTTCTTCAGGAAAAGGGATTTCACAGTATAGAGATTCTTCACAATAATGCTTATAAAGTGGGTGACTTTGTAATCTGCGGCTCAAGAGGCTGGTTTTACGATGCCGAAACAAGCCACGATGAAAAGGTTATTCTGCGTGAAGCCGCAAGGCTCGACCGTTCAATTTGTGAGGGTGAAAAACTCGGCGGTGAAATTATAGTTTTTCTTCATTATCCGCCCGTAATGCAGAGTGAAAAGTGTGAGGAAATTATGGACGTGCTGAAAAAGCACGGCATAAAACGGTGTTATTACGGACATCTGCACGGCGGAAGTTGCCTTTATGCAGTTCAGGAAAAGGTTGACGAAGTGGATTTTTCCCTTGTTTCTGCAGATTTTCTTGAATTTTGCCCTCGAATTATTGAAAAATTTTGAAAAAACTATGGAAATTTATTTTTAATGTGCTATAATACATAAGTTAAAATGTATATTGGGTTTGTATGGCTATGTATTGCCTGACCCAAGGAATAGGAGTTTAGAAATGTTAAAATCATCAAACAACGTTGAAACAAATGTTTACGCTCTTGAAATCGGTATCAGCGCTGAAGAATTTGACGCTGCTCAGAACAAAGCATTCCAGAAGCAGAAGAACAAGATTCAGCTTCCCGGTTTCCGTAAGGGTAAGGTAACACGCAAAATGGCTGAAAACTTCTTCGGCAAAGGCTGGCTTTATGAAGATGCACTTGATATGCTTTTCGGCAAGGCAGTTGAAGATGCAGCAAAAGAAGCAGAACTTGAAGTTGTTGGCACAAAGAGCGCTGATGTTAAAGAAATCGGTGAAAACGGTGTTGAACTTACAGTTGAGGTTTTTGTAAAACCCGAAGTTGAAGTTTCAGAATATAAGGAACTCAAAGCAACAAAGAAGAAGGTTGAAGCAACCAAAGAAGAAGTTGAAGCAAAAATCAATGAACTTGTTGAAAGAAATGCACGTCTTGTATCAGTTGACGACAGACCGGCACAGGATGGCGACATCACTGTAATTGACTTTGAAGGTTTTGTTGACGGTGTTGCATTCCAGGGCGGCAAGGGTGAAAACTATGAACTCACACTCGGTTCAGGTCAGTTCATTCCCGGCTTTGAAGAACAGGTTGCAGGCCACACTGTTGGTGAAGAATTTGACGTAAATGTTAAGTTCCCCTCAGAATACACACCCGAACTTGCAGATAAAGATGCAGTTTTCAAAATCAAACTTCACGAAATCAAAGTTAAGGAACTTCCTGAAGTTGACGATGAATTTGCTCAGGACGCAGCAGACTGCGACACAGTAGACGAACTCAGAAAGAGCATTGAAAAAGAAATCAAGGCTCACAAGGAAGAAGAAAACGAAAGAGAAATCGAATCTCAGCTTCTTGAAAAGCTCAGCGAAAATGTTCAGGGCGAAATTCCCGAATGTATGTATGACACTGAAATCGACAATCAGATCAGAGATATCGATTACAGACTTTCAATGCAGGGTATGAACTTTGAAATGTACCTTCAGTATTCAGGTATGACTATTGAACAGTACAAAGAAAATATGAAAGACGGCGCTGTTAAGAATGTTAAGATCCGTCTTGCACTTGAAGCAATCGCAAAGAAAGAGGCTCTTGAAGTTACAGATGAAGAACTCGAAGCAGAATACGACAAATTTGCTGAGCGTTATCAGATGGAAAAAGACAAGATTAAGGAACTCGTTCCCGCTGAAGGCCTCAGACGCGACCTTCTTAACGAAAAGGCTATCAAGTTTGTAAGAGATAACGCAAAAGTTACAACTGCAAGAAAGCCCAGAGCAAAGAAGGAAGAAACAGCAGACGCTGAATAATTTAAGGTTTATTTAACCAATAATTACTACAATTGAGTGGAACTGTATATGAGTATGGCTCACATATAGTTCCTCTCTTAGTATTATAATAATTTATAAGGAGGCATTACTATGGCATTAGTACCTTATGTTGTGGAACAGAGAAACCGCGGCGAACGCCAGTACGATATTTATTCAAGACTTCTTAACGACAGAATTATCGTTCTTTCCGATGAAGTAAACGATGCAACAGCATCACTTGTTGTGGCTCAGCTTCTTTTCCTTGAAAGTCAGGACAGTGAAAAAGACATCAGTTTTTATATCAACAGCCCCGGCGGCTCTGTAACTGCAGGTATGGCAATTTACGACACAATGCAGTATATCAAATGTGATGTTTCAACAATTTGTATGGGACTTGCAGCATCAATGGGCGCTTTCCTTCTTTCATCAGGCGCAAAGGGCAAAAGATATGCACTTCCCAACAGTGAAATTATGATTCACCAGCCTTCAGGCGGTGCAAAGGGTCAGGCAACAGACATTAAAATTGTTGCAGACCACATTCTCAGAACTAAAGAAAAACTCAATAAGATTCTTGCCGAAAACACAGGCAAAGACATTGAAATTATTGCTCAGGACACTGAGAGAGATAATTTTATGACTGCTCAGGAGGCATTGGAATACGGTCTTGTTGACAAAATTCTCGACAGGAGATAAGGTGAGGTAACCAAATGGCACGAGAAAGTGACATCAAAGACAAGTCTGTCTGTTGTTCATTCTGCAGCAAAACCCAGAGTGAAGTTAAAACAATCATTGCAGGGCCGGGTGTTTTCATCTGTGACGAATGTGTGGGTCTCTGCCTGAGCATAGTTGAAAGTGAAGCCGCAACCTCAATGAAAGAAAAGAAAAAAGAGGACTTGCAACTTCTTAAAAAGCCCCACGAAATCAAGGCACTTCTTGACGAATATGTAATCGGTCAGGACGAAGCCAAAAAAGCATTGAGCGTGGGTGTATACAACCACTATAAGAGAATTTTTATGGGTGAGGACAGTGATGTTGAAATCACGAAGAGCAATATACTTATGCTCGGCCCCACGGGTGTTGGTAAAACAATGCTGGCACAGACCCTTGCAAAAATTCTCGATGTACCCTTTGCCATTGCCGACGCAACAACTCTTACAGAGGCAGGTTATGTTGGTGAAGATGTTGAAAACATACTGTTAAGGCTTATTCAGGCTGCAGATTTCGACATTGAAAGGGCAGAAAAAGGCATCATCTATGTGGATGAAATTGACAAAATCGGCAGAAAGAGCGAAAGCACATCAATCACCCGTGATGTAAGCGGTGAAGGTGTTCAGCAGGCTCTTCTGAAAATTCTTGAAGGCACTGTTTCAAACGTACCTCCTCAGGGTGGCAGAAAACATCCTCAGCAGGAATTTATTCAGATTGACACAAAGAATATTCTTTTCATCTGTGCAGGTTCTTTTGAAGGAATTGAAAGAATTGTTGAAAAGAGAATGGGCAATTCAGGCCTCGGTTTCGGTGCTGAAATCAGAAGCAAAAAAGAAATTGAAGAAAGCAAGATAATGCATAAGGTTATGCATCACGACCTTGTTAAATTCGGCCTTATTCCCGAACTTGTGGGCAGACTTCCCGTAATCACTGCCCTTGATGACCTTGATGAAGATGCGCTTATCAGAATTATGACAGAGCCTAAGAATGCTCTCGTCAAGCAGTATCAGTACATTTTTTCAATAGACGGAGTTGAACTGTGTTTTGAACCTGAGGCACTCAAAGCCATTGCAGAAAAAACACTGGAAGCCAAAACAGGCGCCCGCGGTCTTCGTTCAATTATGGAAAAACTTCTTGTCAAGTATATGTATGACATACCCTCAAAAGAAAAGCAGGGCAGACTTACAATAACAAAGGCTGCAGTTCTCGGTGAAGAAGAGGCTGTTTTCACTGCTTTTTAAAAAAGAGGATAAAAACTAAGGTTTAAAGATGTAAAAAATAGGATTATACTATTGACTTTTAATTCTTTGTTGTGTTAAAATACCATAGTATAAAATTATCGGAGGTTTAACGACATGACTGGTCTTCAGATTGCATTATCAATTGTTCTTATTATAGTAGCACTCGCAATTATCGTTCTTGTTTTGCTTCAGGAAAGTAAGCAGAAGGGTCTTTCAGGCACAATCAGCGGCGCTGCTGACACATTCTTCGGTAAGAACAAAGGCAGAACAAGTGAAGCAAAACTTGCAATGTTCACAAAAATTGCAGGCACAATCTATTTCCTTCTTTCATTTGTTTCAGCACTTCTCATTCTCTTCGGAGCATAAGAAACATAAGAATATGGTTTAACCATTGCAGGTAAGTTTCGGCTTACCTGCTCTTTTTTTATTTCTGCACATCATTCTTCGACATAAAAGACTCACCCGTAACACTATAATTAAAAGGGTGATGAAAATGGCAGAAGTAATATATGCAGATGTTCTTGTTATACTGAACATTTATGTTACATATCTTATGCTTTCCCTGACGGGTGTGATATGCAGAAAAAAGAGAAATCCATTAAGGCTGCTTATTTCATCGGCAGCGGCAGGCTTTTATTCTCTTATAATACTTGTGCCCGATATCAGCGAAACCCTGACAGCAGTGACGAGGATACCTCTCGGAATTGCTCTGTGCCTTGCCGCTTTCGGCTTTTGCAACAAAAGAGTATTTCTTCGCATTGTACTGTGCTTTTTTGCAGTGAGTTTTTCCTTTGCAGGTATTATGCTTTTTCTGTGGCTGTTCTTCGCTCCTCAGGGTATGTATTACAGTAACGGAATAGTATATTTCAACATAAACACCGCAACGCTGGTTGTTCTCACCATTATCTGCTATGTGATTGTGTCGGTTTTTCACCGCTATATCAGATGCAAAGCACCCGTCAATATGATTTATGACTGTGAGGTTGAGTTTTCGGGTAAAAAGTATTTCTGTCACTGTTTTCTTGATACGGGCAACGGCCTTACAGACCCCTATAACAGTAACCCGGTAATAATAATTCACGAAGATAAATTCAAAGGCGCGGTACCTGAAAAATTTCAGTCTGACTCACACAGTAATAACGGAAAATTCAGGCTGATACCTTGCCGCAGTGTTTCGGGAAACGAACTTCTTTTGGGTTTCACTCCCGATAAAATACATATCAAAGGACTTGAACGGCAGTTTACCTGCAAGGAAGTTACAGTTGCCCTTACCAAAGAAAAAATCAGGGGAGGAAGTTTTGACGGCATATTGCCGCCTGAGTTATTCACAAACAAAACCGACGAAAAGGGGGCAGACTTTGATGAACGCAATCAAAGCATTACTTTTAAAATTTAAAAAATTGAAGCAGGGGATAAATAGAGAGCAAAATTCAGATATATGGTATGTTAACGGCTCAGAGAATCTTCCGGCACCGCTCACTAAACGTGAGGAAGACGAGGTGCTTTCGGAACTTGAGCAGGGGAACGACCAAAGAAAAGAACTTCTTGTTACCCATAATCTGCGCCTTGTGGTGTATATCGCAAGAAAATATGAAAACACGGGCATCGGCATAGA
>JAZOAX010000239.1:0-7760 GCA_045595685.1 Acutalibacteraceae bacterium
AAAAAATAAGGAGAAAAAGAAATGAACGAACTTATGGAAATGGAATGGTTTCAGGAACTGATGGAAAGACTTTCTCTGGTGTTCACAAAACTCCTTGTGAAATTCGGTCTTAAACTCATTTTCTGATATCGGCAAAAAATAAGAAACTGTCCCGGCTTTAAACCCGGGACAGTATTTTTATTCTGTCAGAGAATGAAGCAAACATCACGCACTTGACAACGGGTGCAGGTGCGTGATAAAATTATGCTATCTTATTGAAAGTGAGGATTTTCATTATGAATCGTTTAGAAGGTAAAGTTGCAATTATCACAGGCGGCAACTCAGGTGTTGGTGCTGCAACTGCAAAAAAGTTTGCTGCAGAAGGTGCAAAAGTTGTTATCACCGCAAGAAGAGAAGCGCAGCTTCAGGCAGTAGCCGATGAAATTGTTGCTGCAGGCGGAGAAGTGCTTGCTGTTGTGGGCGATATCTCAAAAGCAGAAGATGCAGAAAGAATGGTAAGTTCTGCAGTGGAAAAGTTCGGCAAACTCGATATTCTCATCAATAACGCAGGCGTACTTGACTCAGGTCTTAAGGGTATAGATAAATTCAGCGAAGAAGACATAAACAAAGTGCTCGATATCAACACAAAGGGCACAATGTATATGACAAGAGAAGCATCAAAGGAAATGGCAAAAACAAATTACGGTTCAATCGTAAATGTTGCTTCTGTTGCAGGTGTTATGGGCTGCGGCGGTGCTGCTTATGTAACATCAAAGGCAGCCGTAATCGGCCTTACAAAGCACACAGCTCTTCGTTTCTGCGGCACAGGCGTTCGCTGCAATGCAATCTGCCCGGGCACAATCGTAACTCCTATGGTTGCAGGTATGGCTCCCGAAAATATGGATATGGATGTTTTCGGTCAGATGATGAAGCACAACGACCTTAAGGTTAATCCCTGTATGCCTGAGGATGTTGCAAATATGCTTCTGTTCTTCGCCTCCGACGAATCAAGAGCAATTACCGGCCAGATAATTGTAACCGATTTCGGCTCAACACTGTAATCTTTATTAAGTAAAAAACAATGCAGATATTCTGAGTGGTTTTCCACTTAAAATATCTGCATTTTTTATTATCAACAACAATCCTTAGCCCCCGGTCCCTATTTCTTCGTCCAGGTGGAAGGTGACAATGTGAGAATAAGAGGATAAATCTCAAGCCTTCCGAAAAGCATTGCAAATGAAAGAAGTACCTTTGCAAAGGGTGAATACATTGCGTAACTTGAAGCAGGACCTGCTGCGCCGAAGGCGGGGCCTATATTGTTGAAGCAGGAAACTGCCGCAGTAATGTTTGTTTCAAAATCAAAGGGCTCAAGGCCTAACAAAAGCACAATTACGCACAAAAACAAAGCATAAATTGCAAGGTATGAGCCAACGGAATTTGTTGTTGTCTCATCAAGTCTTTTGCCTTCAAGGCGCACAACGGAAACACTTCTGGGGTGAAGCATTTTTTTCAGTTCTCTTTTAATGTTCTTAAGAAGAATCAGAACTCTTGAAAGTTTGAATCCGCCTGCAGTGGAGCCTGCACAGCCGCCCATAAACATCAGAAGGAAAAGAATTGTTTTTGAAAATCCGGGCCACTGATTAAAGTCAACCGTTGAATAACCCGTTGTTGTGATGAGTGATGCCACCTGAAAACCTGCGTGGCGCAAAGCATCACTGAGGGAATCAAAAATCGGAGAAATATTCACCGTGATTGCTACGGTTGAAAATGCTACAATACCGATATAAAACCACAGTTCAGTGCTTTTTATGGCAGACTTGAACTTCTTTATAAGCATAAGATAATAAAGGTTGAAGTTTATGCCGAAAAGAAGCATAAATATTGCAATTACCCATTGCAGATACGGACTATATCCGCCGACGCCGTCTGCTTTGATACCGAAACCTCCTGTACCTGCAGTGCCCAGTGCGTGAACAAGAGAATCAAAAAACGGCATTCCGCCTGCAAGAAGAAAAACAACCTCAAGGACAGTAATAGCCATATATATGATGTAAAGAATGCGGGTAGTTTTTTTCATTCTGGGCACAATTTTGCCAACTATGGGGCCGGGCACCTCTGCGCGCAGAATGTGTATTGTTCTGTCGGAAAGTGAGGGCACAATTGCCATCATAAACACAAGAACACCCATACCGCCTACCCAGTGAGTAAAGGAACGCCAGAAAAGAAGTCCTTTGCTCATTGATTCAACATCGGTGAGAATTGATGCACCCGTTGTTGTGAAACCGCTTACCGTTTCAAAAAAAGCGTCAATATAGTTAGGGATTTCACCCGAAAGGAAAAAGGGCAATGCACCGAAGGCTGAAAGAGCCAGCCAGGATATTGCAACAATAACAAATCCTTCACGGGCGTAAATCACCTTGTTGCCGGGTCTTGAAATTAGAGTGAGGGCAAACCCTGCCACAACACAAAGAGCAACGGAAACAAGGAAGTCCGTAACGCAGGCCTCTTTATATATCAGGGCACAGATTGTGGGCAGAATCATAAGCAGTGCTTCAATTTTTATAACTGTGCCCACTGTGTATAACACCATTCGTCTGTTCATTTTTTCACCCCTTATCTGATGATATCTCTCAGAGCGCTGAGCCTGTGCTGTGAAGAAAGGACAATAACACGGTCGCCGTCTTTGATGATATCGTCACCGGTGGGGATAACTGCCTTTTTGCCGGGTCTTATAATACCCGCAATAAGAATGCCTGATTTTATCGGCAGGTCTTTGATGGGGATATCCGTAACGGGTGAATCTGCACCCACTTTGAACTCGATGGCTTCTGCTTTTCCGTCCATAATTTTATAAAGGGTTTCAATGCTGCTGCCAAGGGAGTTTTCAAGGGCTCTTGTGTATCTGAGAACAATATCCGAAGTTACGGATTTTGTTGAAACAATGCAGTCAAGTCCCAGTTTTTCTGCCATAAGCACCATTTCGTTGCGGTTGATTTTTGAAATTACCTGAGGCACATTGTGGCTGGATGCAAAATAAGAAATGAGAATGTTTTCTTCGTCCATACCCGTAAGTGCAACAAAAGCATCAAGGGAACGCAGACCTTCTTCAAGAAGAAGTTCCTGCTGGGAGCCGTCGCCGTGAATCATAACTGCATCGGGAAGTGTTTCACTGAGTTTTTCGCATTTTTCAAGGTCTTTTTCAACAATGCGCACATCGTTGCCCGATGAAAGAAGCTGCTTTGCAAGGTAATATGCGGTTTTGCTGCCGCCGAGAATCATAATGTTACGGGACTGTTTTTTAAGAATACCGAAACTTTTAAGAATCTTCTGCATATCTGAGGGTGCCGCTGCAATTGAAACAATATCTCCTGCAAGAAGTTCCATCTGTCCGTCGGGGATGATAACTCTGCCCTGTCTTGAAATTACACCGATGAGGAAATCGGTATTCTGTTTTTCACGCAGTTTTGAAAGTTTCTTTCCGCAAAGGGGGGAATCTTCTTTAAGCCTGAGTTCAATCATTTCAAGGTTGCGCCTTGCAAAGTATTCAACCTTGAATGCTGAGGGCAGTTTCAGAATATTGTAAAGTTCCTGAGCCATAAGATGTTCAGGGTTGATTGCCATTGAAATGTTGAGTTCCTGTTTCATAAAACCGAGGGAACGGTCGTTATATTCAGGATTTCTGATTCTTGCGATTGTGTGGGCAGCACCCATCCTTTTTGCAAGGAAGCAGGAAAGCATATTAAGTTCGTCCGAGCCTGTTACCGCAATGAAAAGGTCAGCGTCTTCAACAGAGGCCTCTGTGAGCACCTCACAGTCTGTTGCATTGCCGCACACGCCGATTGCATCATAAATGTTGGCAATTTCATTTATAACCTTATCGGATGTGTCAAGGGCAGTTACATCGTGCCCTTCGGCGATGAGGGTTGAAATTATGGCTGTGCCTATTTTTCCGCAGCCTGAAACTATTATCTTCATTTTTTCTACCTTCTTATTATAAATGATAATGCAAGGTGATTGTACTCCATTTTTATCATATTTGCAAGAGTTTTGTTATAAAGGAACAAAAAAACGGACTGTGTCACATTTTGTGAGCAGTCCGTTTATGTTTATTTGTCTTCTGTTTTTTCTTCCTTTTTGTCTGCTTCTGCCTGCTTTAAGGCTTCCTGCTCCGCTTTTTCTCTTACGGGTGAACGCCAGAGAGTGATTATGCCTTCGTCATTGAGAAGTTTGAGCATAATAATGAGAAGCGGTGCGATGAAAATACCCAGAACACCGAAAATCTTAAGTCCGAAGTATAAAGCAAAAATTGTTACAATGGGGGAAAGTCCCAACTGACCTGCAACAAGTTTAGGCTCAATAATCTGTCTTATAACGGTGATAACCGCATACATAATTCCAAGTCCTATGGCAAGACCGTAATTGCCCACAATGAGACTGTATGCAATCCAGGGCAGAAGAATTGTACCTGTACCCAGCATAGGCACAATGTCAACAATTGTGATTGCAAGGGCAATAAGAACAATATAACTTGACTGGAAAATGCCGATCATATTAAGAATTGAAAGACCTGCAGAAACCTCAATAAAGGTGATAAGCATAATGAGAAGATATGCTTTTCCCATTTTTGAAAGGGAGGTTTTAAGAAGTGTTTTTGCTCTTCTCAGGTCGCTTCTTTTTTCTTCGGGAAACTGAATCACAACAAAGTGCTTCACATTGTCATATTCCGCTGTCATAAAGCAGGTTGCAACAAGGGTGATAACAACGGCAATAAGAATGGACGGGATTTCCTTTGCGGTGGTGATAACACCCGTGAGAGGCGTTGTAATCCAGGAAAGTGAGAATATGCCGCCGAGTCCGTCTTTCACCTGAGTTGCAAGTTCGTTGTTTGTGCCTGCAACGAATTCACGCAACTGTGTGAAAATGGTACGGATACTGCCGGAAATATTTTCCGAGACAAAATCGGGAAGATTGCCCACAAAAGCCATAATTGCATCTTCAATGTTGTTGATAAGAGTGTCAATGTTCTGCACCTGAAGAATAAGATAGTTGACAAAACTTTTGATTTCCTCTGCGGCTCTTACACCAACAAGAACAATCAGCGCCAGAACAATGAATATAAGACCGAAAACGCAGATTGTTGATGCGAATCCGTTTTTAAGAAAAGTTTTCCTTGTAAGAAAATTTTTCGGTCTTTGCAGAATCATTGCAACAATAAGAGCAAAAACTACGGGAAAACAAACACCCATTGCATATCTGATTATCAGAAAAGCAAAAGCGGCAAGCAGTGCAAAATAGGCTGTGTTGATTATAAATCTTCTTCTTTTTTCTACATCCGGCAATTAAAACACTCCTTTGCTCAGGTTTTTTTGTATCATATTTATATTATAGTAACCGAAGTTGCCGATAAAATCAATGTATTTAACAAAAATTAAATTTTTTTCTTGCAAATGCTTTTAATAAAAAACAAAATGTGATATTATTAGTGTATATTTTTGTTCCGCAAAGGCGGGGCGAAAGGAGCGATAAAAAAATGAATGTAGCAATTATGGGCTTTGGTGTTGTAGGTTCAGGTGTTGCAGAACTTATCACCAGGAACAGCGGCTCCATTTTGAAAAACAGTGACGTATCTCTCAAAGTCACCCGTATTCTCGACATCAGAGATTTTGAGAACAATGAATTCGAATCCCTTATGACAAAGGATTTTAACGATATTCTCGGTGATGACACCATTGATATTGTTGTTGAAACCATGGGCGGTGTTAACCCTGCATTTGAGTTTGTTACAAAATGTCTGGGCAAGGGCAAACACGTTGTGTCCTCAAACAAGGAACTTGTTGCAACAAAAGGTTTTGAACTTCTTGAAACCGCAAGAAAAAACAATGTCAACTTCCTTTTTGAAGCCTCAGTCGGCGGCGGTATTCCCATTATAAGACCCATCAGCCGTTGCCTTGCAGGTAATCAGATTAGTGAAATTGCAGGCATCCTTAACGGAACATCTAACTTTATTCTGACTAAAATGATAGTGGACGGTATGAGTTTTGCCGAAGCACTCAGTCTGGCTCAGGATAAAGGTTATGCCGAAAAAGATCCCACAGCCGATGTTGAAGGCTTTGACGCACTCAGAAAAATCTGTATTCTCGCATCACTTGCATTCGGTTTTCATGTTTATCCCGACGGTATTTACACCGAAGGTATTTCAAAAATCACATTGCAGGATGTTGCCTATGCAGAAAACTATGACAGTGTGATAAAACTCATTGCAAAAACAAAGAAACTCGAAAACGGACAGATTCTTGTTATGGTTTCTCCCTGCTTTGTTAAAAATGAAAGTATGCTTTCAGGTGTTAACGGCGTATTCAACGCCTGTCTTGTAAGAGGAGACGCAACGGGAGATGTTCTTATGTACGGTAAGGGTGCAGGTAAACTTGCGACGGCTTCCGCAGTTGTTGGTGATGTTATCGACTGTGCATCAAACGATGATAAACGCAAGTTCTTCGGCTGGGAAAAAGCCAAAGAAAATGTTCTGGCAGACTATCTTGATTGCGAAACTGCTCTTTACATCAAAGCCGAAACAGAAAACGCAGAAGAAACACTCGCTGAAGTTGAAAAAGCACTCGGTGAAATTACCGTTCTTTCAAGAGACGGTCAGCCTGAAAATGAAATTGCCTTTGTAACACCGATTATGGCAGAAGGCAATTTAAGAGATATACTCGGCGGCATACTCAGAAACATCACGGCATGTATCAGAGTTGCCGATTATTGATAGGAGGTAAACTATGTCACTTATTGTTCAGAAATTCGGAGGCTCATCTGTGGCAAACGCAGAAAGAGTTTTTAATGTTGCCCGTATTATAACAGATACTTATAAAGAGGGTAACGATGTGGTTGTTGTTGTATCCGCTCAGGGCGACACAACAGACGACCTTATTGACAAAGCAAACGAAATCAACCCCAACGCATCAAAAAGAGAAATGGATATGCTTCTCACTGCAGGTGAGCAGATTTCAATTGCTCTTCTTGCAATGGCTATTGAAAAACTCGGCTACCCTGTAAGATCACTTCTTGGTTGGCAGGCAGGTTTCAAAACCAATTCCGTTCACGGTTCGGCAAGAATTCACGAAGTTAAGACTGAAAGAATCCAGAGAGAACTTGACAGCAAAAAGATTGTTATTGTTGCAGGATTCCAGGGCCTTAACAAATATGACGACCTTACAACTCTCGGCAGAGGCGGCTCAGATACAAGTGCAGTTGCAATTGCTGCTGCTCTTCACGCAGACCGCTGCCAGATTTTCACCGATGTTACAGGCGTTTTCACAGCAGACCCCAGAAAAGTTGAAAACACACAGAAACTTGCAGACATCACTTATGATGAAATGCTTGAATTCGCAACACTCGGTGCACAGGTGTTAAACAACCGTTCAGTTGAAATGGCAAAGAAATATAATGTAGAACTTGAGGTCCTTTCCAGTCTTGTAAGAGAAAGCGGCACAATAGTCAGGGAGGTAGCAAATATGGAAAAAATGTTAATCAGAGGCGTAACAAAAGATACAGACGTTGCAAGAATTTCAGTTGTAGGAATGAAGGATATTCCCGGCAACGCATTCAAAATGTTCTCAAAACTTGCTCAGAAGAATATCAACATTGATGTTATTCTTCAGTCAGTAGGCCGTGACGGCACAAAGGATATTTCCTTTACCTGTGCTGCAGGCTATGCAGATGAGGCAGTTGAAATCCTCAATGATATTTTTGCCATGGAGGGTGCAGCGGGTGCCTGCGACACC
>JAZOAX010000240.1:0-42387 GCA_045595685.1 Acutalibacteraceae bacterium
TTGTTGTATTTTTATCAACTTTGTTGCAAAAAATTACGGATTATGATAATATTGGACCCTGTTAATAAAAAAGAAAAGAGTTGAATCGGATGAAAAACATTGTGCTTATCGGTATGCCCGGAGCAGGAAAAAGCACCATCGGCGTGCTTCTTGCAAAGTCTTTGCTTATGGATTTTGTTGATACCGACCTTATAATTCAGAAAAAATGTTCTGCCGCCCTTTGCGAAATTATTGAAAAAGAAGGCACTGAGCGTTTTATTGAACTTGAAGATGAAATCATTTCACAATCAGACTTTGAAAACACCGTTATTGCAACGGGTGGCAGTGCCGTATACGGCAAAAATGCAATGAAAAAACTTCTTATTGACGCAGTATCTGTATACCTCAGAGTTTCTGTTGAAGAACTCGAAAAAAGGCTCAGCAACATTCACACCCGCGGAGTTGCCATGAAAGAAGGCACAACCGTCATGGACCTTTTTGACGAAAGAAGACCCCTTTATGAAAAATATGCTCACTTCATCCTTGACTGCGACGGACTTACCGCCGAAGAATGTGTAAACAGAATTGTGAGTTTTCTGTCTTAAATCAAGTCTGTTTCAGATTGTATCTCCCCCGCCCCGTAATATACAACGGCACTGAGAAAAGTTACTATTTCCTCCGCTGTGGGATAGTCACCTTTTTTCGGCACCTGATTCCAGAAATGTCTTTCCGATATTTTTTCACCGGAAAGTCCCTTTCTTGCAATTTCTTCAATTGAGGATTTAACTTCCTCTGCCGTTGTGTTCATATCCTTTGCAATATCGGAAAACACCTTGTCAAAATCAATCATAGACTCACCTTAAAAGAATGATATGGAATTATTTTTGGAAAATTATTTAAAAAATATACCGTACCGATAGACACAGAAACAAATTTGTGCTACAATTCCCTTGAATAAAAAACAGAAAGGATCTGTATAAAAAATGAAAGACCTTACAAAATACCACGGCATAATTCCCGCATTTTATGCTTGTTATGACGATGAAGGAAATGTTTCCCCGGAAAGAACAAGAGCCTTTGCAAAATGGCTTCTCAACAAAGGCGTTAAAGGCCTTTATGTATGCGGTTCATCAGGCGAATGTATTTATCAGAACAAAGAAGAAAGAAAACTCATTCTTGAAAATGTTATGGAAGCCGTTGGCGGAAAGATGACAATCATTGCCCATGTTGCCTGCAACAACATTGCTGATTCAATGGAACTTGCCGCCCACGCAGAATCCCTTGGTGTTGACGCCATTGCTTCAATCCCCCCCATTTACTTCAGACTTCCCGAAGAAGCAATTGCTCAGTATTGGAACGATATTTCCTCAGCAGCACCGAACACAGATTTCATTATCTATAACATACCTCAGCTTGCAGGTGTATCCCTCACAATGCCTCTTCTTCGCGAAATGCTGAAAAATCCCCGTGTTGTAGGCGTTAAGAACTCCTCAATGCCCACTCAGGATATTCAGATGTTCAAAGCAGAGGGCGGAGATGATGTTATCATCTTCAACGGTCCCGACGAACAGTTTATTGCAGGCCGTGTAATCGGTGCCGAAGGCGGTATCGGCGGTACATACGGTGTTATGCCCGAACTTTTCCTGGAAGCAGACAAACTCATCAAAGAAGGTAACATTAACAAAGCAAGAGAAATTCAGTATGCAATCAACAGCATCATCTATGCAATGTGCGACTGCAAGTGCAATATGTATGCTGCAGCAAAGGAAGTTCTCCGTCTTCAGGGTATTGACATCGGTGACGCAAGAAAACCCCTTGTAGGTCTTAAAGAAGAAAGCAAGCCCCTTGCAGCAAATGTTAAAAAGATGATTGACGATGCAATTGCAAAGTTTATAGGTGAATGATTATGAATAATGCATATTTAAAAGATGTTCAGAAATGGGTAAAAGAAGAACTCAATATCTGTGTTGATTTCTGGCTCAGAAACGGTATGGACAAAGAAAACGGCGGTGTTTACACCTGCCTTGACAGAGAAGGTAAAATCTACTCCACAGACAAATCCGTATGGATGCAGGGCCGTTGCGGTTGGATTTTCGCATACCTTTGCCACGTTTACGGTGTAAAGGAAGAATGGCTTACCGCTTCAAAATCCTGCCTTGATTTTATGGAAAAATACTGCATCAACCGTGAAGCAGGCGACAGAATGTATTTCACCGTAACTGCTGACGGCAAACCTCTCAGACAGAGAAGATACTGCTTCTCCGAAGCATTTTACTGCATCGCTAACGCTGAATATTACGGCGTAACCGGTGACAAGGAGTGTCTTGAAAGAGCAAAAAAGGCATATAAAATTATCTATGCTCTTAACCACGGTGAAAAAGATCCCACAGGTCTTGGTGCCAAAACAATTCCCGAAACAAGAACCGGCAGAGCCCTTGCCGACCCGATGATTTTCCTCAATACTACTGCAGTTATGCGCCGTGTTGATCCTGAAAACAAAGACCTTTACGACAAATACAGTGCAGAATGTGTTCACGACATTTTCACTTACCACCACAAGCCCGAACTCGGCTGTACACTTGAAACTGTTGGCGTAAACGGCGAATTTATGTCAGACTTCACTGCAGGCAGAGTTGTAAATCCCGGTCATGACATTGAATGTGCCTGGTTCCTTATGGAAGAAGCAAACTACCGTGACGACAAAGAAATGCACAAAAAAGCTCAGGAAGTTTTCCGCCTTGCTTTTGACGGCGGCTGGGACAAGGAATACGGCGGTCTTCTTTATTTCAAAGACTGTCTCGGCAATCCTCCCGAAGCATACGAACACGATATGAAACTCTGGTGGCCTCACAACGAAATTGTTATTGCCTCACTTATGGCATACCGTGACACCAAAGATGAATATTATTTAGAGTGCTTCAAAAAATGCTTCGATTACTGCATTGAGTATTTCTCAGACAGAAAGTACGGCGAATGGTACGGTTATCTCCGCCGTGACGGAAAGCCCACAGAGCCCGCCTGTAAGGGCAGCACATTCAAAGGTCCTTTCCACCTTCCGAGAATGCTTATTATGGCAGATACACTTATCGGAGAAATTGTTGCTGAATAATTATTAAGGGAGTTGTTTTTCAACTCCCTTATAAAAATACGAGGTGAAATAATTATGAAACAAACCGATATCAAAGCCCTTAAAGAAAGTGCCGTTTCCCTTTTCGACGACAAGTGGGCACTTATCACTGCAGGCAACAAGGAAAGTTACAACACAATGACTGCCTCCTGGGGTGCAATGGGTGAACTGTGGAACAAAGATGTATGCTTTATCTTCATCCGCCCTCAGCGTTACACTTACGAATTCACTGAAAGAGAAGAATTTTTCACTGTAAGTTTCTTCCCCGAAGACTATAAAAAGGCTCTTGCTTTCTGCGGAAGAAATAGTGGCAGAGACTGCGACAAAGCCAAAGAAACAGGTCTCACTCCCAAGGAAATCGGAAACAGTATGACCTTTGAAGAAAGTGAAATTGTGCTTCTTTGCAAGAAACTTTATATTCAGGATATCAGTCCCGACGGTTTTATTGACGAAACCATTGACGGCAGTTGCTACCCTCAGAAAGATTATCACAGAATGTATGTTGGTGAAATTGTTGAAGCGTATGTAAAATAAAAAAATCACCGTCACATTTCTTCGGATTTGTGGCGGATTTTTTTGAGAAAAATTTTTTAAGTTTTTTGCATTTTTTTGTAACGAAAATGTTTTTCGCGAGTATCATATACGAACGGACAGGAAAGGAAGGTGAAAAACAATGGACAAAGACTTTGAAGAAATTTACAGAACTTATTATACTCCCCTTTACCGTTATCTTCTGTCTCTTACCAAAAACAGTGATTCGGCAGAGGAACTGACTCAGGAAACTTTTTTCAAGGCGCTTAAAAATATTGAAAAATATGACCCTGAGCAAAAAACGCTCACCTGGCTTTGTGCCATTGGCAAAAACACCATTTATTCCCAATGTATCCCCTCAGCGGAGACGACCCTCAGATAGCAAACATATATTATCTTGAAATGCACCCCGATGATATTCTTTTAATGACGGGTGAATTTTCCTTTGACGATTACGAAACCCACCCTTATCTGGTCAGCACCGAAAGAAAAGTAAACCGGAAAAACAACAAATCCCTGATGAATCAACATCAGGGATTTCTTTTTTATAAATTCTTTTATGCTGCAACCTTCTGCTTTTCTTCCTTTTTGTTCTTGCCTTTAGCACTTCTGATTGCAAAGCCGATAAGACCGAATACATAGCCAATTGCTGCAGCGCCTGCTGCGAAAAGTGCAAATGCAACGTCGGTTTTACCAAGAACGCAAAGGGGAAGAAGAATGGAAATTGCTGCAATGATAACCGGTGAAACAAAACCGAGAACTCCGCCTTTTTTAACCATTGATGCGGAGCAGATTATGTTTGCAACAGAAAGGAATATGTACTGACCGAAAACGGTGTAAATAAGTTCGTCTCCCTTACCGAAAATAAGACCCCACACTGCAAAGAAAAGACCCATAATAATAAATGCTGCAAGGCCTCTGTTGTTTTTAATAAAGTTTTTCATATTTTCCACCTCAGTTTTTTTCTTTCACACCGTTTACGGTGAATGTTGTTATACTGTTGCCTTTCAGAAGACAAGTGAAGGAATTTTCTTCACATTCGCCCTCAGGCAACACGAACCAGTGTTCACCCTCAGAAATATTTCCGCTTGTTCTTTGGGCATATACCTTGTTTCCGCCCACGGTGAAACCGCTGAAAGCAAAGTTCTTTTTCAGGTCTTCTTTTTTGTCATTCACGCAAACAATATGAATTTTTTGTTCCTTATTATCATAACACGCAATTGTGCGATTGTCAACTTTAATCAGCGTCATTCCCGGGCGGAAAAACCTCGAAAACTGGCCGAAAGCATAATATTTTTGTGTAAGATAAATTTCCTGCTTGTCCGTATCGGCAAAAGCAACACCCCAATAGCCTTTGTTAAGGTCAGGCATTGAGGGCATATCCCGTCTGCCTTTGTATTCGGACTGTGAAATATAGGCGGCAACAATCTGCCAGATTACCCAGGCTGAACATTCAAGGGTGTTCAGGTCTTCAATAATCTTATATCCCAGCCACAAGGCAGGACCCATTTCACCCGCATTTTCACCCATTTCGGAACTCCAGTCTGTTTCCGTCATCCATAAAGGCTTTCCGTGAAGCCTTGCAGTTTCGGAAATTTTCGGTGTTGCCTTACTGTAGGTGTGGGTACTGATTCTGTCAACGCAGTTCCACGCTTCAGGTGAAAGTCTTCTGCAGGCAATGTTCTGCAGCCTTGTGTTGGTTTCGTCACTTGCAGTAATATCCACATGGGAAAGCCCCGCATTTTTCATTGCCTTTGCCGTTTCACAAATAAGAGTGCTCTGCATTCTGCCCGGCGAAACGTGGCAGCCCTCCTGTTTGGGAGAATAAGCACGCCAGTAATTCGTGTAAGGCTCATTCATTGCCGCAAGGGAGCCGATTTTTATGCCCATTTCATCGTTAATATACTTTGATACGTGGGCAAGATACTCTGCAAAAGGAGTGATGCAGGATTTTTTCAGGTTGTTGGCAATGGCACTTCTGCTGCCTGACGAACAACCGCTTACTGTCATAAAATATGGCGGTGAATTTGAAAATGCTTCAACGAAAGCATCATCCCCTGCAGTTTTATATGCCTTTTTCAGCATATTCAGCTGCAGTTTATCGGCATCATAATCATAAAACAACTTTCCTTTTTCATCTTTTTTCAGCCAACCTGGAATGTCGGAATCTGTTCTTTGAATATGGTTGTGTGTCGGGTCATCTCCGCCGCCGATATTATAGCGCATAATGTTAAGACCGAGTCCGTCTTTGCTGAAAAACAGTCTTGCGGCATCGTCTGTGAGTTTTTCACTGTAGCCGATACGGTGAGCCCACCAACAAAGACTTGTACCCCAACCCTTGAAAGAGTCGGGGAACATATTGTTTTTGTCAATTATAATTTTCTTCATAAACTTTTCTCCATAGTACAGTTATGGCATCAGTGCTGACTGCTGCCCGGCAACTCTGACTACTGATACTTTGAGCCTAAGCCTTACATCATCGCATGGAATCCTTCTTCATCAAGAAGTTCGACACCCTTTGCAAGAAGAACTTTTGCTGCTGCGTCGTTATCGGCAACGCGAAGAATAACATAAGCCTTCTCACTCTTTCTTGTGATGAAAGCATACATATATTCAACGTCGATATCTGCATCGCTGAGAATTCTCATTGGTACTGAGAATGCGCCCGGTGTATCGTCAATTCCTATAGCAATAACGTTTGTTACGGAAACGGTAACACCTGCATCTTTAAGTGCAGCAGCAGCTTCATCGGGCTTATCAACAATAAGACGGAGTATACCGAAATCTGTTGTATCTGCGATTGAAAGTGCTCTGATGTTTGCACCTGATTTTGAAATAATTTCAGTGATATCAGCAAGTCTGCCCTTTTTGTTTTCAACAAAAATTGAAAGTTGTTTGATAATCATAATGTTTTCTCCTTTTATTATAGTTTTCTGTTGTCAATAACTCTCTTTGCCTTGCCTTCGGAACGGGGAAGAGTGCCGGGAGCCATAAGGCGTACATTTGCGTGAATGTTGAGAGTTGACTGAAGAGCGGCTTCAATTTTCTTTTCTTCTTTTTCCATACCCTTAACTGTATCTGAGAACATATCAGGAGACATTTCAACCTGAACTTCCATTGTGTCAAGGTTATTCTTACGGTCAACGATAATAAGATAGTTGGGTGCCATATTAAGAGTGAGAAGAACATGTTCAACCTGTGAGGGGAATACGTTAACACCGCGGATAATAAGCATATCGTCGCTTCTGCCCTTGGGTTTTGCCATTCTTACTGTTGTTCTGCCGCAGGCACACTTTTCTCTTGTGAGAGCACAGATATCTCTTGTGCGGTATCTTACGAGAGGAAGTGCTTCTTTACCGATACAGGTGAAAACGAGTTCGCCGTATTCACCGTCGGGCAGGGGTTCAAGGGTATCGGGATCGATAATTTCGGGATAGAAATAGTCTTCGCACACATGCATACCGCTCTGGCATTCGCAGTCGTAAGATACACCGGGACCTGCAATTTCTGAAAGGCCGTAAATATCATAAGCCTTGATATCAAGAAGCCTTTCTATTTCTTTTCTCATTTCTTCTGTCCAGGGCTCTGCACCGAAAATACCTGCACGTACCTTGAGAGTTTTCGGGTCAATGCCCATATCTCTTACGGTTTCACCGATAAACATTGCGTATGAGGGAGTGCAGCAGATAATATCTGATTCAAAATCCTGAAGCATCTGAATCTGTCTGTTGGTATTACCTGATGAAGCGGGAAGAGCAGTTGCACCAAGGTGCTCAGCACCGTAGTGAAGTCCGAGACCGCCTGTGAAAAGACCGTAGCCGTAGGAAACGTGAATGGTGTCGTCTTTTGTGCCGCCTGCAGCACAGATTGCTCTTGCAGCACCGTCTGCCCACACATCAATATCTGCCTTAGTGTAGCCTACAACGGTGGGTTTGCCTGTTGTACCGGAGGAAGCGTGGATACGCACAAGGTCACCCTTGGGCACGGCAAAAAGACCAAAGGGATAATTGTCGCGAAGGTCTGTTTTAACTGTGAAGGGCAGTTTGGTAATATCGTCAATTGAGTGGATATCCTCCGGTTTCAGACCGATTTCATCAAATTTCTTTTTGTAAAAAGGCACATTTTCGTATGCGTTTTTTACCATTTTAATAAGTCTTGCTGATTGAAGTGCGTGAAGATAATCTCTTGAAGCACATTCAATTTCGGGTTTGAAAATTCCCATGGTTATCAATCCTTTCTCTGGATAACCGTCGCAAACAGCGGTTACTGTTTTTTAAATTTATATATAGGCTTTACGCCATATATCCGAGTTTTGTTTCAGCAATTCCGAATTCCGAATTTGCTGACTGATTTTATGCCATATATCCCATTTCAAATGCCTTGAGGTTTGTCTCAATTGTTTTGGGAGGCACTGTTGTTTTTATTATATCAATCCACATATCCTTGTCAATGCCGAGGAAACGGACAGCAGCACCCAGAAGAACAATGTTTGCACATTTTGCAGTACCTGCTTCAAGAGCAAGGTCAAGTGCATCAAGTTCAACAAGTCTGATATCCTTTTCCTTGATTTTTTTGAGGATATCTTCGGGATATGCCGCTTTACCCATAATTACAGGCATAGGATCAATTCTCTGGGTGCTTGAAATAAGCACACCGCCTTTTTTAAGGTAAGGCAGCCATCTTGCACTTTCAAGTTGCTCAAAAGAAATAATAATATCTGCTTCGCCCTTTTCAATAACGGGAGAATAAACTTTTTCACCGTAACGCACATAAGTTACAACACTGCCGCCGCGCTGGCTCATACCGTGAACTTCGCTCACCTTAACATCGTAGCCTTCTTCCATAAAGCACTTGCCCATAAGTTTTGAAGCAAGCAGAGTACCCTGACCGCCAACGCCTACAATAAGAATGTTTTTAACGCTCATATTCTCTTACTCTCCCTTCTTTATAGCATCAAACTTACAAGCCGAAGCACATACGCCGCAGCCTACACACTGGGTGTTATCAATAACAGCAAGGCTCTTTCCGTTTTCTCTCTTTGTCTGTGAAAGTGCAGGACAACCTACATTCAGACAAGCCTTGCAACCGATGCATTTTTCTTCGTTCACAACAACGGGTGCTGAGTGCTTAACAGTTTTAAGAAGTGCACAGGGTCTTCTTGAAATTATGAGAGAAGGCTCTTCTTTGGCAAGTTCTTCTTTAACTGTTAATTTTGTTGTTTCAATATCAAAGGGGTCAACAACTCTCACATTGTTAAAGCCCACTGCCCTTGCAAGTGCCTCAAGGTTAACTGCAACTGTGGGGTCACCCTTGATTGTGAGTCCGTTTGCAGGGTTATTCTGGTGGCCTGTCATACCTGTGATGGAGTTATCAAGAACGATAACTGTTGAAAAACCTTTGTTGTATGCAATGTCAATAAGTCCTGTGATTCCTGAGTGGATAAAGGTTGAGTCGCCGATAACAGCAACACTCTTTTTAGCCTGTTCGGCACCTCTTGCGGTGTTGAAGCCGTGAAGACCGCTTACTGATGCGCCCATACACACACATGCATCCATCATTGAAAGGGGGGCCTGAGCGCCGAGGGTGTAGCAGCCGATGTCACCGCTGACATAAAGTCCCATACCCTTGAGAGCATAGTAAAGTCCTCTGTGGGGACAGCCTGCACAAAGCACGGGAGGACGTGGCGGAATTTCTTCGTCGAAAGAATCGAAATCTGCTTTTTCATCTGTGAGGGCAGACTTAACGGTTGCCTGTGAAAATTCACCGAGACGGGAGAAAATTTCCTTGCCCTTTACTTTTATGCCAAGTTTAATGCAGTGGGTTTCAATAATATCGTCAAGTTCTTCAATAACAATAACCTCGTCAACCTCTGCGGCAAAGTCTTTGATAAGTTTCACGGGCAGCGGATTAACCATACCGAGTTTAAGGTAACTTGCCTTTTCACCCATTGCTTCGTGGGCATAAACATAAGATGTACCTGCGGCAATTATACCGAGTTTCTTATCGTTATATTCGGTGGTGTTGATGCCAAGGTCCACTGCCTCAGTGTCGGCAAAAGAAGTGAGAGAAAGCATTCTTTCTTCAACTCTTACATGAGCACCCCTTGCCATAGCGGGCATCATAACATTTTTCATAACATCCTTTTTATAGTCTTTAACACCGACCTCATTTCTGTCACTGAGTTCAACAAGGCTTCTTGCGTGGGATACTCTTGTTGAAAGGCGGAGAAGGAAAGGTGTGTCAAAACGCTCGGAAAGTTCATAGGCTACCTTGGCAAAAGTACAGCACTCTGCCGAATCGGAGGGTTCAAGCATAGGTGTTTTTGATGCAATTGCATGGTGGCGTGAATCCTGCTCGTTCTGTGATGAGTGCATACCGGGGTCATCTGCAACGGCACATACCATACCGCCGTTAACGCCGATATAAGATGCAGTGTAAAGAGGGTCTGCAGCAACATTGAGACCAACGTGCTTCATAGCGCAGAAACTTCTTGCGCCGCCTGTTGCAGCACCGAAAGCAACCTCAAAGGCAACCTTTTCATTGGGTGCCCATTCTGAATATATATCGTCATATTTTGAAATAAATTCGGTAATTTCCGTGCTGGGTGTGCCGGGATAGGATGAAACAACATTCACTCCTGCTTCCCACAGACCTCTTGCAACGGCTTCGTTACCGAGCATAAGTGCTTTTTTCATTTTTATATCTCCTTGATTTTGTTTTTACTTATAAAATGCCCGAAGGGCGACCCTGACTACTGACTACTGACTACTGACTACTGACTACTAATCTAACCCCTAGCCCCTAAGTCCTAGGCCCTGATTATTTATTTCTGAGATCAAGCACTCGCTGTGCTTTGCCGGTGAATCTTTCAATTGTTTTCGGCTCAACAAGACTTACCTTGATTTCAATGCCGAGAATATTCTTGATTTTTGTATGTATTGTTCTGCGGAGTTTTTCAAGTTCTCCGTATCTTTCAAGAAGTGATTCGTCAATAAGTTCAACTCTTACTTCAAGAGTATCGGCAAAACCTTCACGGCGCACAACAAGCTGATAATGGGGACTGATTGAGGTTATGCCGATAAGAGCAGACTCAACCTGTGAAGGAAATACATTAACACCGCGGATTTTAAGCATATCATCGCTTCTGCCGATGATTTTTGACATTCTTGCGCTGGTTCTTCCGCATGCACATTTTTCGTAGTTGATGTTTGTGATATCCTTTGTTCTGTATCTGAGAATGGGAAGACCTCTTTTTGTGAGGTTTGTTACAACAAGTTCACCCGTTGAGCCCTGAGGCAGAACCTCACCTGTTTTTGAATCGATAACTTCGCAAAGGAAGTGGTCTTCATTAATGTGAAGTCCGTTTCTTTCACGGCATTCACCGCTCATACCCGGGCCATTGAGTTCACTCATACCGTAGTTGTCTGTGCAGAAGAATCCGCCGCCCCATCTTTCTTCAATCTGTGAACGCATTTCGGGGGTGCAACCTTCACTGCCCAGAAGACCGAGTTTCAGTTTGTAACTGTCCATAGGGAATTCGATTCCTCTTTCTCTTGCGCTTTCTGCAAGGTAGAGGCAGTATGAGGGAGTTGCAACAATTGTATCCGTACCGAAGTCACGCATAAATTTAAGTTGTTTTTCCGTGTTGCCCGAAGAAGTAGGCACCACCGTTGCACCGATTCTTTCAAGTCCGTAGTGAAGACCGAGGGCACCTGTGAACATACCGTAACCGAAGCATATCTGCACAATACTTTCATCAGAGGCACCTGCGGCATAAACAAGTCTTGCCACCTGCTCTGACCAGTTGTCAAGGTCTTCTTTTGTGTATGCAACAACAGTGGGATTACCCGTTGTGCCCGACGATGCGTGAACACGCACAATCTTTTTCTGAGGTACGCTCAGAAGTCCGAAGGGGTATGTGTCACGAAGGTCGTCCTTAGTTGTGTAAGGTATGTACTGTATATCTGAAAGGCATTTGATTTTATCGGCGGTGATACCTGCCTTTTCAAATCTGTCGTGGTAAAACTTTACATTTTTATCGCAGTAGTCCACAAGTGCCTTGAGTCTTTCAAGTTGGAGACTTTCAAGGTCCTTTCGGGACATACATTCCATTTCGGGATTCCATATCTGGTTTTTCATTACATTTTCCTTTCCGCAAATATAAAGGGCTTTTATATTTCCTTACATTATATATCTTTTTTTGCTGATTGATTTTCCGTTTTAGAAATATATGCTTGTTATTTACAAATGTTGTAAAATTCTTTATTGACATTTTCCTTGTCTTTTGTCATTGCAGTAACAACAAAGCAGAGAACAAAAGATGCTACCATTGCACAGCAGGCGAAGTGAGGACCGAGGTCTTTTACTTCGCCGAAAACAGGAAGTGACACTTCGGGTAAAAGAAGTTTGCACACAACAGGAGGAAGACCTGTGATAAATCCTCCAAGCATACCTGCCCAGGCACCGTAACGGTTTAGTTTTTTCCAGTAAAGTGAAATAAGATAAGGTGCGAGGAATGAGCCTGAAATGATGCCCCAGGAATATGACATCATATCAAGAATGGGTGTTTCACTGTTTGCAATAAAGTATGACACAACAACAAAGATGAGACATACAACACGGGTCACCGTTGCAGTTTTGTTGTCGTCAATATTCTTCATTATTTTAGGCTTCAGGAAATCCATTGTGAGTGTTGAAGAAGCAGTTATTGTAATTGACGAAAGCGTTGAAACGGAAGCCGCAATCAAAAGCACAAGAATAACACCTATAAGGATATCTGAGATTTCTGACATTGCCAGCATATTGGGCACAAGGTAGTCGGTTTTGCCTGCACCTGCACCGGGAATTTCACAAAGGTCAGAGAAGAAAAGTCTCGCAAGGGAACCGATGAAATATCCGCCGCCTGCAACAATGAATGCAAAGAAAGTGGAAATGACGGTACCTCTTTTTACCTCGTGGTCGTCTTTGATTCCGTAATATTTATGTATCATCTGCGGAAGTCCCCATGTACCGAAAGATGTCATAAGCACTGTTGCCCACAGACCGATATGATTAACCGCACCGAGATTGAGTTCAGATGTTTTTGCCGCAATTTCTTTTATGCCGTATGCAAAACCGCCGACGCTGTCACTGTTCATAACTGCAAAAATAAGCATAACCACGCCAACGAGCATAACTGCTCCCTGAATAAAGTCTGCCTTGAGGGTTGCACCGTAACCGCCCAGAACAACAATCAGCAATGAAGCAAGAGCAATAACTATCATACAAATCTGCTCATCAACACCAAGAAGCACCGAGCACACACTTGTAAGTCCCTTATAAACAGATGCTGAATAAGGCACAAGAAAAATGAAAATTACGCCAACAGCGAAATTCTTCATTGCGCCGCTGTGAAAGCGCTTTTCAAAAAGTTGCGGCATAGATTTGATTTCAAGGCGTCTTGCAATTTCTCTTGTGGGCTTTGCAAGTACCATCCAGGCAAAAAGTGAGCCGATAATTGCGTTTCCGATGCCGGGAAGAACACCCCATAATCCGTACTTCCAACCTGTGCCGCCGGCATAACCGATAAACATAACAGCAGAAAAATAAGCCGTACCGTAAGAAAAAGCAGAAAGCCATGCGCCTGCATTTCTCTTACCAACGGTAAAATCAGAAATATTTTTTGCTTTTCTTGCATTGAGAATTCCGACAATTGCAATGAAAGCAACATAAACGGCAATTGTGATCCAGATAATTGTTTTGTTCTGCATTTTTCAACCTCGTTTTAGTGTTTTAAATCTTTAAAGTTTTAAAGTGTTAAATGTTTAAATATAATATCACAGACTTTTATAAAAGTCAAGTATAAAAATGCAGTATTTTTATTGTAAAAAATCCCGCAGAAAATTTAGTCTGCGGGATGGAATTTAATTAACCTAAAACGGAAAAATCGTAGTTTGTTACATTGATTACGGCCGTGGGATAATCGGGCACGCAGTAACTTTCAGCACTGATTTTACTTTTTCTTGTAAGTCCGTCTTTATGTACAAAACAAAGGCCTTTTTCATAGTTACAGAAAAGAAAACTGTTTTTGTCAGTCACCGTTACAAAAGCTTCACCGTCGAAAAATTCTTCAGGAAGTTTTACAGATACCTTTTTTCCTTCTGCAATAATATTAACCTTGTTTCTTTCAGATTTTCCGTCCTCAGACAGAACTTCGGAAAATGTGAAAGTTCTTGAAAATACAGGCAGATCTTTTTCGGATATATCCCCGTCTTTTTCACCGAAGAGCACCTCGGTTTTTCCGTCGGCATTTTCTTTTATGAATTCATCGTTTTCGGTTTTATATACGAACTCACTAAAATCCTGCTTTGCAGATACAATCTCTGCCTTTTCGTTTATCAGCCGTACCGGCTCGCTGCCGTCTTTCAGCATCAGTCTGCCGTCTTTTTCAGTATAAAAAATTCTCTTTGAGTCTTTGGAAACACTGTAGGATTGAAAATCACTGCATATAGGTTCTTCCGTCTGAGAAAAATTACTTTTATAAAGAGATACAGCACCACCGATATTCTTCTCATACACCAGGGTGTCAAAACTGTCATTCACAGTGAAATCCGTTACATCCTGAGCAACAAGCACGGGAGTGTTTCCGTCTTCGCCAACTTTTGAAAGGTCAAAGGAATAAATATCAAAAGTTACCGTGTAGTATGCCTCCGTTTCTTTGAAATTATTGCAGAAAACCAGTGTTCTGCGGTTCTGCGAAATAAAAGACTTCTGATATAAAACAAAATTTTCTTCGGTACCGTCAAACTCCGCAAGAGAAATTGATGCTGCTGCAGGTTTCGAGATATCGGAAAGCATCAGTTTATCTCCTGAAACAAAAACAACGGGGTCTATGTCCTTGTGCCAGACAACTCTCGTTGCACGGTAAGTTAAAATACCTGCCACCGTTATAAGCATTGCAAAAACCAGCACGGATGCGATGGAGATGTACAGACCTTTTCTGTTTTTTTCTTTTTTTCTGCGGATAATATGCTTGGTTTCTTCCTCATTTTTGCCCGGAATATGATTTGTTCCGAGAAAATTGAAACCGCAAGGGCAAACGGCCGTATCATCACGGTTTTCCTTGCCGCAAATGGGACAGATTTTCATATATCGGTCTCCTTTCAGGGTATGTCTTACTCAATTATACAGTATGGTTTTTACACTGTCAACGAAAAAAACTCGCTGAAAACCTTAAGATTTTTTTCAAATCAGTGGAAAAGTATGAATTTATATGTTATACTTAATTGGTTAATGCAGATTTTTATATCTGCAAATCGGAAAAATAAATTAAGAGGTGCAAAAAATGAGTTTTAAAGAATTAATCATCAATGCAGGTTCTTCATCACTTAAGTATCAGGTTTTTGAAATGCCCGAAGCAAAAGTTCTTGCAAAAGGTATTTTTGAACAAATCGGCACAGCCTGCACATTCACTCACAAAATTGACAAAGACGGCGAAGAAGTTAAGGTTCTTGACAAAAAAGCAGTTGAAGCAAAGGACCATCACGACGCAATCTCCATTCTTCTTGAAACACTCACAGACAAGGAAAACGGCGTTCTCACTTCAATGAACGATATTTCTGCAGTAGGTCACAGAGTTCTCCACGGCGGTGAAGAATTCAGCGGCAGTGTTGTTGTAACAGAAGATGTTAAAGCAGCAATCAGAAAGTGCATCCCTCTCGGCCCTCTTCACAACCCTGCAAACCTTATGGGTATTGAAGTTTGCGAAGAGATTATGAAGGGTATTCCTCAGGTTGCAGTGTTTGACACAGCATTCCATCAGACAATTCCCGACTATGCATATATGTATGCTCTTCCCTATAAATATTATCTTCAGCACGGTATCAGACGCTACGGCTTCCACGGTACCAGCCACAGATATGTTTCTGCAAGAACAACAGACTTCCTTCAGAAGAAGTATCCCGGCAAGTACAATGCAGACGAACTTAAGGTTGTAACCTGCCATCTCGGTAACGGTTCATCAATTTCCGCAATCAAGGGCGGCAAGTGCTTCGACACAACAATGGGTCTCACTCCCCTCGAAGGCATTATGATGGGCACACGTTCAGGCTCAATCGACCCTGCAATCATTGCAGTTCTTTGCGAAAGAGAAAACCTCACAGCAAAAGAAGTTGACACAATCCTCAACAAGAAGTCAGGTATGCTTGGTCTCACTGCTGAATATGACGAAAACTTCAACGAAATTCCCGGCACTGCAACAAGCGACAACAGAACAATCGAAGGTCGTTCAAAGAACGGCTGCAAGAGAGCTCAGCTTGTTGAAGCGATGCTTTGCCATCAGCTTGTAAAATACATCGGTGGTTTCGCTGCTGCTATGGGCGGTGTTGATGCAGTTGTATTCACAGGCGGTATCGGTGAAAACAATCCTCATTACCGCACTGCAGTTGCTGAAAAACTCGGCTTTATGGGCACCACCATCAACGAAGAGGCAAACTCTGTAAGAGGCAAGGAAATCGAAATTTCAACAGAAGATTCCGCTCTTAAACTCCTTGTTATTCCCACAGACGAAGAACTTCTTATTGCTCAGGACACATACGAACTTACAAAATAAGAAATCAAAAAGTAAAAAGATGCTGTCACCCGACGGCATCTTTTTTTATCCCGATTTTTCCGTTCTTTGATGTTTATTTTGAGGTATGATAAAAGTATTAAAACTCTGTCCGTTTATTCAGCGGACAGAGTTTTTTTCTTTTTATTTGTGATAATAATAATTGCCACCGTACCGATTAAAGATAAAACAGAAAGCATAGCCCCCGCCTTTATGCCGGGTACAGTGTAAACAAATTTTATTTCGTGGTCCCCTTTGGGAAGCACCGCCGAGCAGAAATAATCTGCAAGTTTTATAACTTCTGTTTCCTCACCGTCAACATAAATCTTCCACCCGCCGTCATACGGTATTGTAGTCATCATTACACTTTCCTCCGGTGCAGTAATTGTACCCGCAATTCTGTCCGTATCGAAATATGTGATTTTTATACCGTTTTTCTGAAGTTCCTTTACCTGCGAAGAAAAAGATGCTTCATCGTTTTCTGTCAGTGCATTCCAGAGAGCCTTTTGAGTTTCTTTGCCTTGTTCATAATCTTCAAGTCTGAAATCTTTTATGTCATCACTGCAAAGAAAAGCAAGAGGTAATGCGTTTTCGTTTTCGGTAACGGTAAATTCGTATTTATCAGTTCCGTTTTTCAGTTTAGTCTTTTTTTCCGTTAATATATGTCTTATTCCAAAAAGTGCGTTGGTTATATCGCTTTGTTCGTAATAAACACTTACATTTTTTGCATATCTCGGCTGACCGATTGCCTGAAAGAAGTTATATGCATCTCCCGTCATAGTGGACGAGTAATATGTTACACCTTTAAAGGAATACTGTTGTGTACCGTTGTTCTTTTTCACATCGGCGAACTCAATTCTTTGGAAAAGTCCTTCATCCTCAAGAGGAGTAAACTCACTCATAATACTGTCGTATCTGTTAAGAGAGGAACTTTTTGCCGCCCATATATGCCCCGTTGTCTGCACAACACCGTTAAGACACAGTTCAAAAAGCAGAATACCGCAGAGTATTTTTGCAGTTTTCTTTTTCATATCTGTCAGGGATATATACCCCGCCGCAAAGGAAAGTGCAAGAAAAATAAAGAGAAAACTCTGCCTTACGGGCAACTGATTGGGATAATGGAAGCCGTGCCAGATAAACTCACCGAAATTGATGCTCATTGAAAGCATCATAAAAAGAAGAAAAGATATGTCAAGAACTTTCTTGCGTTTTTCTTCGTTCTTTCTGAAAAGTCCCACAAGAAGAAGCGCAACACCTGTTATCCCGAAATAGAGATTAGGTGCGCCGTATTCCAAAGAGGGTTTTCTGAGAGGCAGAAAATTCTTCAGCATTTCCATAAAAGAGAAACTCAATTCCAATGTACCCTCGAAGCCCATATCACTTGCAAGGGTGAGTCCCAAGGCTTTGTATGTGGGTATAAGTACCACTGCCGCCATTCCTGCAGAAAGGACTGAAGATACGGCAAAAATACAGCCCTTTCTGAAAAAGTCCGAGAAGTTCACCCTGTCTTTTAAAGTCATGTACAAAAAATACAGTACTGCAAAAATGCAAACCATATAACTGAGATAAAAGCAGGACCACACAGACAGGAACAGAGTGATTATATATAATGTTGGTTTTTCTTTTCGAAAAAGCAGTTCAAGGCCCCACACCGTCAGCGGTAAGAGCATTATTACATCTGTCCACATAAGTTGGTTGATGAATGCAAGCATATATCCGCTGAGTCCCCATGCCACTGAAAGAGTGGGAAAAATCAGGGTCTTTTTGATTTTTTCGTTGGTACTGTGGCTGCAAATCAATCTGAGATAGAATAAAAGTGAACTCAGACAAAGTTTAAGCACAACCAGAAGGTTAATTGCTGTCAACTGAACACTGTGAGGAAGAAAATACACAAGAAACCACAGAGGACTGTTGGTATAATATGCACTCTGTGCCCACAGATTAAAGCCGAGGGCACCGTTGAAACTGTAGAACAGTTCGCCGTTTTTTATGGCATCGGACATATTTTCAAGCATAGGCCAATACTGTGAAAAACCATCCATAGAGCAGAGTGTTCTTTCACCGAAAGGTGAAATTCCTCTTAAGGCAAAGCCTGCGAGCATAACCATAAAGGGTACGACCAAAGACACCACTGCACCTTTTATAATTTCACTGTCGGTTTTTACAACTCTGGATTTCACAATATCACCTGCCTTGGCTTTTTTTGTTAGTATATCACTTTTGGAAAGATATAGCAATTATCGAAGCGATATTTTTAAAATATCTTTTTAACTCAATTAAAAAACTATTTTAACCCCGGTTTCAACGGCGAGGTATTTTTAACTCATACTTTAATTTCTTTATCAACTTTTCTTCCGCGGCATAAGCGCGCGGAGTTAACGAAAAAAATTAAAGTGTGAGATAAAAATATCGAGTTGTTGAAAGCGAAGTTAAAATAACAATCAACATAAAAAAAAGACGGGTTGCCCGTCTTTTATACTATTAAAAAGTAGTTGTCTATATCCACATATTGGCCGAATTTAATTCCAACCTCTTTTATCGTTCCCGAAAAAGTGAATCCAAACTTCTCGTGAAGACGGCAGGAAGCGGCATTTCCGCTTGTAATAACCGACACCACTGTGTGTATGCTTTCATCATTTCTTGCAAGGTGCAGAATTTCTTCCATAAGTTTTGTGCCCACACCGATTCTCCTGTGGTTCGGTGAAACATAAACGGAAAGTTCAACTGTGGATTTATATGCTTCTTTTTCGCGGTAAGTTGAAAGGGTGGCGTAGCCCGCAATCTCTCCCTTTTCTTCTGCAACAATCAAAGGATGGTTTCCCACATTGTGTTTGTCGTACCATTCAGTCCATTCTGAAAGTGTTTTTTTATTGATGTCAAGGGTTGCTGTTCCGTTTTCAACTTCGTAATTATAAATATCTAAAAGTACAGGAATCTCCTGCCGTGTTGGTTTTCTTACTGTCATTTTAAGTCCTTACCGAAAAAACAACTCCTCAACCACAATGGTCGGGGAGTTGTGATTTTTTGAATTATTCTTCGATTTCTTCCTCTTCTTCAATTTCGAATTCAAGGATTGCACCGCAGCAGGGGCATTCTACTTCACCGTCTTCATCGATTTCGTCAAAGCCGATGCAAACTGCTTCTTCACAAGCAGGACAGGTAACTTCGATGCATTCTTCATCGCAGCAATCGCAATCGTCATCGTCACAGCAATCACAATCGCAGTCGCAATCGTCATCAAAGCAATCATATACAAATTCTTCAACATCGCCGAGGTCTTCGTCGATTTCTTCGATGTAATCCTGAACATCTTCAAGATCTTCTTCAAAATCGCTCAGTTCTGATGCAATTTCATCAAGAGCATCGATAATTGCGGCAAACATTTTGCCTTCTTTTTTATCATCATCGATATCAAGACCTTCCATAAGGCCTCTTAAATAAGCAACTTTTTCTGACACTGACATAATAGTATCTCCTTTCTGAAATTAGTCAGCCTTTGAACGGCCGAGATATTCACCTGTTCTGGTGTCGATCTGAATGAATTCACCTTCATCAATGAAAAGGGGAACTTTAACTTCAGCACCTGTTTCAAGTGTTGCGGGTTTTGTTGTGTTTGTTGCTGTGTTTCCTGCAAAACCGGGATCGGTCTTTGTAACCTGAAGGTCAACAAAGTTCGGGGGTTCAACACCGAAAACATTGCCTTTGTAGGAAAGAATCTTACAAACCATGTTTTCCTTAACAAACTTGAAGTTGTCTGAAAGTTCGCTTTCGTTAATGGGAACCAGTTCGTAGGTTTCGGGATCCATAAAGTAGTAGAGACCGCCGTCGCTGTAGGAATATTCCATATCCTTTCTTTCAACGAAAGCTGTGGGGAACTTTTCACTGGGGTTGAATGTACGTTCAATAACTGAACCTGTGATTACGTTCTTAACCTTTGCACGAACAAAAGCTGCGCCCTTACCGGGTTTAACGTGCTGGAATTCAACAATCTGAAGAACGTTTCCGTCCATTTCGAATGTAACGCCATTTCTGAAATCGCCTGCTGATACCATTTTTATATTCCTCCGAATAAAAAAGATTTGTTTTTATACTCGTCTATTCTATACTAAAACTCTGTTTTTTTCAAGTCTTTTTTTCAAATCCGCTATCAAAAGATATCATTTATATGTATTTTCTTACAATTTTCATAAATTATCCCTCATTCACTTCAGTTTTATTTCTTTTTATGATACAATGTGCGTGAAAGAAAAGGATGTGTTAAAAATGAAAAGAATAACGGCTTTTATTTTAAGCCTTTGTATGCTGACGATATTCACTTCCTGCGGGCACTCAGACAAGGTACCTGAAACCACCTCCACCACTGCCGTAACAACCACGCAGGATCTCACGGTACGCGTAACCTTCCCCGAAGGCTACACCGCAAAACAGATTGCTGAGAGACTTGAAGAAAACGGTGTGTGCTCCGCAAAGGATTTTATGGCTCTTGTGCAAGGGCAGTACTACTCCTCGCTTACCTACGGATTTATTCCCGGAATAGAAAACACAGAAAACAAAGCCTTTGTTCTTGAAGGGTATATCTTCCCCGACACCTATGATTTTTATAAAGGCGAAAGTGCTGAAAATGCTCTTTCCCGTTTTTTGAAAAACACCGACGCAAAACTCACTGAGGAGTACCGTCTCAGAGCAGACGAACTCGGATTTTCCATTGACGAAATCATTACTTTGGCTTCAATTATTCAGGAAGAGGCAGGCGACCCTGAAGAAATGCCCCTTGTTTCTTCCGTTCTTCACAACCGTATCAAGAGTTCCGATTACGGAAAACTCCAGTGTGATGTAACAATCAACTATGTGAATGACTGCATAATTGATTCGGGATACATTACAGGTGACACAGAAAAATACAAAGAACTTTATAACACCTATAAATGTGACGGACTCCCCGCAGGGCCAATCTGTAACCCCGGTATTGACGCCATAAAAGCCGCCCTTTATCCCGCCGACACAAACTACTACTTCTTTGTTACAGATAAGGACTGGAACTATTATTACGCAGAAACCTATTCCGAACATCAGCAGAACTGCAGAAATGTGGGACTTGTAGGCTGATACAGAGCGCAGAATGATTTTTGCGTGATAAGTCGATATAGTCTTGAAGTTCCCCCGCACAGACAGATTTCTGAATAAAAAAGTTAAAAGACATCTGAATTTTTGCATTTCAGATGTCTTTTCTATCATTCTATCCACTAACCCCTAGATCCTGGCCCCTACTTATGATACTTCGTGCCGAGGGAAATCTGGCGGCTTCTGTAAATCTGTTCAAGAAGCATAATTCTTGCAAGTTGGTGAGGGAAGGTCATTTTGCTCATAGAAAGCCTTTTGCTGCTGAGACTTTTCACCTCGTCGGAAAGACCGAAGGAACCGCCGACTATAAACACAATACTGCTCACACCGTTGGCGGCAATGTCGTCTATCTCCTTGCTGAGTTCTTCGCTTGAACGCTGTTTGCCTTCAATGCACATTGTGTAAACGGCACTGCCTTTGGGTATTTTTTCTATTATTTTCCTGCCCTCTGAAATAAGGGCGTTTTCAATTTCTTTTTTTGTGGGATTATCACTGAGTTTTTCTGCACCGAGTTCAACAATATTAAGTTTACAGAATGCCGAAAGCCTCTTTGCGTACTCTGCCGAAGCGTCACGGAGATACTGCTCTTTGAGTTTGCCTATACAGATAATTGTTATGTTAAGCATATAATCACCTCAAAATCTTATAATTCCGCAATCATTTTCTTTTTTGTTAACTTCAAGAATATAATCTCTGTCAATAACCGCTCCCGTTTCGCAGATTGCGGCATAGTTTTCCTGAAAAGCAAGGTCAGGGAAATTGTTCTCAGTGCTCAGATGTCCGAGATAAAGTCTGGTTGTGCCGGTTTTTATGAGTTCTGCCGCAGTTTTGGCACAGTCAGCGTTGGAAAGATGTCCCCTGGGTGAAAGGATACGCCTTTTAAGATAGTAAGGATAAGGTCCGTTCTGCAACATACCCACATCGTGATTGGACTCCAGCATAACAAGACTGCAGCCTTTTATGTTGTTCCATATCTCATCAGTGACGTGGCCGATATCCGTTGCTATTGCTGCTTTCTGTCCGTCAGGAAGAGTTATCTGATATCCGCAACTTTCGGGAACATCGTGGGGCGTTGCAAAGTTTTTAACAAAAATATCCCCTATTTCCACACCCTCACGGGGCATTACTTCAAAAGGAAACTTGCCGTTTATGTGTCCGTTTTCTTCAAGAAAAGCCATAGTGCCTTCCGTTGCGTAAACAGGAATGCGGAATGTTGAGGCAAGAATTCTCAGACCGTTTATATGGTCGCTGTGTTCGTGAGTTATGAATATACCGCCAAGGGTTGACGGGTCAATTTCTCTTTGAACAAGAGCCTCTTTCAGCCTTTTTGCACTGACTCCCACATCAACAAGTATGCCTGTTTTTGCTGAGCCTATAAAAGTGGCATTGCCTGAAGATGAAGAAAAAAGTGAGCAGAATCTTGCCATATTACATATCCTTTCTAAAGAAAAAATCCGGTAAGAAAAAACCGGATTTTAATTCTGTTATCAGCCTGCTGTTGCAGTTCTCGGTGTATCGTCAGTAATCTCTTTACGGTAAATATCCGCACCGAGATCTCTGAACTTATCAACATAGTCTTCATAGCCTCTGTCGATATACACAATATCCTCAACCTCTGTGGTACCTCTTGCCATAAGGCCTGCAATTATCATTGCGGCACCTGCACGAAGGTCGTCAGCTCTTACGGGAGCACCTGTGAGTTCCTCAACGCCCTGGAAAACGGCAATAGTTCCGTCAACCTGAACATTTGCACCCATTCTGAGAAGCTGTTCGATATATTTGAATCGGTTATCCCACACACCTTCGGAAACGATACTTGTTCCCTGAGCCACAGTGAGAAGAACCGCCATCTGAGGCTGCATATCTGTGGGGAAACCGGGATGAGGCATTGTTTTTATGTTGCATTTTCTGAACTTACCGTCGGAACGCACTCTGAGAGAATCGTCGTATTCGGTAATTTTAACGCCGCACTCGATAAGTTTTGCAGAAATTGATTCAAGATGCTTGGGGATAACATTCTTTATAAGAACATCACCGCCGGTGGCTGCTGCTGCAACCATATATGTTCCTGCTTCAATCTGGTCGGGAATAATTGAGTAAGTGCAGCCGTGCATTTCTGAAACGCCGTGAATCTTAATAACGTCAGTACCGGCACCTCTTACATCGGCACCCATTGAGTTAAGGAAGTTTGCAAGGTCAACAATGTGAGGCTCTTTAGCGGCATTTTCAATAATTGTAAGACCTCTTGCCTTAACCGCTGCAAGCATAATATTGATTGTTGCACCGACAGAAACCTTATCCATATAAATTGCAGAGCCTGTGAGATGGTCGGCACTTGCATTTATCATGCCGCCTTCACTGTTGGTATCTGCACCGAGAAGTTCAAAACCTCTGATATGAAGGTCAATGGGACGTACACCGAAATTACAGCCGCCGGGAAGGGCAACTTTTGCACGGCAGAATCTTCCCAGAAGAGCACCGATAAGGTAATAGGACGCTCTGAGCTGCTTTGTCATTTCGTGGTGTACTATATAAGAATTAACTGTTTTTGTGTTAATTTCAAGGGTGTGTTTGTTGATATACTTAACCTGCGCACCCATCTGGCTAAGTATTCTTACCATACAACTGACATCACTGATGTTAGGTATGTTTTCAATACGGCATACATCCTGAGCAAGAAGCGTTGCGGGAATAATTGCAACGGCAGCATTTTTTGCACCGCTTATTTCCACTTCGCCGCACAGTCTGTTACCGCCATGGATAACGAGTTTTTCCAAGATCATTCTCCTCTTTCCGTTTTTTATTCGGAATAACCAATATATAAGGCGTCTTCACTGAAAAGAAGACAGATAGTCGCTATTTAACTAATGTATTATAACATCAAATGTCGAAAAAGAAAAGACCTTTTTCGTTTTTTGTGAAAATTTTACTAAATATATTCACCTTTTAATTTATTTTATTGTGATTAACTAATTTATCTGCCTTATAAACGAAATATCACTTTAATATTGTTCTCTTTTTCTTGCATTTCATATCTTATAATTTTTGACACAGAAACCGTTTTGAAATTTTTTCCAATTATATAAACCACTCTTCATTGCTATTGCAAAAGGCAGCCGTTTTTGATATAATATATAATGTATAAATATGATTTTGTTTTATTAAGGAGTGATTATGGTGGGTTTTGTTGAACTTGCAAGAGAAAAACAGGCGGCATCCATTATAGAAAATCTTAAAAAGAGAAATATGAACGGATATTACTGCGAAACAAAGGAGGACTGCTGCAACCTTGTTTTGTCTATGATTGAAGAAGGCAAGTCTGTCACCTGGGGCGGAACTGAAAGCATTAAAGAATGTTCCATTCCGAAAGAACTTGCAAAAAACGGCAGATGCGAAATTATCGACAGAGCGGCTTATGCCCCTGAAGATATGACCGAATATTACAAAAAGGCTTTCTGCGCCGATTATTACCTTATGAGCACAAACGCAATTACCCTTGACGGTGAACTTGTGAACATTGACGGCAACGGCAACAGAGTTGCAAGCCTTATTTTCGGCCCCGAAAAAGTTATTCTTGTTGTTGGTATGAACAAGGTTGTTACAACAATCCCCGAAGCATATAACAGAGTGCGCAACATTGCTTCTCCCCCCAACACAGTAAGACTCCATAAGAAAACTCCCTGCGCTGCCACAGGCAAATGCGGAGACTGTATGGCTGACGACTGCATCTGCAACCAGATTGTTATCACCCGCCGCAGCCGTGACAAAGACAGAATTCACGTTATTCTTGTTAACGATAACCTTGGTTTTTAACAGAAAACCGGAAAGGACAAAAAGATGAATAAAAAAATTAAACTCGCTCTTTTAACTGCCCTTTCGGTGCTGATACTTGCAGCAGTTCTTGTTCTGCCTGCAAGTGCCGCAACATCAATTTCGAAAGCAGTTATTACATACAAAACAACCTATTCTTACACCGGTTCTTACATAAAACCGAAAGTTACGGTTAAAGTGGGAAAGAAGACTCTCACGGCATCCGACTATACCGTTTCCTACAAAAACAATAAAAACGTAGGTGTTGCAACCCTCACCGTAAAAGGCAAGGGCAACTATACGGGAAGTGTTTCAAAAAAATATAACATAACACCTGCCGCGCCCAAAAACTTCAAGGCAACTTCAGTTACAACAACTTCCGTAAAACTTTCCTGGAGCAAGTGTACGGGCGCCGCTTCCTATGAACTTTATATTTATAACAGTGCCACAAAACAGTGGAACAGAAAAGCCACCCTCTCCACCACATCGGCAACAGTTAAAAGTCTGCAGCCGGGCACCGCTTATCAGTTCAGAGTCAGAGCATTATCGAACACGTCAAAAGTTCTCTGCTCCCCCTATTCCAATCTCACCGTTAAAACACCTGTGGCAAAGGTAAAATCACTGAAAGCGGAGTCTGCGGAAAATTCAATAAAACTTTCCTGGGCAAGCGTCAAAAACGCAACGGGATACCAGATTTATATGTATGACACTGCCGCAAAAAAATGGGTACACAAAAAGACTGTTTCCTCAACAAGTTATAAACTCACAAAACTCGCAACGGCAACCACCTATCAGTTCAAAGTGAGAGCCCGTAACACTGCAAAGCCCAAAACAGTTTACGGTGAATATTCTGCAGTGCTTACAACAGCAACCTGCCCTGCAGCCGTAAGCGGCGTTAAGGTTTCATCTTTCACTTCCACTTCTGCTTCTTTAGAATGGAAAGCCGCAAAAGGTGCAACGGGTTACGATGTTTATGCGGGTCAGTCCGCCACCGCAGACGGAACACCCACATATACACTTGTGAAAACAACAACTTCCTTAAAAACAAAACTCACGGGTCTTGACACCTGCTGCTACTACACATTCCGCATTGTTTCAAGATACAGAAACACTGCAGGAAAAATCTTTTACGGAGACTTCAAAAACAGTTATTCAGACACCGTGTTTACTCCCATTGCAAAAGTATCAGGCCTCACAGTAACAGAAACCACAAACAATTCTTCAACAATCACCTGGAAGCCTCAACCCTATTCAAGCGGTTACTATATGAACATAAAACAAGGTGCTGACGGTGAAATTGTGAAAGTTGCAACCCTGCCCTCAACACAGAACACCTACACCTTTGAAGGTCTTCAGGAACTCACAGACTACAAATTCTATGTAGGCGTGTTCTACATTGATGCAAACGGCAATGAAATCAAAAGCGGCGGCAAGGGAATCAGCACCCTTACAGACGACAGCAGTGTAGATTCCATCGCTTTCACAAGAGCAAAAAGTTCACTCACCGTTGGCAGTACATATCAGTTCAAGGCGGCGGTTTCCCCCTCTTATGCCGCCAACACCAAAAAGACATTCTCATCAAGTAATCCGAGTGTTGCAACCATAAACGAAAAGGGTCTTGTAACTGCAATCAAGGCAGGCACTGCGGTAATTTCCGTTAAGTCTGACGAGGGAGATTTCACAGATTCCGTAACATTAAAGGTTACCAACGTGAAATCAAAGTCAATCTCTCTTCCTGCAACCATCACCGCCTATATGAACGAGACCACTCAGATTCTTCCCACCTTTACCCCTGCAAACACAACAGATAAATCCTTCACCGTAACGGGCAAGAATCACAAATACACCTATAAAGGCGGTATTCTCGGTTTAACCGACAAAGAGGACACCTGCGTTTTCAGCGACTATGTTACAATCACTTCTGACGGAAGAATTATACCGAAGAAACTCACAATCGAACCCGAAACAGGTGAACGTTTCAGTTTCAAGATAACCGTTAAAACAAAGGACTCAGGCGTTACTGCAACGGCAAAACTGGTTATAGACACAAGACCGATGAAAATCTCTTATCAGGGCACAGATATTCCCTGGGAATACGGAAACAGTGCAAAACTCACTGCAACCCTGAGTTCCAACGCAACTTTCACAAAAGATCAGATTATATGGGAATCAAGCGACAATACTGTGGCTTACGTTGATACCGACGGCACTGTATACTGCACAGGTGCAGGCGCCGTAACTATCACTGCATACTCCCCCGACAAATCTGTTTCATCATCACTTTCAATTTATGTAAGACCGAAAATTACCGTTGAAAACCGTTTCTACAGCGGCTGCAGTGTTGGCGATGAATACACAATCACCGCTTCCGTTCTTCCCGAAAGCAGCGGATATGCTTTCACGAGCCTTCAGCCGAAAATGCTTTCCGTTGACGAAAACGGCAGAGTAACGGTACTTGAAGAAGGCACTGCAACAATTCTTGTGTCTTCAGGCAATGCAACTGAAAGCGTTATTTTCACAACGAAAACCTGGACAAAACCCGAAGCCGACGAAGAAAGTCTCTTTACAACGGCAAAAGATATAATGAATCTTGTGAAAAAAGAAACACCTATGCTTATTCGTTCAACATCTTCTGTTTTTGACAATTTCAGTATGTCGAACCCCAAGGAGACTCTCACCAGTGCCGATCTTAAAGATTTGTTCTCAGATTTTGCAAATCCGTCAACTATTGTTGTAAATGCCCTCAGTTCTTCCGCAACAAGCACAGAAAAGCAGAACTATTATAAGCAGATACCCGTTTCAGGCCAGAGTCTCACAGTTCTTTCAGGTCTCGAACTCAGTGCACTTAAGAATATCCGTTACATTGACAGAAACGGACCCACATACGACATTGTATTCACACTTATGCCTGAAACAATGTCAACACCCACGGCGGCAAACTCAGGCACAAACCACGGAAAAGTTTTCGATATTCTCACTGGCACATACCTGAACACCTGCATAAACGCACTCAACTCAGGCGAGTCCGGTGCTCTGGGAAGCGTTGATGTAAGTTATACAGGCTTCTCACAGTATTACAGCAACTGCACCGTAACTGTCACTGTTGATAAACTCACAGGCAAAGCCGAATATATCGACTATGATATGAACATTGCAATCAACATTTCAGGCCTTAAAATTTCAATGGGTGTTGTAAATGCCCTCAATTCCGACCTTGCTTTCACAGTTAACAACAAGTTGGAAATTGATGTTATAAACTGATTCAAAGCCACAAAAAATACGGTATGCCGTCGGACATACCGTATTTTTATTTTTAACCATCAGTCAAAATCGAACTCGTCTTCGTTTTTGATTTTGAAAATTTCAAAAACTTCTTCAAGAATTCTGTCGTCGCTTACCCTTTCGTATTCTTCGGATTTTTCCGAAGGAATAACTCTGAATATATCCACATATCCGTCATTATCCTGAGGTGCCACAACGACATATTCACTTTTCTCAAAGTTTATTATGTCAAGAAAATCGTACACACCCTCCACTCCGTCGGTATCTGTAAAACGCACAGTGAAGTCGAGTTCATCGTCATTAAGTTGATTTAAAAGAAGAGACATTATTCTTCCTCCTTTGCCGAGTTCATATCAAAACGGTATATCTCCTGCTTTTCAATGTCAACATTCTGAAGATAAATCGGCGGAATGCCTGCATTTGCCGAAAGGGTTGTTACAAGCGCCTTTGCAAAAGGAAAGAGTTCCTTGAATGTTTCCACATGAAGAAATTCTTTTTCAACATCTTTGTTCACAACGAAAGCACCCACAACGGTAACTTTCACGTTGAGTACATCTTTGTTTTCCTTATCAAAAACCTCTGCACACAAAAAAGCTTCACAAACTCCGTTTTTGTTGTAACGCACATTATGTGAAACTTTGTTGCTGAGTTTGAGTTGAACTTTGCCGTTAACTTTATTATTAAAAATAATTTCACTGACCTTATATGCCTTCATTGTTACATTAGCCATTTTCTTTAACACCTCTTAAATCATAATATGTTATCGGGAAAGCCAACAGTTCCCTGATGTAATTTTTCACAAGTTCTTTTTTCGGTGACGGTGCCGCAAGAGTTTTTGCAGAAAAGCCGCATTTTTTTGCAATCACGCCCACACGAAGAAGATGAAACTCACTTGAAAGCACTGCAACGGAGCAGTCTTCGGAGAAAGATTCGTCTTTCATAATCTTTTTTGCATTGAAAAAGTTTTCCACTGTGGTGCGGGATTTATCTTCGGCTATTACCCTGCTTTCTTCAACACCTTGGGCAACGATACCTTCTTTCATCACTTCCGCTTCACTTCTGAACTGGTCTTTGTGCACTATACCGCCGCATACAATCGCTACGGTGTTTTTATTTTGGATTAAATATTCAGCCGCCTTGTCAATTCTCATCTGAAGTGTAGGCTCAGCCTTTTCACCTCTTACTCTGCAGCCGAGAACAAGAAGAACATCCGGTGCTTCGGTAACAGTGCCTTTACTTGCCTTGTGTTCCTTAAAGGCAAACACTGCAATAAACAAAGCCACGGCAAATATCAACGCGTATAACATTTATGTTCCTCCTTTTTTCTTGATTTTTATTCTATATTTGCGCTCATTATAACATAAAATATCATAAAGAGAAAGACTTTTATTTTATTTTCATCACAAAAAGGAGACATTTTTATGTGCGGAATTATAGGATACACAGGCAAAAACAGTGCCGTTCCATACCTTGTTGACGGTCTGGACAAACTTGAATACAGAGGATATGATTCGGCAGGAATTGCCACAATGGAGAAAAACGGAATAAATGTGATAAAAACCAAGGGCAGACTTTCTGTGCTCAAAAGCCTTATTGCCGCAGACGCCCGAAGTTTATCCTGTGTTGGAATAGGGCACACACGCTGGGCAACTCACGGAGAGCCGTCCACAGTGAATTCCCATCCCCACCTGAGTGAGTCAGGGCTTTTTGCTGTTGTGCACAACGGCATAATTGAAAATTACAAAGAACTGAAAGACGGACTTATTCAGCAAGGCTTCAGTTTTATTTCACAGACGGATACGGAAGTTGTTGCACATCTTCTTGAAAAAAATTACAACGGAAACCTGCTTGAAACCGTTTTAAAAACCGTGAAAAGCCTCAGCGGGTCTTATGCCCTTTGCATTCTTTGCCGCGATTATCCCGATACCATAGTCTGCACAAGACTCGGCAGCCCCCTCGTAATAGGCAAAAGCAACGACGGCGTTTTTGTTGCATCTGATGCCCTTGCCATTGCAGAACATACAACGAGTGTATTTCGTCCCGAAGCCGAAGAAATTGCAGTTATTTCAAAAGACAGTATTATTTTTTACGGTTCCGGGCTTAACATAATACAAAAAACAGCAGAGCAGATTTCTTTCAGAAATTCCGATGCACAAAAAAGCGGATACGAACATTTTATGCTCAAAGAAATTATGGAGCAGCCAAAAGCCGTAAAAGATACCGTTGAAAGTATTATAAAAAACGGAAGAATCACTTTTCCTCAACTGACACTTTCAAAAGAGGAAATCGCAAACATAAGAAACATGCACATTGTTGCCTGCGGCTCTGCTTACCACGTGGGAGTATGCGGTAAATACATTATAGAAAAACTGACAGGAATACCCACCCACACTGATATAGCAAGTGAATTCCGTTACCGTAACTGTCCCCTGAATGAAAAAGATTTGTGCATAGTAATAAGCCAGAGCGGTGAAACTGCTGACACCCTTGCAGCAATGAACAAAGCAAAAGAAAAAGGCGTGAAAGTGATTTCCCTTGTGAATGTTGAAGACAGCAGCATTTCACTTCTCAGCGATTTTTCACTTCACACCAAGGCAGGTCCGGAAATTGCCGTTGCAACAACCAAGGCTTACTCGGCTCAACTTGCGGTGATATACTGCCTTGCAGTTTATCTTGCCTCACACCTTGAATCCATATCCGAAGAAAAATTGCAACAATACACAAAAGTCATTCTGTCTCTGCCGTCAAAAATACGCGAGACAATTGCCGCAGTGAAAGACAATGCGGAAAAACTTTCGGAACTTTTCACAGAAAAAGAACATGCTTTTTTTATCGGCAGAGGCACCGATTATGCAATTGCACTGGAGGGCTCACTGAAACTTAAAGAAATCAGTTACATTCACAGTGAAGCCTATGCGGCAGGCGAACTGAAGCACGGTACCATATCCCTTATTGAAAACGGCACAATGGTAACTGCCCTCATCTGCGATGAAAGCGTTTTTGCAAAAACCTACAGTAATATTAAAGAAGTGAAGGCACGAAATGCAAGAATTCTCGCAATCACAAACAAAAAACACGAAAAGTTCACTTGTGACTTTGACCACAGTATAATCATCCCCGATTCCCACGAACTGATAACACCGTCTCTCGAAGTTATACCTTTGCAACTTCTTTCTTATTACACGGCAAAAAGAAGAAACTGCGATATCGATAAGCCCCGCAATCTTGCAAAATCAGTAACTGTGGAATGATGCAATAAAACGATGAAGAAAGTTAAAAAAATTAATTTGTAATATCCGTGTAAAAAATATGTTAATTAGGTTGAATTTTGGCATTTGATAAGGTATAATTTTAATGAATAAGTATTTTCTAAATTGATTATGAGGTGAAAATTATGTCTTCTGTTAATTTCAATCTTGAAGAAAACGGATACAATGTTGAACAGGTAAACCAGTATATAGAAATGCTCCAACAGGAATATGAAAACGCTGTTGCCTGGGGCGAAGAAATGGAAGCAAGATACGAAAAACTCAAAGCAGACCTTACCGAACAGGGCGTTTGCGTTACCATTGACGAAGATAATCAGAGTGAAGTTGTTAAGGAAGTTTTCAACAAACTTACACGCACTATTGAAAAAGTCAAGGCAGATGCAGACGCAAGAGCAGAGGATATCGTAGCTCAGGCAAAAGACGAAGCCGCCGCCATTGTGCGTCGTGCAAAAGAGAATTCCATTGAAATCAGAACTGAAAATATCACTATTATGAAAAACCTTAAAAGCATCAGTGATATGATAGGTGTTATTCTTGAAAAAGGAATTCAGTAATCAGCGAAAATAAACAGCAAAGGAAGTGAATTGAGTGGCAAACTACAGGCCGAAAAGTCTTGATGAACTTAATAATTTATACGGTAAGTCCATGGCTGCTCAGAATGCCATAAAAAAGAAAGGCTCCGCAATTGCAGGCTCTGACGTTAAAAACGAAACAGACATTGATGCACTTCTTCAGCAAGAAACGGCTCAGAAAGAGAAGACTCCTCAGCAAAAAGCATCTGATGAACTTTCCGATGCCCTTAACGATTTTATGAAAACCTTTGGTGAAACGGAAACTGCAGACAGTGAAAAACCTGCCGTGCACCATCCTTTACCAATCACAAAAACCGTAAAAGCATCTGTTACACCGTCAAAACCCAAAAGCGATAAAAGTGCAGAGCACCCCGTAACAAAGGTTTCTGCAAACGGAGAGCCCGTAGCAAAAAAAGATAAGCCTACTCTTATGAGAAACCCCGAAAGGTCAGATCTTCTTGATGATTATATGAAGATTATGAACGATGAGGACGATGAGTCCGCTTTCCGTAAGGCATTATCTAAAAAGAAGAAAAAGAATAAAAAAGACAAACATCCGGGAAGCCCTCTGGCAGATTCTGAAGAAGCTGCAGAAAACGAGAAAAAATCCGACGAACTTTTTGAGTCTTCCGAAAGCACCGAGGCCAAAGACATTCCCGAAGAAGAACCCGTAAAGGAAGTTGAACCTTCCCCTGAAGAAACAGAAGAACCTGATATTTCGGCAGAAGATTCCGAAGAAGAAACAGAAACTGCTGCACCTAAGAAAAAGAGAAAAAATGTTTTTCTTCAGGTTATTCTTATATTTGTTCTTCTTGCAGTTCTTCTGAGTGCCACAGGTGTGAGCCTTCTCAAAGTTTTTGTTGGTGTTGACAGCGGCAACGCTTTTGCCGAAAAATATTATGTTTTCACTGCAGACAAAAACTACACCGAAGCAGGAATCAACGAAGGCGACCTTATTATTACAGAAAACAAAAGCATTGCCGAATCTGAAGCCTTTGCTTTTACGGATTCTGACAACAGCATCAACTATGCAACCAGAGGTTCTTACATCAACGATGTTCTTCTGATGGCACACCTTGACAATGAAGTCAAGATGATAAATGTCAATCAAATGAAAGGAACAGTTATAAAAACTTTCCCCTCTCTTGGCGGAATTGTTGATATTATGATGAATAATTTTATTATTATAATCACTGTGCTTGTTGCTCTGGCACTTATAATCATTCTTGTTCTTGCCCTTGCATTCAGAACTAAATCAAATTACGACATTGACGACAGCGACAGTGAAACTGACGAAGACGAAGTTTCCGAGGAAGATGCTGAAGAAGAGTATTCCGATGAAGACGCTGACTACGATGAAGACGAGAAATCAGAACAGACTGATGAAGAGGATGAAGACCCTGACGAAGACGATGAGTTCACCGATTTCAGAAAAGACCTCTTTTCATCAATAGACTGATAATATTTTTTCACCCGACACAAACACATTTTGTGTCGGGTGTTTTTTCTGTTTGTTAAATTTTGTGATTGTTTTTCACTTATATTTTTCTTGATTATATTATAAATTCTTTAATTTCTTTGAAAATAAACGGATTTTTAATTAATTTTCGACATTTTTCCTATTGCATTAATCAAATAAATGTGATAATATGTCACAGTGATGAAATTACACATTCAATATGCAAAGGAGATACATATCATGACAAGACGAATAAGAATAATGATTGCTCAGGAAGGCAACGATTTCGCAACTCACTGCACCTCTTTTCTGTCCGCTTACGGTTTCGATGTGAAATCGGTTGCCAAAGACGGTTCCAAAATTCTTGAATCAATCAAGCAAATCAAACCCGATGTGGTGCTGATGGATGCTTTTATGCCGAGAATTGATGCCCTCGGTGTACTTCAGCAACTGAAAAGCACTCAACTTGAAAAGAAACCCGTAATAGCACTTATGTCCTCTGTAGACAATCCCAACTTTGAGCAGACACTTCTCAGTGCAGGTGCCGACTACTACTTTCTGAAGCCATTTGACCTTAACATCCTTGCGGAGAGATTATCGCAGATTTCTGACTGGAGTTCCGACTCCTCTGATTCTGACATCAAAACTCTCAGGTCTTCAGACCTGCAGTTAACGGTATCTGAAATTATGCGTGAAATCGGTGTACCTGCTCACATCAAGGGCTATCAGTATCTGAGAGAATCCATCGTGCTCACCGTAAGCGACCCTGAACTTATGCACGCAGTCACAAAGCAACTTTATCCCACCGTTGCCAAAAATAACCACACTACCCCTTCCAGAGTTGAAAGAGCAATCAGACACGCTATCGAAGTTGCCTGGGACAGAGGCGATGTAGATGTACTTTCTTCTTATTTCGGCTATACCATACAACTTTCCAGAGGTAAACCTACAAACTCCGAGTTCATTGCAATGATAAGTGACAAACTCCGTCTTGAAATGAAAACAGCAGTATAAACTCAAAATTTCCCCAAATAAACAGAACACCCGATACATTAAGTATCGGGTGTTCTGTTTTGGTGTGAGGATTAAACGAACAAGCCTGCGCCTTCATTAATCATCATAAATAAAGGTGCAAAAACAAGTGCTACTATTGTCATAAGTTTAATAAGAATATTGATTGAAGGACCTGATGTATCTTTGAAAGGATCGCCTACAGTGTCACCTACAACGGATGCCTTGTGGGGATTGCCGCCCTTACCGCCGTGAACACCGGTTTCAATGAACTTCTTTGCATTATCCCACGCACCGCCTGAGTTTGACATAAAGATTGCAAGAAGAACACCTGTGATAAGTGAACCTGCAAGAAGCCCGCCAAGAGCACTTGTGCCAAGCAGAACACCAATGGCAATGGGTGATGCCACTGCAAGAAGGCCGGGAACTATCATCTGCTTAAGGGCTGCTGTTGTTGAAATTGCAACGCATCTTGTGTAATCCGGCTTTGCTTTACCTTCAAGGATGCCGGGTATTTCTCTGAACTGACGACGCACTTCTTCAATCATTTCATAAGCGGCTTTACTAACAGATTCCATTGTGAGTGCTGAGAAAACGAAGGGTAACATACCACCCACAAGCAGACCGATAACAACCTGATAATCAAGAAGGTCAATACCGGTTCCCTTAAGGTCAACTGCCTCAGCGTATGAGAAGAACAGTGCAAGAGCAGTAAGTGCAGCAGAGCCTATGGCAAAGCCTTTACCGATTGCCGCTGTTGTGTTACCTACGGAGTCAAGTTTATCGGTGATTTCACGAACTGATTTGTCAAGACCTGACATTTCAGCAATACCGCCTGCATTGTCTGCAATGGGACCGTAAGCATCAACTGCAACAGTGATGCCTGTTGTTGAAAGCATACCGACTGCTGCAAGAGCAACGCCGTAAATACCGCTACCTGCGCCGCCGTTACGACATACATAATATGAAACGAAAATACCGACGCTTATAAGAAGAATGGGGAAAGCAGTGGATTTGAGACCGACTGCAAGGCCTGAGATAAGGTTTGTTGCAGTGCCTGTTTCACTCTGTTCAGCAATTTTCTGAACGGACTTGAATTTATCTGAGGTGTAGAGTTCTGTGATAATACCGATAAGAGTACCGACTGCAATACCTGCAACAATTGCAATACCGTAACTGAAGGTGCCGAGAAGAACTTTACTGAGTGCCACTGAAGCAACAAGCACAACTGCCGAAGCAACATAAGTTGCAGTTTTAAGTGATTTGTGAGGATCGGATTTTTCACCGCGTACAAAGAATGTACCTATAATAGAAGCTACAACACCGATGCCTGCAATAACAAGAGGATAAAGAGCGCCTGAAATAGCATTATCTGCATTTGAGAAAGCCACAACACCAAGTGTAATTGCCGAAATGATTGCACCTGCATAACTTTCAAAAAGGTCTGCACCCATACCTGCAACGTCACCTACATTGTCACCAACATTGTCTGCAATAACTGCAGGGTTACGGGGGTCATCTTCAGGAATACCCGCTTCAACCTTACCAACAAGGTCTGCGCCTACGTCAGCAGCCTTTGTGTAGATACCGCCGCCAACTCTTGCAAAAAGTGCAATTGAAGATGCACCGAGACTGAATCCGAAAAGTGCGTCCGTATTCTGTGTGAGTGCATAGATACCTGCAATACCTAAAAGTCCGAGGCCGACAACACTCATACCCATAACGGCACCGCCGGAAAAAGCGACGGAAAGGGCCTTTTTCATACCGCCCTGCTTTGCAGCGTTGGTAGTTCTCACATTAGCCTTGGTTGCAACATTCATTCCGAAATATCCTGCCGCAATTGAAAATACCGCACCAAGAAGGAAACTCAGTGCTGAGGGCCAGGAAATTGCAAAACCGATTGCAAGAAAAAGTGCCGCAATAAAGAACACAAGAATTTTATATTCTGCAAAAAGGAATGCCTTGGCACCTGAATGAATGGCAGCGGAAATTTCCTGCATTCTTTCGTTACCGGGATCCTGTTTTTTTATCCTCATTGTCAGAATCAGGGCAAACAACAACCCTGCAACTCCGATAAAAGGAATCAGATACATAATTTTTTCCATAAAAATACCCCTTTTTAAAGTGGATTCATAGCCTATTCTCCAAATCACCTACTATGTTATAACCTTCATAATATACCAATGATACAAAATTGTCAATCGTTACCGATAAATTTTATCTATTATGCAACAATTTTATATACAAAATGCCGTATAACTGACCGTTATACAGCATTTTCTTTTCCATAATATTTTATTTTTTGTCTATTATCATCTGCATATAGGGAAGTTCTTCAAATCCGATGGATTTATAAAGTTTCTTTGCCCTTTCGTTATCGGGCTCCACTTCAAGACGGAGTCTAGCATAAGGAATAAGTTCGTCAATTTGTCTGAGCACCTTTCCGCCGATACCTTTTGAACGGTATTCGGGAAGAACAAGAATTTCTTCCACCCAAACAACCAAACCGCCCACCTCCGAAGCAAAGCCTTTGCTAAGAAGCACATAGCCGATATCCTTGCCATCGGAGTTAATGAAATATCCTTCAAGATATTCATCACTTCTCATCAGTTCTTCAAAATTTTTCACATCAACTTCAGCACTTACGGGATGAAGCATTGCAGGTGAATTGTGGAACATTCCGATGAATTCAAGAAACAGTTCTCTGTCATCTTTTGTTACTTTCCTTAATTTATAGTCCATCTCAGCCTAACTTCTCCTTAACCTTTTTAAGTTTTTCAATTATGTCAATTTTCTGCGGGCAGGTATTTTCACACTTACCGCAGGCGATACATTCACTTACGGGTGTTGACTTTTTTGAAAGTGAACGGTATTTCCTTTTGCTTGTGATTTTACCTTTAACAGCATCGTTATATACGGCAAAGTATTTCGGAATATCGATTTTCTTCGGGCAACCCTCAACACAGTACTGACACGCAGTACAATCAATAAGGTTTTCGTTTTTAATAAGGTCTGCCATTTTCTTTGCAATTTCAAAATCCTTTTTACCGAAAGGCTCAGCAGTATTGAAATACGCCATATTTTCTTTGAGTTGATGTCTGTCAGACATACCGCTCAGCACAAGGATAACGCCTTCCAGACTTGCGCAGAAACCAAGAGCAAAGCAGGCAGGTGATACGCCGGGCTTATTCTTCTGAAGATATTCCTTTGCTTCAGCGGGAACATTGGCAAGTCTGCCGCCCTTTACGGGCTCCATAACAATAATATCCTTGCCGTGTTTTCTTGCAACTTCATAACAGCGACGTGACTGCACTTTTATATCTTCCCAGTCAAGATAGTTTATCTGCAGCTGCACAAACTCCATCTGAGGCTGTTCGGTGAGTATTTTGTCAAGGACATCTGCAGTGTCGTGAAATGAGAAGCCGAGTTTTTTTATTTCACCATTCTCCTTTTTTTCTTTCAGATAATCAAAAACGCCGAACTTCAGTGCTTTTTTGTAATTACCTTTATCAAGGCAGTGAAGAAGATAGTAATCGAAATATTCCGTCTGACACTTTTGCTTCTGGTCGCAGAAAACTCGGTCTGTATCACCCTTGGTTTTAAGCATACCAACGGGCATTTTTGTTGCAAGAAGAAAACTTTCTCTTTTATGTGTGCTGCAAAGCAGTTCTCCCACAACTCTTTCGCTCATTCCTTTATGATACATATAAGCGGTGTCGAAATAAGTAAATCCGTCAGAAAGGAAACTGTCAAACATTTCAGATGAATACTTTTTATCAACAGATTCATCATTACCTTTTTCCGTAAGAGGAAGCCGCATACAGCCGAATCCTAATTTTTTCATATTCAAAGCCCCTTTAAAATAGTATAGTTATATAATACTTCATTCTGTGTATTTAATCAAGCCTTTTCTCATTAACATATTTTCAGTCTTTTTGTAGAATATTTCCACTAAAACCCATTTGTCTTTTCTTTTTAAAGATTATTTTATACAGACTAAACAAAAATAAATGCACAAAATTAGTTAATAATCCGTTGTTTTTTTGGTTATTTTATGGTAAGATATTAAATGTTAACGTCGAATAATATAATTTGTTCAGGCGCAGCAAAATTTCGGACTCTGTAATAATGGGGTCTTAGGAGGTAATGGAATTGAAATCCTACAAAGTAAACAACATCAGAAATATCGCCATCGCAGGTCATACCGGAAAGGGTAAAACAGCACTTTCAGAAGCAATGCTTTATGTTGCAGGCGTTACAGACAGACTTGGTAAGGTTGCAGACGGCAATACAATTATGGACTATGATGCAGAAGAAAAGAAGCGCCAGTGCTCCATTTCTTCCGCTATGGCTTCTCTTGAATGGAGAGATACAAAAATCAATATTCTTGATGCTCCCGGTAAGTTTGACTTTGCCGGCGGTATGGCAGAAGCAATGCGTGCAGCAGACTGCGCAGTTATCGTAACATCAGCAGGCTCAGGTATTGACGTAGGTCTTGAAAAGGCTATCAAGGCTGCCGACAAGAGAGGCATTGCAAAATTCTTTGCTATCACAAAGGTTGACTCAGACAACCGCGACTTCTATAAAACATTTGAGGCTCTTAAGGCTGAACTCGGCAACAAACTCTGCCCCGTTGTTGTTCCTTATATGAACGGCCCCGTTTGCGAAGCATTCGTAAATCTTTGCTCAAACAAAGCATTCAAGTATCCCAACGGTCGTCCTCAGGAAATTGACCTTGTTTCTGACGACAACATCACAAATATGAGAGCAGCCCTTGAAGAAGCAGTTGCCACAGTTGATGAAGAACTTATGGAAAAATTCTTCGAAGGTGAGCCCCTCACAAGAGAAGAAATCATCGCAGGTCTTACAAAAGGCGTTGAAACAGGTGAAATCTGGCCCGTATATGCATGTTCAGCAACAAAGGTTGACGGCTGTGATATGCTCCTTGATGCTATTGTGTACTCAGCACCCTCACCCGACCAGGCAAATCCCGAACTTGCAACTAACGGTGACGGCGAAGAAATCGAAGTTGAATGTAAAGAAGACGGACCTCTTGCTGCTCTTTGCTACAAGACAGTTGCCGACCCCTTCGTTGGTAAGATGTCTTTCGTAAAAGTTATTTCCGGTAAGATTACTCCCGACACACCTTGCTACAACGCAAGAACAGGCAAGAGCCAGAGAATGGGTAAACTTGTTGCTGTTAAGGGTATCAAGCAGGAAGATATCAGTGAAATTTCAACAGGTGATATCGGTGTTATCACAAAACTTGATGACCTTGCAACAGGCGACACAATCTGCAATGCAAAGAACATAATCAACCTTGAAGGCATCGACTTCCCCGCTCCCTCACTTTCAATGGCAGTTGTTGTTAAGAAGAAGGGCGAAGAAGATAAAGTTGCTTCAGGCGTTCGTAAGATAATTTCTGAAGACCCCACTGTTACATTCGTATCAAACGACGAAACCAAAGAAATGGTACTTTCAGGTCTCGGTGAACAGCACCTTGAAGTTGTTGTTTCAAAACTTAAAACAAAGTACGGCGTTGAAATCGACCTTAAGATTCCCAAGGTTGCTTACAGAGAAACAATCCGCAAGTCCTGTCAGGTACAGGGTCGCCACAAGAAACAGTCAGGCGGTTCAGGTCAGTTCGGTGATGTATTCATCCGTTTCGAACCCCACACAGAAGACCATCTTATTTTCGAAACAGAAGTTGTCGGCGGCTCAGTTCCCAAGAACTTCTTCCCCGCAGTTGAAAAAGGTCTTCAGGAAGCAATTCTCAAGGGTCCCCTTGCAGGTTATCCCGTTGTAGGTCTTAAAGGTGTTCTTTATGTCGGTTCATTCCATCCCGTTGACGCAAACGAAATGGCATTCAAGACCGCGGCTAAGATTGCTTATAAGAACGGTATGGCTCAGGGTAACGCCGTTATCCTTGAACCCATCGGCGAACTTAAGGTCTATATGCCCGACTCAAACCTCGGTGATATTATGGGCGATATCACAAAGCGCCGTGGCCGTGTTCTCGGTATGGGTGCTGCAGACGAACCCAAGATGCAGGAACTCGTTGCTGAAGTTCCTATGGCTGAAATGGGTGACTTCTCAACAACACTCCGTTCAGTAACAGCCGGCAGAGGCTACTTCACACTCAACTTTGCACGTTATGAGGATGCTCCCATGAACGTTGCACAGAAAGTTATTGAAGAAGCAAAGAAAGACGCTGAAGAATAAGAACAACAAAAAGCCCTCCGAATCTTCGGAGGGCTTTTTTAGTAGTAAGTAGTAAGGAATAAGTAAAGTTCTTTGGTTACTTTTTTATAAAATATCACCTTGCAACGAGCACTTATGAAAAAGACTATCAATTGACAAAATATTTTTTAACTGATAAAATTAAAACATAAACGATTTGTTGAGGAGTTCCATATTATATGAATTTTGATAAAAGACTCGAAAAAGCTGACATATTATATGATCAGGGTAAATTCGAAGATGCAAAAGAGTTATACCAATCAATAATGCTGGAAAATGGTGACACAAATGCTACTCTTATGTATGGCAACTGTCTGTCAGAATTAAACAAACACGAAACAGCAATCAAAATATTCAAAAAATTAACAGAAATTAATCCCTACGATGAGGCTCCTTGGTATAATCTGGGATGCGAATATTTGGAACTTGACCGACCTGCAAAAGCATTGAAACATTTTCAAAAAGCATTTGAAGTTGACCCGAACAATGCTGACGCATACTATAAAGCCGGTTTTTGCTATCAATGTTTAGATAATGTAGAACAAGCAATTATTCACTACAAACGCTCTTTGGATTTTGAAGTTTCAGAAAAATCACTATTTCGCCTTGGAATAGCATATATGAAACAGGAAACTGAAGAGAAAGCCTTGGCTTGCTTGCTCAAAGCAAATGAAATCGATTCTGACCGTTACGATACTAATTTTTACATAGGCCTTTGTTATGACATATTAAAAAATCCTCATAAGGCTATTGAATATTATAACAAAGCATTAAAATTGGAAAACAACTTCGACGCACACATTAACATAAGTCATTGCTATTTTGATATCTGCAATATTGATGCTGCACTCAAACATTCAAAAACTGCTTATGAAATGAATCCCGGTGAGCCGGATGTGCTGCATTATTATTGCTATCTTCTTATAAAAGCTAAAAACGGTAATAAAGCATATAATCTTTTGTGTGCAACTGACATAGACTTCAGTGATGATTACAGTCTTTTGGAAATGCTGATAGTTCTTTCATTGAACTATGGCGATTTTTCAAGAGCAGACAAAGCATATCTTAAACTAAAAAAGATTGATACAGAAATGGCTTTTGATTATGAAACGCTTAAAGAGAAAGCCCAAAAGAAATTCTATGAAAAAAATCCAACATCTTAAATTAAACGGCAGATATAACGAGTACTGCTACATCTGCCGTTTTCATTCTGCATAAAAAAAGACTGTTGCCTCAGCAACAGTCTTTTTTTATTTAATATAGTGTATTATCAAACGAGCTCGATGATGCACATCTCAGCTGCGTCACCACGACGGGGACCTGTTTTGATAATACGGCAATAACCGCCGTTTACTTCCTTATACTTGGGGCTGATTTCTGCGAAAAGCTTGTTAACAACA
>JAZOAX010000241.1:0-9702 GCA_045595685.1 Acutalibacteraceae bacterium
GCGTATTTCGGGAGTTTTTCGTGAACTTTTGGCGGAAAAGAGCCGATAAAAACCTTAACTTCCTTGCGGAGTGCCGCCCAAACTACTGTTTTTACAGTTCTTTTTTTACATCACCTTTTGGTTATACAAAGGAATGTTCAACTCTAACAACAAGTTTAATTGTGCTGTCGTATTCTTTGAAGCGTTTTTTTATCTCCGAGAGAATCTCACTGTTGTTTTTGGTTTTGTCGGGAACCGGAACAACAAGATCAAAAATCAGATTGGTGTGTGTAGGACCTTTGACCATTTTAAAATCGTGGAAAGAATAGTCTTCGCAGTAATCCTTGATAATTTTTCCTGTTATTTCTTTATAGCGGTTAACCTGTTCGTCGTCGGTGACAATCGGGTCCATATGTATACAGATGAGGATGTTCATCTTGTCAAGAATTTCAATTTCAATGTTGTCAATAATATCGTGAATTTCAAGTATATCAACACCTGACGGCACTTCTGCGTGAACGGAAGCGATTCTTCTGCCCGGACCGTAATCGTGAATAATGAGGTCGTGTATTCCCACAATAGATTCTTCTTTAAGAATGATTCTTTCGATTTCATCAACGGTCTCTTTTGACGGAGCCTGACCGAGAAGGGGACCCATAATGTCTTTGACGATGTTTACACCTGCCATAACAATTATACCCGATACAAAAATACCGATAATGCTGTCGGCAAATTTAAAGGGAGTGAAGCAGGAAATAACAAGAGCAACAATTGTTGCAACTGTTGAAAGTGCATCGTTTATACAGTCCTTTTTCACGGCTTTCAGATTGAGATTATCCGTAAGAACAAAGAGGTTGTGATTGAAATATCCCATCCAGAGTTTAACTGCAGCGGCAACAACAAGAATGATGATGTTCCACACACCGAAGTGCATTTCTTCGGGGGAGAAAAGTTTTGTAACGGAACTTTTGAAAAGTTCAAATCCCATAAGAAAAATGAGAAACGCAACAACCAACGCTGATATATATTCAATTCTGCCGTGACCGAAGGGATGTTCTTTGTCAACGGGTTTGTTTGAAAGTTTTGCCGATGCAATTGTTACAATGTTTGAACCGGCATCGGAAAGGTTGTTGATGGCATCTGCCGTAATTGAAATTGAGTTTGTGAATGAGCCCACAACAAATTTGAAAATACTGAGTGTAACATTGCACACAATGCCAACAGTTCCGCTCATAACACTAATGTTTTCTCTTGCCTGGGCTTTAGTCCAGTTTTTTCTTTTAATTAAGTTTTCTATTGATTTTTTTGTCATAGTTAATCACCTACAGTGAATTATATATAAAAATTCACATAATATGCCAAAATCACCTTGACACCTGAGGCGTCAAGGTGGTATTTTTATAAGTTTTTAAACAGTTCTTTAATCTCTGCACTTCTTCCGCAGGAAAGTCTTCCTTCGGGACATACGCCTGTAAGATAACAACTCGGGCCGTAGTGAATGAAAAGTTCAGGTGAAATCTTACGCAGTTTTGAAAGAAATTCCGTTGCATATTCCTGAATTTCCCACTGTGCTCTTGTGCAGGAACGAAGACGGAAGAACAGAAGCATTTCTCTTGCGTTCATTGTTGTCACAATGTCAAGAGTGTTACCGCTGAGAACACAGTAAATAAGAACGCTTTCGTCATAGCCTTTGTTTTTGAAGGATTCATAAAGAACCGCCATCTTTTTGAAAGCATCTTCATAAATTGTCTGAAGTGAAGAATGTACTTTAACGGTTTCAGGTACAACATAGTCGTTTCTTCTTGCTCTTATAAGGTTGGGGATGCAGATGCTGTGCATTCTGTGTCTTGCAAAATGTGTAAGGCAAGCAAGGGAAACTCTGTTGAAACGCACTGTTGCCGTGTAACTTTCAAGTGCTCTGGGTCTTGAATAAGAGGTCACTGCATCAAGGATTTTGTTAATGTTATTTTCATCTGAAAGAATTTCTTCTGTTTTTTCAGATGAAAAATTGTACTGTTCAATAAGTGCAGTGCGGCAGATGTTTTTCACTCCGTCGGGACTTACTGCAAGAATCTCACATTTTTCAGTTGCGGGAACTTCTTCGGTTTCTTCAAATCCAAGATTAATTTCATCGCGGTATTTTTCGCCCTTGATTTCAAAATCACTGAAAATGCCGGGGGTCTTTTCTCTTGTCTGAGAAAGAAGTGAAAGACCGATTTCATAAATTTCTTTAATCTTTCTGCCTCTGCCGTAAATCATAGCATTAAGAACATTGACAAGTTCTCTGCCGTTCAGTGAGCAGTAAAAGTTGCTGTAAAAACAGTAGGGGAGAACAAAACGTGCGTCTTCCTTGGGAATACCGTCTTCACAAAGTTTACCGTAGGCGACAAAGAGTTCGTCTATTGTTTTAGTGTACTCTTCTTTGTCTTCTTCGTTTTTGAATTCGGGCATATAGTAACCGCAATCACTGAAATCAACGTAACGTCGTGATTTCACCGTGAAAGAAGCAAGTCTGAATTCAATCATAAACTGTTCAACAACAACAGAAACATTTTCAAAAGCAATGTTGAAAAATGCGTGTTCAACGGTTGAAGTGTGACCTGAACGGGTAACCTTACCGATAAGATTTGTATTTTTTTCTTCGTCATGGCTTCTTTCAAAAATTTCAAGGGCAGTACCGCTCTGTGTTGAAATTCTTCCGGAAGCGGCGCATACATCCTGAGTGCAGTCCGTAACGCCTATAATAAAAGCACCGTATTTTGCCATATAATCACATCCTAAAATATATTTGTTATATTGTAGAATAATATTAATAATTTGTCAATTGACACAATATATAAACTCAAAGGTAAAATTTTATTAAAAAGCATTGAATTAACTTGAGAAAGTTGATATAATCATATAGATTGTGAAAATGGGGGCAGTATGATATGATTAAAAGAAATGAAAATATGACCGTAAACATCAAAGTAAATATGAGAGACGGCGATGGTCAGGCAGTTATAAGAGAAATTCTTGATAAAGGTGAATACAAAGGTGCTTCAAGGCTTGTTGCAACAATTACACTTGAACCCGGCTGTTCAATCGGCGGTCATATTCACGAAAACGAAGAAGAAATTTTCTACATAATTGAAGGCACTGCAACTTATGACGATAACGGCAAAACAGAAATTCTCAATAAAGGTGATTCCTGCGTTTGTCTCAGCGGTGAAAAACACTCAATTGCAAACCGTGAAAAAGAAGGAAATCTTATTGTTTTTGCTGTAATTTTAACTTACTGATTTGGAGACTGAAAAAATGGGCAGAATGGTAGTAATTGAAGGTCTTGACGGCAGCGGTAAATCAACTCAGGCAAACCTTCTCAAAGAATATCTTAATTCAAAAGGCATTGAAACTTATACACTTGATTTGCCTTATTATAACGATCCTTCAAGTACACTTGTCAAAATGTATCTGGGCGGCGAACTCGGTGATAAACCCTCCGACGTAAACGCTTATGCCGCATCAACCTTTTATGCTGTGGACAGATATGCAAGTTACAAGAAGTATTGGGAAAAAGAGTATAACTCCGACAAAATCACTGTTGCAAACAGATACACAACCTCAAACGCTTCACATCAGATGACCAAACTTGATGAAAGTGAATGGGACGGATATCTTGACTGGCTTTTTGATTTCGAATACAACAAAATCGGCGTTCCCGCACCTGACTGTGTAATTTATCTTGAAATGCCCGTTGATATTTCTCAGAAACTTCTTTCCAAGAGATATCAGGGTGATGAAAATAAAAAAGATGTTCACGAAAGAGATGTTGAATATCTTGTTTCCTGCCATAAGGCTGCGGCTTATGCTGCAAAAAAACTCGGTTGGAACATTATCCACTGCGGAAAAGACGGAGAGCCTTTGTCTGTTGAAGAAATTTCGAAGGCTGTTATAAACACTGTTGAAAGGAATCTGTTAGGTAATGATTGATTTTCACTGCCCCGGAATCGAAGATAAAAACTGGATTGAAAAGAAGATTTCGGAGTCAGGTTTCCTCACCTGCGAATATACTTTCGGCAATATTTTTTCCTACAGTGCAAAAATGGAAATTGCCGTTGCGGAAGTTTTCGGTTGTCTTGTTACAAGGTGCTGTTTTAAACAGGAGTATGCAGAATACTGTTTTCCGGTGGGTAACGGTGATGTTATCAGGGCTATTGAAGAAATTATAAAAGACGGTAAAGAAAGAGGTGTTTCTTTCGGGATTTTCGGAATGAACACCGAAAATGCGAAATTGCTTGAAAAACATTTTTCACGTTGTTTTGATATAACCCTTGAAAGAGACAGTTTTGATTATATTTATCTTTCAGATGACCTTATAAACCTCAAAGGCAAAAAGTATCAGCCAAAAAGAAATCATATTTCTTATTTTATGAGAAATAACAACTGGTCTTACGAAAGAATCACCGAGCAAAATATAAATGAATGTCTTCTTATGAGTGAAGATTGGCTCAGAAAAAATGAAAGCGAATATAAAGAAGACCTTGAAGGCGAACTTGCAATTATAAAAAAAGTTTTCGATAATTATAATGCACTCGGATATGTAGGCGGACTTCTCAGATGTGACGGAAAAGTTGTTGCTTACACAATGGGAGAAAGAATGAACGACGATGCCTTCTGCGTTCATTTTGAAAAAGCCTATGCAGATATCAGGGGCGCATATCCTATGATAAACCAGCAGTTTGTGAAAAACGAACTTTCGGGATATAAATACATTGACAGAGAAGACGATGTCGGCTCTGAAAATTTAAGAAAGGCAAAACTTTCCTACTATCCTGCTTTGCTCCCCGATAAATATGAGGCGGTGTTCAGAAATGCTGATTAAAGTCGATCCTTTATACTGTGAAGAACTGAAAGAACTGTGGCACACCGTTTTCGGTGATGATTACGATTATATAAATCTGTTTTTTAAAAAGGAATATTCACTGTGCGATACTTTTGCCGAGGTTATTGACGGCAAAATTGTTTCAGTGCTGTATCTCCTTAATTGCAGAATTGATTTTAACAGTGAAACCTATAAAGGTAAATATCTTTATGCCGCTGCAACGCACCCCGACTACAGAAGCAGAGGCCTGATGGGAAAACTTATAAACGAAGCACTTGACTATTGCAAAAATGCATCAGATACTGACTTTATAAGCCTTGTTCCAGCAAACGACGGACTTTATGATTACTACGGTAAATTCGGCTTTGAAACGGCGTTATACAGATATGAAACTACCGTCGAGACTAAGGGAAAAGCGATTTCCGACAGATATTACGGTCAAGCAGAGTTACACGGATGTGAACTGCTCAGGCTTATGAGTAATTATCGTGGCAACAGGTTTTATTTCTGTCAGGAAGATATGGCTTATGCACTTGACTGTGTACAACATTCGGATTATATCTTTTATAAAACAGAATCCGATGACGCTTATTTCGCTGTTAATATGGAGGACAAAACTGTTCTTGATTTTATCAGTACAGAAGATAAAACCGAAGAAAATATCAATGATTTAATCTCTGAATTAAGTGATGAATTTACTGTATATTCACCTTATGATTTTAAAGCTTACGGTAACAGTAAAAAAGCAAGATACGGAATGATGTACTCTTTTAACGGTGTAGATTTCAAAGATATATATATGAGTTATGCACTCGATTAGAATTATACTCTGAGGAGGAATTTAAAATGGTATACTGTTTTTTAGCAGACGGTTTTGAAGAATTAGAGGCTATTGCTCCCATAGATATGCTGAAAAGAGCAGGTGTTGAGGTTATAACAGTCGGTGTTACGGGCAAAACAGTAACGGGTGCCCATAACATTCCCGTTATTGCCGATATTGTTGCTGATGAAGTTGTTCTTAACTCTTCACTTGAAGCCGTAATTCTTCCCGGCGGTATGCCCGGTGCTCTTAATCTTGAAAACAGTGAAGCAGTACAGAATGCAATTTACTTTGCAGCAGAAAACGAAAAATATGTGTGTGCAATCTGTGCCGCACCTCAGATTCTCGGCCATAAATGCCTTCTCAAAGGCAGAAATGCAATCGCTTATCCCGGTTTTGAAAAAGAACTCGAGGGTGCAAATATAAGCGAAGATTATGTAGTTTGTGACGGTAATTTCATCACTGCAAAAGGTGCAGGTGTAGCCGTTGAGTTCGGTCTTGAAATTGTTTGCGCACTTAAAGGCAGAGAAACTGCCGAAGCAATTCACAGTCAGATTCAGGCAAAATGATTTCGCAGGAAAAAAATTTACTCAGAAAAAAATACCGTGACATACGAAAAAATATAACAGACAGAAGTGAACGGGAAAGTATTATTTGCCGTACATTTCTTGAAAGTGACTTATATAAAAGTGCAGAGTCTTTGTTTCTGTATTCTGCAATCGGCACTGAAGTTAATGTGGACAGTGTGTTTACTGCAGCACTCAGTGACGGCAAAAAGGTTGCATTTCCTTTGTGCCTTGACGGTGAAGGAAATATGGAATTCTATTTCGTCAGCGGCACAACCGATATGAAAAATGGTATGTACTCTATTTCGGAGCCTGTGCCCGAAAAATGCAGAAAGGCTTACTCTGCAGAAAAATCAGTCTGTCTTGTGCCGGGCTTGTCGTTCGATAAAAACGGAGGAAGACTCGGCTACGGAAAAGGCTACTATGACAGATTCCTTGCCGGTTTTACCGGTGAATCTGTGGGTATATGTTTTGAAGATTGTGTTTCCGACAGTCTCAGACTTAATCAATTCGATGAAAAAGTAAACTATCTTATCACTGATAAGACAATATATATTTTCAAACTTAAGGAGGAATAATTATGGATGATCGTTTTCACAGCGAAGGTACAGAAAATACAAATAACCGTTCATATTATCCCGGAAAACCAAACTCTTTAGGAGATTTCAGCGAAAATATTGACTCAAAAAGTATTGCTGAAGGTGTATCTGCATCTTCAAAGCCTAAAAAATTTGAGTTACATATAACTGATTTTGATGATGAACCTGCAGTGAGACCGACTCCTGCGGCAAGAAGACCCGTACAGAGAAGTTCTTCGGCATCGGGCAGACCTGTTTCTTCGACCAGATCCTCGGGTGCAACACGCCCTGCCGGAGCAAGACCCGGCGGCACTGCAGCAAGAAAAGCACCGGCTTCACAAAAGCAGACTTCTCCTGCGAGAAAACCTGCACCTGCAAAAAGCAGTGCCGGAAAACCTCAGCAGCCTGCACGCAAAACACAGAAAGGCAAAAAGCCCGTTTCTGCTGCAGCAAAACGCAGTGCCAGAAGAAAGTATAATTTCATCAAAGGATTTCTCACATTCTGTGTGTGCCTTATATTTATCACAATAATCACTGTTTTTGCTTCAACAGTTGCTTTGTCTGTTATCAATGATATTCTTGTGATAAACGGCGACTCTGAATCATCAGTTACAGTTGAAATTCCCGAAGGCTCCGATTATGATGAAGTATTTTCAATTCTTGCCGATGCAGGTCTGATAAAACAGCCGCTTATTACTGATATTTTCTGTAAATTCAGACATTATGATGAAGTTGACATTTATGAAGACGGTGTTGTGGTTGAAACCAAAAGAATACAGTATCAGCCGGGTATTTACTATCTTGATGCTGATGCGGGTATTGAAAATATGCTTGAAACCATAATGGTAAGAAGTAATGTTGCAAAGGATACAATCCGCCTTACTTTCCCTGAAGGCTGGAGCATTGCACAGGTTTTCGAGAAAATTGAAAAGTATAAAGTCTGCGAAGCAGATAAACTTTATGCAAACCTTGAAATTATCGGTGAACAGTATAAGTTTATTTCTAAAATCAAGGATGTCAACGGCAGATATCTCAAGGCTGAAGGCTATCTTTTCCCTGATACTTACGATTTCTTTATCGGTGAAAATGCAAGTTCCGTTCTTAAAAAACTTTTCAATAACTTTGAATCAAGGTGGACTTCCGAATATAACACAAGGCTCAAGGAACTCGGTATGACTCAGGATGAGATTATCAACATTGCCGCAATCATTCAGCGTGAAGCCAAAGACGGCACACAGATGGCGGTTATCTCATCGGTAATTCACAACCGTCTTAACGACAGCGCAACTTATCCCAACCTTGAAATGAACTCAACAAGAGATTATATTGCTTCTTTGAAGGATTATAATCTTTTCTCAGATGTTTACTATTCACACTATCTTGACACATATAATACTTATAGCCAGACAGGACTTCCTCCCGGACCTATCTGTAACCCCGGTAAAACTGCCATCGAAGCAGCGCTTTATCCTGCTGATACCGACTACTATTTCTTCTGCCATGATATCAAAACAGGTGAAATTTATCTTGCAGAAACTGCTGCCGAACATCAGGTGAATACTGCAAAGGTGCTTTACGGTAATATCGGAGGCTGATGAAATGGGTAATTTACTGAAAAAGCCTGAACTTCTGGCTCCGGCAGGTGATATGGAGCGTCTTGAAGCCGCAGTAAGATACGGCGCAGATGCTGTTTATCTCGGTGGTACTGTTTTCGGTATGAGAGCAGGCCCTGCCAACTTCACTGACGAGGAACTTCACGGTGCAGTTGAATTTGCACATTCACACGGTGTAAAAGTGTATCTCACCTGTAATGTTCTTCCCAGAAATGCTGAACTTGAAAAACTTCCCGATTTTCTTAAAAATGCACAGAGTGCAGGCGTTGATGCTCTTATAATTTCTGACTTGGGCGTTCTTGAATATGCAAAAAAATATGCCCCGGGAACAGAAATACACATTTCAACACAGTCGGGTATTGTGAATTATGCCGCCGCGAAAGCTTTTTATGACCTCGGTGCAAGAAGGGTTGTAACGGCAAGAGAACTCAGCATGGAAGAAATTTCAGAACTGAGGGATAACATTCCTTCGGATATGGATATTGAATGTTTTGTTCACGGTGCTATGTGTGTGTCTTTTTCGGGCAGATGCCTGATATCTAATTATCTTGTTAACAGAGACGCCAACAGGGGAGAGTGCGCACAGCCTTGCCGCTGGAATTACCGCCTTGTTGAAGAAAAAAGACCGGGTCAGTATTTTCCTGTCGGGGAAGATGAGGGCGGCACATACATTCTTAATTCAAAAGATATGTGTATGATTGAGCACATTCCCGAAATGATTAAAGCAGGTATAACAAGTTTTAAAATTGAGGGCAGAGCAAAATCGGCATACTATGTTGCTGTTGTTACAAATGCTTACAGAATGGCTATTGATGCATATTTTGAAAATCCCACCGATGACTATAAGCCTGAGCAGTGGATTCTTGATGAAATGGTTAAAGTGAGCTACAGAGACTACTGCACCGGATTTTTCTATGATGACCCATCTGAAGATGCTCAGATAAGTTATAAAGGCGGCTATAACCGTGAATGGGATGTTATGGCTGTTGTTGAAAAGTGGGAAAAAGGCATTGCATACTGCTCACAAAGAAACCGCTTTTTTGAAGGTGACGAACTTGAATGTATGGTTGCAGGTAAAAAGCCTTTCACCGTCAAAGCGCAGAATCTCAGAAATGCCGACGGCGAGCCTATTGACAGCACACGTCATCCGATGATGAATTTCACTTTTGAATGTGAAACACCTCTTGAAAGTCAGACTCTTCTTCGAAAACAGCGTGAAGAAAAAGACAGAGTGATAATATAACGCCTTAACAGGTGTCATCAAATTAAATCCCCTTGATTG
>JAZOAX010000242.1:0-2674 GCA_045595685.1 Acutalibacteraceae bacterium
ATTATATTATATAAAATTTAAAATTCAAGCACTTAAAAGACCAAAAATCAGTACTCTGACACTTTTTTCTGACTTTCTTTTGCAAAACACTTGCAAGGTGTTTAAATCTGTGCTAAAATGAAAGGTGAAGTATTATGATATTTTAAAGTATATATCTTATTTCTCTTTAGTTATATATATATTTATATATTATAATGCTGTCCGTCAAAAATCAAGATATTTTTCTGTTCCTTTTTATTACATTTTTATTTTTCCGACCGCAACGGTAAAATAAATCTTTTTAAAAATACAGTTTCAAAAAACAGTTTAATCCGAAGGAGGTAAATTTATGGATTCTTTTATTGAAGTCTGGGAACTTGTTAAAGAAGAACTCAAAGCATGTGTTACGGAAGTTGCTTATAACGTGTGGCTCAGTTCCCTTGAGTTTGTTGATTTTAAAAACGACAAAGTTTATCTTTCAACCAACGAGTTTAAAAGAAAAATAATCATTGACAAATTTTCTGAAGTTGTTTCTCTTGCATTCGAAAACGTTCTCGGTTTCCCCGTTGAAATTGAATATGTTGTTCCCGACGACGTTGCAGTGAAAAAAGAAGAAAAAGAAATCACAACAAAAGAATACAACTACACATTTGATAATTTCATCATCGGCCCGTCAAACAAATTTGCCCACGCAGCAGCATACAATGTTGCAAAAAAACCCGGCAAGGCATATAACCCTCTTTTCATTTACGGCCATTCGGGGCTTGGTAAGACCCATCTTCTTACGGCTATTATGAATGAGATTAAAGAAAATAATCCCGATGCAAACATTATTTATACCAGCGGTGAACATTTCACAAGTGAACTTGTTTACTATATCGGTAACCACAACACCCACGATTTCCGCGATAAATACAGAACATGCGATGTTCTTCTTGTTGACGATATTCAGTTTATTGCAAAGGCTGAAACAACTCAGGAAGAATTCTTCCACACCTTCAATGAACTCAATGCAAACGGCAGCCAGATTGTTCTTACATCTGACAGACCGCCGAAAGAAATTATGATTCTTGAAGAAAGACTGCGCACCCGTTTTGAAATGGGTCTTATTGCTGATATTCAGCCGCCTTCACTTGAAACAAGAATGGCAATTGTTAAAAAGAAGGCAGAAGATCTTCAGATTGAAATCGGTGACGATGTTATTCAGTTCATTGCAGAAAATGTAAAGAAAAATATCCGTCAGCTTGAAGGTATAGTAAACAAAATCAAGGCTTACGAAGAAGTTGAGACTACAAAGCCCACAATTGCAGTTGCAAAAAAAGCAATCAGCGATATTATCAACGATAACCAGCCTTTGCCCGTTACCGTTGAAAATATAATCAACGAAGTTTCCCGTACATTCAATGTAACTGCTGCAGATATACGTTCTGAAAAAAGAAATTCAAACATTTCCCTTGCAAGACAGGTTGCAATTTATGTTGTAAGTCAGGTTACCGGTCTTCACCTTAAATCAATCGGTAAAGAATTCGGTAACAAGCACCACTCAACAATTATTTATGCAATCAATGAAACCAAAGCAAAAATTGAAAAGGATATAAACCTTAAAGATACCGTTGAAGAAATTATCAAAAACATAAAAGACCAGTAAAAAAACACAGGTTCAAAAAAACGGTTTTTTCAACACTTTATTTAACATTCCACACAAAGTTTTCCACTTTCTTAACAATGCGGAAAAGTGCGTGTTGAATACCAAAAATTTTCAACAAAACTTTTAACATCAAAAAAATGGCTTAAACCCTTTTAAAATCTCAATTTCTGCCATTTTTCCGCAGTTTCAACACCACCTACTACTACTACTATTATTATAATTTGTTTTATAAACTCAAAAAACGCATTTTTTGAAAATCAAGGAAAACTCAAAAAAATCAAAGAATGACATTTTATAAAACTGAGACCGCAATTTTATTAAAAACGGTCGGAAAGGTTACGGAATTAATTATGAGAATTATTTGTGACAGTTCAGAACTTTCAAAAATCTGTATGAACATACAGAGAACAGTTTCAAGCAAATCAACAATCCCTGCCCTTGAGGGTATTCTTATTGATGCAGGCGAAGGTACAGTAAAACTCACAGGTTACGACCTTGAGGTTGGCTCTGTTGTTATGCTCAACTGCGAAGTGTATGAGCAGGGCAGAGTTGTTCTTAATGCAAAAAATCTTTGCGACATTCTCAGAATGGTACCTGAAGATGTTGTTTCAATTGACTGCGATGACAGAAATATCTGTAAAATCAAAAGCGGTGAAACAGAATATTCAATTATCGGTACTTCTGCCGACGAATATCCCGAACTTCCTTCACTGAGCAAGTTTTCACCTGTAACTGTTAAGCAGGCAATTCTGAAAGATATGATTAAAAAGACAATTTTCTCCGTTTCAACAGGTGAAAGAAATCCCGTTCACACAGGTGTTAAGTTTGAAGTGACAAACGGAAGACTTGTTCTTGTTGCAGTTGACGGCGCAAGACTTGCCGTAAGAAGAGAAGATATTGAATATGACGGCGAAGAAAACGGCGACCTTGAATTTGTTGTTCCTGCAAAGACTCTTAATGAAATTATCAAACTTTCAGGCGACGATGAAAAGAATATTGAAATCAGAGTGGGCGACAGACACATTATTTTCAAAATTGAAGAATATG
>JAZOAX010000243.1:0-1703 GCA_045595685.1 Acutalibacteraceae bacterium
GCCTCCGACTTATTCCGTGTTCAGTAAGTAAAAGCGGTTTTTTATTTATGTAAGCCCCCATTGAAGCCAGAAGTCCGCCGTAACCCGTACATATAGCATGATAGCAATCGGCTTTGGGGATTTTGCCACCCATAAGATAAAGCACAGGCAAAAGTCTTGAACGAACCGAATGAAAAGCATCCGAAAAAGCAATATAAGGAAACTCTTTTTTGCAGGTTTCGGTAAGCGTCTCCAAAAAACTCTCACTTTTGAGGTAAGACATAGGATTGATTTTTTTCACCTGATACATATTAAAAAGCAAATCCCAGTCAGGCTTATCTGACGAAACAAGCCGCCTTAATGCTTCTTTTTCTTTAACGCTGAAATTATGGTTTAAAACCCCTTTATCTTTAACTCTTAAAGCGTCGTCAAGAAAAACCTGCTCCACCTCAACCACATTATGAGGCAAAGTGTAAACAAATTTATCCCTGTCCTCAGCCTTTGCACCTATTACCCAAAGCACAAACTCGTGTTCAGGCATCTCATTTATATACTGGTGCATCCAGGTTGAAACGCCGCCGTTTATAAAAGGATAACATCCTTCCAGAATTAAACAAATTCTCAAAATTTTCTCCTGCCTCAAAAATTATTCAAAAAACACAGTAACTGTGTCCGTATTGGCTTCAAGCAAATAAAGGTTGCCTGTGAGATGGGTCAGTTTTCCACCCTTAACAGCAGTATGTGTTTTTTCATTAAAACGTACAAAGAACATTGCATTGTCATAAAAATTATCTATACTAATTGTCATTTTATCCTTTGCGACTTCCTTTTTTGGCGATACAGCCACAAAACGCTGAACTGCGGCAGACATTTCAGAACCCGTGAAATTTCTGATACCTTTTGCCGAACTGTAAAGCCAGGAAAGATATTTATCAAATCTGGTTTTAAGTTCTTCCCATCCAAGTTCTGCACCGCGGTCAGGGTCAAGCGCATCGTCAGGGTGGGTAAAATGATTATTAACAAAATGCAGATTAAGTTCCGAAACTGCACCGAGTTGCATAAAATCATTCACATCGCAGCCCGATATAATACGGGGCTGGTCAACAACACCTGTTTTTGATACACAAAATTCCTGAATACATCCGAAATCGAGAATATCATCCTCGAAATATATCCCCGAAACTGTTTTGATATGAGGATATTCTTTAAGCAGAAACTCTTTGCCCTCTTTTGAAAGCAGGTTTGAGGGAGGAACATATACAGCCATTTCCACATCGGGAAACAAACCGTCACAAAAATCGATAAGTTCGTCAAAAGCAGTTTTCATAGCAGAATAACTGTTCCAGGTTTTATAATCGTAAATTCCGTTATATTCGCAGTTGTCAAAACAAAGCGGCTGATGATTATACCCGTGATAACCGATTTCTCCGCCTTTTCTGAGCAGCATATTGCCGAAATTGAGAAATGTGCCTGTATCAGGATTTGCATCTGTTGTGCCGTCAACCGCATCATCGTAACATTCAATCGCAAGACCTGTATATTTCATACCGTATTTATCGGCGAAATTCATCATATCAGGCCACCAGATATTAATATAAAAATCCCTTATAGTTGTTCCGTAATCCCTTGAAATATAACTGCTGTTGCCTTCGGGAATCTGAGACGGAAAATCGTCAAGATAAAATGAAGAACCGTTGATTACAGGATATACACAAACATCTTCT
>JAZOAX010000244.1:0-1554 GCA_045595685.1 Acutalibacteraceae bacterium
GTCCGAAGGACAATAACACTGTGCAAAGCACAATAAAACTGCGAACCAATATCACTCGCCGTATGGCGAATAAAACTGCCGAGTGTCCTTATAAACACTCGGCATACACCAACGGGATTTTTTTGGAGGTACTTCACTGAAATGAACCATTGTTTATTTCTGTTTAAATCTCCCACTCAGCAAGCCATTCCGCAAATTCTCTGTAAATAGTTTCCATTTCTTTTTCGTATGCATCAGCATTATTCATCTTATACTGACTTCTGCCATCACCAAATGAACCGCTATATTCGGTAGTTGTTGCATACTCTTCAGCCTTAAGGTCTGCAAATGCTCGTTCAGCAAGCGACTTAGCCTTTTTTATGTTTTCAACAAGAATTGTGAAATCTGTGGTGCTTACCTCTTCAATTGTGTCAATCATAGATTCAAAGTAACCTTCTTTGTAGCCGTAGTTATACTGTGCACCCTCTGTTTCAATGAAATGCAGTGCATCAGTTGGGAACAAATAATCCTTACCACTCTCGAACTCTGCCGTATATGTAGGCCAGAAGCAAAGGAAGTTAACATATTCGTACATATTATAAACATCGCTGATTACATCTGTTGATGCGAGTTGCTGCCACAGTTTCATCTTGTCAGACATTTCACTTGTATCAACTTCGGTATAGATTGCATCAGTGATTCTGTAACCGTATTCATAACCGTATTCGTCGGTATAGTCACCGAACTCAAGGGTACCCGTAACTTTTATGGCTCTGTCAGTAAACTCAAAAGAGTCACCGCTTTTAGCGTAAACAGCCATTGTGTTTGAAAGTTGTGTGGTGTTGGGAACGCAGAAAGGACAACTCTGATAAGGCAAATTCATCAGATACATAAAACTACCGTTAATCGGTGAAAGTGTTGACATATAGCCAATGATGTTTACCTGCTTACCGTCAAGTTCCTGCATTTCTTCAACACTGTTTGCCTGAGAAAAACTCAGGGTGTTGTCGATGGTTTCACCGCTACTCTTGTTGCTTCCGCATGAAGCAAAGGTAAACAACGTAAGGCAGGCGACGAGGAGAATTGATATTATCTTTTTCATTGAGAAATACCGTCCTTTTTAGACATATTTACCGTACAGATTACAGTAGGAAGTACGCTTATGACAAATACAACAGCCATAATCATAAGTTCAACGGGGTATATTTTAGCCGTATCAAGCACAATGCCCATTGAAGACACATAACCGCCCATAAGCACAAGACAAAGCCTTGAAGCAGCAAAGGCGAGTATTGTAGAAATCAGACCGATGATGCCATTCTGAATGATGTATACAAGATTAATCTTATTCATACCGATACCGATAAGCCGCATAAGTGCAATTTCTTTTTTCGAGTCATACATATTCAGGAGAGTAATAACCGAAATGATAAAGATGTTCATTATGAGGATTATGATGCAAAGTATGTAAACTATCGTGGTGCTCATATCAACGTTTTCAAGAACTTCCCTCAGAACTTCTGACGGATTGATAACGAGAAGTTTTGAGTTTTCGCCGTACTCTGCAGAAAGTTG
>JAZOAX010000245.1:0-3788 GCA_045595685.1 Acutalibacteraceae bacterium
CAGAAGCAAGGTCTTTAACAAGTTCTCTGAAGTCAACTCTGCCGTCGGCTGTGAAATAGAAAAGAATTTTGTTTCTGTCAAAAGTATATTCAACATCAACAAGTTTCATTTCGAGTTTGTGAGTTTCAATTTTTTTAAGGCAGATGTCAAAAGCCTCTTTTTCTTTTTCTTTGTTTTCTGCAACAGTTCTCAGATCCTCTTCGGTTGCAAGGCGGAGAACGGGTTTAAGTGCAGAGGGAATCTCTTCTTCGGGAATGTCTCGGTTCATTATGGTAACTTCACCGCATTCAATACCCCTTGCGGTTTCAACAATAACTTTATCACCTTTTTTAAACTGTTTGCCTTTGGGGTCGAAGTGGTAATTCTTGCCCACTTCCTTGAATCTGACGGAAATAACTTCTGCCATTTATATCATCCTTTCCGGGAGAAATTTTTAGTTTCAGTGAGACTTTATGTCATACATAACCGATGAAAGTCTTGTAATTGAAAGATTATGGTTTGCGCTGGAATTTACAGAATCGGATAAAGCCTGAATTTCCTGAAGAAGCAAAAGAGTCTTCTTCTGTGTAAGGCCCGATGAAATTCTTTTTGCCGTGTCGGGAAAATCCGAAATAAGTTCTTTGCCGCCGCTTTGCAGAATAAGTGCATCGCGGATAACGGGTATCATTGAAGAAAGAACCGACTTGAAAAGATTTCTGTCCTTCTGAAAAACTGCAGTTTTCTGCAAAAAGTAATATTCACCCGAACTCATAAACGCATCAAGAAGTTCGTTTGCGAGGGCTTTGCCTTCTTCATCTTTGCCGTTTTTTTCATTTGTGTATTCTTCTTCTCCAAGTGAATACAGAGTGGCTCTTGAAATAATAGTTTCAAGAAAAGAAGATTTCGAATTGCAGGTGAGTATAAAACAGACGTGTTTTGAAGGCTCTTCAAAAATTTTTAAAAGTGCATTCTGCGCCTGAGGATTCATAAACTGTGCTTCACGGATTATGAATACGCTTTTATCCGCTTCGTTGGGGAAAACAAGCGCTCTTGCCTTTATATCTCGCACAGCGTCAACTTTAATCATTGTACTGTCGGATTCTTTTTTCAGAATGTGAAGGTCGGGATGAATATCCTTACTGCATTTCGCACAGCAGGGGCACACACCGCAGGGTTTGTTTTCGCCTTTGCAAAGAATTGCTTTTGCAATTTCTTTTGCCGCTTCAATTCGGGTGTTTTCGTCTTTTCCTTCAAGAATAATGGCGTGGGAAAGTCTGCCTGATGCAACAGAAGATATGATTGAATTTCTGAAACTTTCCGTCACATTGAGCCTTTCAAACACCGTTTATTCTCCCTTCACTAACATAATCCATAATATTATATAATAAAATATCTTTTTTTACAAGTCCTTATGAAAAAGAAATCTTTGGTGTAATCTCAGTGAATTGACAAAGAGTATTCCCGGGTGATATAATTATCTCAGGCGGTGATAAAATGAAACTTGTTCTTTTAACGGCACTCGGTGTGGGCGGAGCAACAGTGTTCGGCTCACTTCTCGGCTTTGTATTCAAAAAAATATCCCATAAATTTTCCGATATTGTACTTTCTTTTGCGGCGGGAGTAATGCTTGCCGCGGCAGTGCTTGGGCTTATTATACCTTCATTGGAAAACAGCGGCAGATACGGCATAATCGTAACCGTTGCAGGTATCTTTGTGGGTGCGGTTTGCCTTAATCTTATTGATAAACTCGTACCCCATCTTCACAGACTTGTGGGAACGGATTCAGAGGAGCATCACAATGCAAATTTAAGCAAAGTTCTGCTTTTTGTGGCGGCAATAGCAATTCATAATCTGCCCGAAGGAATTGCGGCAGGTGTGGGCTTCGGCTCGGGAGATGCAACTCAGGCACTTATTATTGCAGGCGGTATCGCACTGCAGAACATACCCGAAGGTATGGTTATAATCGGACCTATGATCGCCGCAGGTGTATCACCGAAGAAAACTTTTCTGTGTGCATCGGTAACGGGACTTATCGAAGTTATAGGCACATTTATCGGCTTTTTCGCAGTGAGCCTTGCCTCTGCAAATCTGCCTTTTGCTCTTGCTTTTGCAGGCGGGACAATGCTTTATGTGATAAGCGATGAAATGATACCCGAAACACACGCCCACGGCAACGAAAGGGGAGCGACTTACGCACTTCTTGTGGGATTCTGCGTTATGCTTGTGACAGACTATCTTCTTGGTTAATAAAAAAAGAACGGTCGGCGGACCGTTCTTTTTTATCAGTTGAAGTATGCTTTGATTTTTTCTGCCGAAAACTCTGTTTTCGGTTTTTTCACTTTTTCCATCGGCTTGACGGGTGAATTTTTGGGATAAGGTGCCGCTTTGAGACCTTTGAGTTTCACTTCACTTTCAACGGCATCTTCACCGCAAAGGGGACATTTTCCGTAAGTTTCGGCAAGGTCAACATTGCAGTGAGTGCAGCGCATTTCCTTGTTGTCGAAAACTTCCTTTTCCTTGGCGTTTGAGGCTTCAACCCTGATGATTACACCTTGCTGTGCAAGAACTCTTATGCACTCTTTGGGCCATGAAACATCTTTGCCGCAAACGGAAAAACACATATTTATGAAGCCTTTGCCGCTACATACGGAGCAGGTGCTGAGAAGTCCGTAGCCGCTTGTGTCACCGTTAACGCCGTCAACACGCTCAATTCTGTCTTTCGCAATTTCGGGAGTGTTGGATTCACCTGTGTTGGTGATAATTGTTGTGTTGGCACTGTGGCTCTTGTGCTGCATCATTCTGATAACGGGAAGTTTAATGAAGTTGGGAACAAATCTTATAACGGGGTTATTTGCAAGGGAGCCGAATCTGTTAAGTGTCTTCTGCAGTTTTTCAGTCTGAAGTCTTTCTTTGAGTTGGCCTCTTACCTCATCGCAGATTTCATCGAAACTCCAGTCGGTTCTTCCTTTGGGGTCAAAGTCGATTTTGGTCTGTATTGTGAAATTTCTCACGGTGTCTGTGGGGAAGTATTTACGAAGATTTACGGGGATGGCGATTGATATAACTTCGTTTATGGGTGCTGAAGAATGTCTTATTGTACCCATTATAACTGCACTTGCAATAAACTCAGTAATGGTGAGAGACTTCTCTTTTGCCTTCTGATGAATATTGTCAACTTCAGCCAAGGCAAAAAGCATCTGAATGAATTCCGGCTCAATTTTACCGGGAATCTGATAAGCGTCAACATCGTCGTTTTCTGCTTTTTCTCCGCCTTTCTGATAGTACAGATTAAAAGCGTTGACGAGTTCGTCTTCCTTCATTTCTTCAGGAACATATTCACTGTCAGGGTCCTGAGTGAGTTCGCAGTATCTTTTAATAAGGGCATCAAAATATTCCGAAGCGCCCTTGCCGTCACCAAGGTGATGTGCACATTCCATAGCAAGTCTTCTTTTGTAATATATCAGTCGGAAGTCAGGTCTTCCGTCATTTCGCAGGGTGATGGGAAGCAGAGGACGGGAAAACTCCTCTCTGATTTCGGGCAGAAGGGTGGTACCTTCCTGATAATTCCAGAAAAAGCCCTTTTTCAGAGTTGTGTAAGTTACGGGATATCTTTCCATAATGTCTGCTGCGGCTTTTTTCAGTATTTCGGGATTGACATCTTCATCTTTAAAAACAACTGCCATACGGAATGTTCTGCCCCATTTTTTTGTGCTCAGACAAGTGAACATAATTGAGGCGGTGTCAATTTTCATCCAGCGGTATTTGTTCATTTCCTTCTCCTTATAATACTCTTTTATTTTTATACTCTT
>JAZOAX010000246.1:0-11759 GCA_045595685.1 Acutalibacteraceae bacterium
AAATATATGCGCTTTCACAGTTCTGCAGATTTCTTTTAAGACTCTCACTTTCAATCGTTCCGAAATCAAAGTGAATTTTGTTTCCTTCGCCTAAACTTACCTTGGTTTTTCTTGAAACCGCTCTCGGCTGTGCCGAAGAAAGATAAATTCGGAGGCATTCTTCATACATCTGCTCAAAGTCTTCATTAACAAAACCATCTTTGCATCCCATAAACCTGTATGCCTGCTTTTTGTCAACTTCTATATCCTTTGCGTTAATAGTGTGGAAACTTATCATATAATATACCTCAATCAAATCAGCCACACCGTTTTGCAGTGTGGCTATTGGCTACTTGTTATTTTTCAATTATTGAACTGATATTTGAAAGGATTTTGCCTGCAACATCGGGTTTGTTCATTGAGTAAACGTGAACGGCTCTGATACCGTTGGCGTAAAGGTCAATTATCTGCTCTGTTGCATAGGCAATACCTGCCTGCTTCATAGCCTCGGGGTTATCTCCGTAGCGCTCAACAATTCTGATAAATCTCTGAGGCAGTGCGGTGCCTGAAATGCTGCAGATTCTTTTTATCGACCTGGGATTCGTTACAGGCATAATTCCTGCAACAACAGGCACATTTATACCCGCTTTCCTTGCTCTGTAAAGAAAATTATAGAGAACATTATTATCAAAAAACATCTGTGTTGTGAGGAATTCACAGCCTGCTTCAACCTTGGTTTTAAGATAGTCAATATCTTTGAAAGAACTTTCACTTTCGGGATGACTTTCGGGATAACAGGCTCCGCCTATACAGAATCCGCCATATTCCTTTATTTCCTTTGTGAGTTCATAGGCATAATGATAGTCAAGATGATCTTTGGTCATGCCCTGAGGGATATCCCCTCTTAAAGACAGAATGTTTTCAATTCCTTTTTCCTTAAGAGAATCGAGTTGTTTATGGATTTCATCTTTGGTTGAAGATACGCAACTCAGGTGTGCCAATACAGGTACACCTGTTTTTTGCTGAATATTCTGAGCAATTGCAGAAGTAAACTCCGATGTTCCTCCACCTGCGCCGTAAGTAACACTCATAAAATCGGGCTTTAATTTTGCAATTTCCTGAGTTGCCGTTTCAACGCTTTCAAAAGCATCACTGGTTTTAGGCGGAAAAACTTCAAAAGAGAGTGTGGGCTTATCTGCTTTTATAATATCAATTATTTTCATCTTTAACACCTCATTCAGTGTCTGTATATTCTTAATGCTTAAAGAGAGTTTCCCTTACAGTTAGTTCTTGAGTGAATGCATAGGTGCAGGGATTCTGCCGCCGCGGGAAATGAAGTCAGCACTTGAGAATTCGTGAACGGGCATTACGGGTGCAGAGCCCAGAAGGCCGCCGAATTCGATTATGTCACCGACTTTTTTGCCCACAGCAGGTATAATTCTCACTGCAGTGGTTTTTGTGTTGACAACACCTATTGCTGCTTCATCGGCAATAATTGCTGAAAGGGTTTCGGCACTAGTGTCACCCGGTACGGCAATCATATCAAGACCTACTGAGCAAACACAGGTCATTGCCTCAAGTTTGTCAAGAGTAAGAGCATTTTTCATTGCCGCTTCAATCATCCCCTCGTCTTCACTTACGGGAATGAATGCACCTGAAAGACCGCCGACATGGTTACTTGCCATAACGCCGCCTTTTTTAACTGCATCGTTGAGAAGTGCAAGAGCGGCCGTTGTGCCGTGGGTTCCGCAGACTTCAAGACCCATTTCTTCAAGGATTCTTGCAACACTGTCGCCTTTTTCGGGAGTGGGTGCAAGAGAAAGGTCAACAATACCTGAGGGCACACCGAGTCTTTCCGAAGCCTGAGAGGCAACAAGCTGACCCATTCTTGTGATTTTAAAGGCGGTTTTCTTAATTGTTTCTGCAACAACATCGAAGGGCTGACCTTTGCACTTTTTAAGTGCGTGATGAACAACACCCGGTCCGCTTACGCCGACATTGATGACGCATTCTGCCTCACCTACACCGTGGAATGCACCTGCCATAAAAGGATTATCTTCAACGGCATTTGCAAAAACAACCAGTTTGGCGCAACCGAATCCGCCTTTATCTGCAGTGAGGTCTGCAGTTTTTTTAATAATTCTGCCCATAAGAGCAACGGCATCCATATTGATGCCTGCTTTTGTGCTTGCAACGCTTACGGAAGAACAAACTCTTTCTGTTTGTGCAAGGGCAGTGGGAATTGAGTTGATAAGGTTAATGTCACCGTTTGTCATACCCTTATGCACAAGGGCTGAAAAACCGCCGATAAAGTTAACTCCGCATTTTTTTGCAGCTTCGTCAAGCGCCTTTGCAATGGGAGTGTAATCACTCTGCTTGCAGGATGCGGCAACTATTGAAATGGGGGTTACGGATATACGCTTATTGACAATGGGAATTCCGAACTCCTTTTCAATATCCTCACCCGTTTTTACAAGATCTTTTGCAAGGGTGGTGATTTTGTCGTAAATCTTCTTCGCGGTTACATTTACATCGTCACTGCAGCAATCAAGAAGTGAGATACCCATTGTGATTGTTCTGACATCAAGATGCTGATGGTCAATCATATTGATTGTGGAAAGTATTTCTTTTTGTGTATGCATTATAAGACCTCCTTACACGAATCAGATAAAAATTATATTCTGTGCATAAGGTCGAAAATATCTTCACGCTGAATTCTGATGGAAAGACCGAGTTCTTCGCCTTTCTGAGAAAGTGCATCACTGATTTCAGCAAAGGAAACAATACTTTCTTCAAGGTCAACAAGCATTGTCATTGTGAAAAAGCCGTCCATAACGGTCTGGCTGATATCAAGAATGTTGACTTTCTTTTCTGCAAGAAGGGTGCAGATGGCTGCGATGATACCTGTTGTATCCTTTCCGATTACGGTAATAATTGCTTTCATTTTATCATTCCTTTTAATTATAATTATCTATGCTATATTTTATATCCAACACATACCAAAAGTCAAGCAAATGAAAAAACCTTATAGAAATTGACAAAAAACATTGTCCTTATGACTTTAAATTGATAAAATTGAAACAACATAACAAAAGGAGAACTCATATGCTTAAAAAAGATACATTTGCCCTTCGGCCGCCAATGGGCTGGAACAGTTGGGACTGCTACGGTGCTGCGGTTAACGAAGAACAACTTCTGGGTAACGCCGAATATGTACGCGACAATCTGAAAGACTTCGGTTGGGAATATATCGTTTGTGACATTCAGTGGTATGAGCCAAAAGCGGTGAGCAATTTCTACAACAACTTCACAGAACTTTGTATGGACGAATACTCCCGTCTTATTCCTGCAGAAAACCGTTTTCCGTCTTCAGTCGGCGGTGCAGGTTTTAAGCCGATTGCCGATAAAATTCATGCTATGGGTCTTAAATTCGGTATACATATTATGAGAGGTATTCCCCGTCAGGCAGTGCACGGGAACACAAAACTGAAAGGTACTGACCGCACTGCAAGGCAGATTGCCCACGGATTTTCCCTTTGTCTGTGGAACACAGATATGTACGGCGTTAACTCAAGAGCCGAGGGTGCTCAGGAATACTACAACAGCCTTTTTGAACTTTATGCTTCCTGGGGTGTTGACTTTGTTAAGGTTGACGACATTGCCAACACAGAATTCAAGCCCCACGACCCATACAGTGCTAGGGAAGAAATTGAAATGATAAGAAAAGCCATTGACTCCTGCGACAGAGATATGGTACTTTCTCTGTCCCCCGGCCCTGCAGTTATTTCTGAAGCATTCCACCTTTCGCAGAACGCTAATATGTGGAGAATGACCGGTGACTTCTGGGACCACTGGGACAAACTCAGAAATATGTTTGAACGCTGCGAAAAATGGGCACCTCACGTAAAGTGCGGCTGTTGGCCCGACTGCGATATGCTTCCCTTAGGCAAAATCAGCAAAAACTGCTCCTGCCTCGGTGACAGGGACAGATACACAAACTTCACCCCTGACGAGCAAAAGACAATGCTCACCCTCTGGTCCGTTTTCCGTTCTCCTCTTATTCTCGGCGGTGAACTCAGAGAAAACAGACCCGAAGACCTTGAGGTTATTACAAACCGCGATATCATCGAAATCAATCAGTATTCATCCTGCAACAAGCAACTTATGAGAACATCTTCTCAGGCAGTATGGTACTGTGTTGACAAAGACAAAAACGATGTTATTGCCCTTTTCAACCTTACAGATGAAGAAAAAGAGATTTCTGTTGACCTCAACACATACGGTATTACAGAATGTTATAAGGGCACGGAACTCTGGACAAAAGAAGTGTGCGAAAACATCAGCGGTGTTTTAAAGCACACCGTTGCACCTCACGGAACTGTAATTTTCAAACTTCAGAAATAAAACTATACCAAGGAGGAACAAATATGAATTCGGCTTATTTTAAAAGCGAGGCAAAAAAAGCACTTCAGGGAAAATGGCAGACCTTTTCTGTTGCAGTTATTCTTTACTGCGTAATCAATTCGGCTATGACAGTGCCCTCCGGTATCTCGTCAGTTTTTTCACTTGTCTCCGACCTGGAACTGTTTGAACTTCCCGTTTTCTTCAATGATATTTACGACATCTTTTCAAATAACATTGTTTCTGTTTTATCAGACATTGTCTATTTTCTCATTCTTCCGCCTTTCACCTATGCGATAAGTGTTATGGGTCTTAAGGTTGCAAAAAACGAAGAAATCGAAGCAGGGAACATCTTTGACGGATTCAGAAACTACGAAAGTGTTATTATACTCAGCCTTATTGAAGGACTTTTCACATTTTTATGGACACTCCTGTTTATAATACCGGGTGTTATAAAGGGTCTGTCCTATTCAATGTCAAATTTCATCCTTGCAGAACATCCGGATATGAAAGCAACAGAAATACTCAAAGAATCCGAAAGACTTATGGACGGACATAAAACGGAGTTTTTTCTTCTTAACTTAAGTTTTATCGGCTGGATACTGCTTTCATTTGTTACACTTCACCTTTCTTCAATTTATTCGGAGCCCTACATTTACACTGCACAGGCTGAGTTTTATGAACGCATTAAACTTGAAAAATACGGCACACATACATACGGTGAGCCTGATACAAGTGAAGAAATAATTCCTGAATAAAAAGAGGCTGTAATATGCTTCTCAGACACTTAAAGGAGATACATAATGGTTGGTATTGTTGATGTGGGCGGCGGTATGCGCTGCGTTTATACAAGCGGAATATATGACCGCCTTTTAGATGAAAACATTATGTTGCCATACTGTCTTGGTGTTTCTGCCGGTGCGGCCAATCTTATTACATACATTGCAAAACAAAGAGGGCGCACTCTCCCCTTTTACCGCGAATACGCAAAAAGAAAAGAATATATGAGTTTTGCAAATCTTATTAAAACGGGCTCTTACATTTCACTTGATTATGTTTATTCGGTGCTCAGCAATGAAGACGGTGAAAACCCTCTTGACTATGAGACATTCAGCAAGTCCGATGTTATTTTCAAAGCCGCTGCAACTGCCGCAAGTGACGGAAAGGCAAAGTTTTTTGAAAACAGTGATGTGTTCAGAAACGATTACAGTATACTGAAAGCGAGTTGCTGTCTTCCCGGCGTTTGCAAGCCCGTCAGGGTTCAGAACGAACTTTATTTTGACGGCGGTATTGCAGAGCCTGTACCCGTTGAAAAGGCTTTCTCAGACGGTTGTGACAAGGTTATTCTTGTTCTGACCAAATCCCGTCAGGAATATATGACGCCTATGCTTGCAACAAAAGTGCTGTCTTCACGCATAAGAAAATATCCCGAAGTTTTTGAACTGATGAGAACACTTCACACCCGATGCGAAGAGATATTCAAAAAAGTATCGCAGTGGGAAAAAGAAGGCAAGGTGCTTGTAATTGAGCCGAAGGACTGTTTCGGAATGAATACACTTACAAGAGAGTACGAGCCTATGACAAAGATGTATGAGCAAGGCTACAGTGATGCGGAAAAAATAATTGAGTTTATAAAATAAAACAAGAGATAGCAGTGCTATCTCTTGTTTTTATTTATCTTTGTTTGTGTCTGTCAGTCTTTGTGCAATTCTCTTAAGGTCAAAGTCCGGCTCCACAAGGAAACGGAAAAGTTTTCTGATGGGTTTACTTGCAAGAACAAATGCAATAGGTACACCGGAGAAACAATATGCAAGAAGACGCCACTTGTCTGTCAGGACACGGAGTATATCGTGGTTTCCGTCAATTTTTCTGAGTATAATAATTAAAAAGCAGTGAATCACATAAACATAAGATGAATTCTCACCCACATAGGTGAAGAACATTCTCTTTGTCGGTACCATACCGAGCACCATAAAGAAACTTACAAATCCCAGAATGTATCTGAGTACATAATGACAAGCTGTTTCAAGTATTGTCCACTCCATTTTTGCCGCAACCACACTGAAAGGCTTATTGAGACACAGAACCTCAAAGTTCACATCCCACTGATTAATGAGCACATAAATTCCCATTGCACAGAAAAGTATATAACTCAGAAGTCTGAAAGGAATTTTTTTGCAGAACGAAAAGTCGTATTTCTGAGTATAGTAGCCGAAAAGGAAAAACGGGTAGTAAGTCACAAGCCTGTGAAAACCGCCGTAAAGTGCATTGGGCAGAAAACAGATAACCGCCACCGCAATAAATGAAAGCGGAAAGAGATACTTAATTTTTTTAAGGTGAGTAGTTATAATTGTGTATACGGCTATGTTCATAAAATACCACAAGCCGAAGAGAGGATAAAAATAATTGAAGTTTTTAGGTGCAGAGTCAAAAGCAGTATAAACCGGCAACATCAGGGTCTGGCACAAAACATAAGGCACCACAACCTTATTCACAACAGACACCCAATCTCCGTTATCAACTCTTTTTTTTGCGAATCTGCCCGTAATTATCATAAATGCAGGCATATGGAACACATATATGAATTCCTGCAGTGCAAGTACCCAGGATGTAACGGTACTGAACGAGCCGTTTGCAAGGTGGCCGATAACAACGCAGACAATCAGAAAGGCTTTTGCGTTATCGTACCAACTGTCTCTTTGTTTCAGAAGAGGAGTTTTTATATCAGACATATTTCTTTCTCCTTTTTCTTTTTTCTACCTGATAATTATATATACACCGCTATAATTTGTCAAGGCGTGCAGACTTGACAACAAAGTGCCGCAACTGTTATAATCCGTGTGAGAAAAAGGAGGGTTTTCCATGCATATTCCCAAAACACAGTCGCAACTTGTTGAAATTGAAGAGTTTTACAAGGCGCTTAAAGAAAGTGAAATACAAAACCACATTGAATATAATGTGGAAGACTGGATGTATGTCCCCAATCACTACAGTGAATACCGTTATATTCTTGGCACAAAGGGCAAAAATCCTCTCATCTGCATTGGTATCAACCCTTCTACAGCGGCCCCGAATGACCTTGATAACACCCTGAAATCTGTTGAAAGAATTGCACTTCACAACGGATATGACAGTTTTATTATGTTCAATGTTTATGCTCAGCGCGCCACAAAACCTGACGATATGGACAAGGAACTCAACGAACTTTTACATAAAGAAAATATGAAGGCTTTCGAGTATATTCTCTCCCTTTATGAAAGTGAGAAGCCTTCCGTCTGGGCAGCCTGGGGCACAATTGTTGAAATGAGACCTTATCTCAAGGATTGCCTGAGAGAAATGGTTGACATTTCTATGAAGTATCAGTCAAAATGGTATTCGTCGGGGGCAATTTCAAAAAAAGGTCACCCCCATCATCCACTTTATCTGAAAAAAGACAGCGGACTTGATGAATTTGATATGGAATTATATCTGAGCAATGTGTTATAAAGATGAGAAGCATTAAAAGTAGTCAGTAGTTAGTAGTCAGTAGCCAGGAACTCCCTCTGTCTTCATCTGCGACGAATCCACCTTCCTCAAAGAGGGAGGCAGGAAGTTACTTTTTAAAAGCGAAACAAATTTGTTTTATAATTAGTCAGAAACCCCGACACTTATGTGTCGGGGTAATATTTTATACTGAGCACGCCCATAAATTTTTTATCTGTGACTTTATTTTATCATATTCCCAGCCTTTTCCGGAGTTTTCATAACTGTTTGGGTCATTTACCCATATTTTGCCGTTTTCATATTTTTTCATAACAATAAAGTGACCCGTTGTGGTGAAATCACCTTTACCCAACACACAGATTATGGGTTTGCCCTTTTGCAGATTATCAATAATTATACTTTCACTAAGGGGTAACTCTTTAACATCAAGGCCGAGTTTCTTGCTGCCTTCACTGATAAGTGTCCACAGTGAGCCCTGACCTTCAAAATAATAGTTATTCTCAATGGCAAATTCAACTATTTTATCGGGCGCCATATCTTTATCTTTCGTGAGATAATACGCAACCATTGAAAGACAGACAGGGCCGCAGCCTGTTATGGCAACACAGTCACCGCTATAGTCCATATACCCCCACCTTTTATCCCACTGCATAAAAAGGGGCACTTCCTTACTGTTACGGTATTCAGATAAATCAATCTTGCTTTTTGTGCCTTTCAGTTCGTTATAAGAAAACACAAAATCCTCAGTATCGGGATTTTTCTCATAAAGAGTTCTGATGTTTTCGGGAAGTGTTTCTAAATATGCTCTTTTTTCACTGCCGTGCTTTATAAAACTGTTCTGAGCAGGTGTATCACTTTCCGTTATTCCCCTGCCGTTATTTATCAGGCATAGAATTACTACAACGGCAACCGCAATAGCAACAAGAAAGAATTTAAATTTCTTATGTCGCGATTTTCTGGATTTTTGCATATAACCACCCTTTTTTTACTCTGTGGTTATATTGTACAACTTTTCTTCTGTCGATTTTTTAAGATTTACTTGAGAAAAGCTGAAGGTTTTCTTAAGAAACACTATTGACAAGAAGATAATACTGTGTTACTCTATGTATAGAGTTTCGATGTATCGTCGCTCTACAATTAAGAAATGAGGTGAAAATATGAACATCAAAAAGGAATTGACCAAAGGCAGTTCTGCCCTGCTTGTACTTTCTGTGTTGGAAAAGGGTGATATGTACGGCTACAAGATAATCAAAGAAATTGAAATGCGCTCCGAATTTGTCTTTTCATTAAAAGAGGGCACCCTTTACCCTATTCTCCACGCCTTTGAAAAAGACGGTTATGTTGAATCCTATTGGGAAGGAAGCGAAGGCGAACGCAGAAGAAAATACTATCACCTGACTAAAAAAGGCATAAAGGTGCTGGAAGAAAACAGACAGGAATGGGAGTCCTACTCCAAAGCCGTTGGCAAAGTCATCGGAGGTGTTGCAAATGCAACAGCATAAAACAGTTGAAAACTACCTGGACAGTGTTATTCCCGATAAAATATCCGACAGCACAAAAGCAGAGCTCAGAGCCGAAATTGAAAGCCATATTTATGATAAGGCTGAGTTTTATATAGAAATCGGCTATGATGAAGAAGAGGCTTTTAAAAAGGCAATTGCGGAAATGGGTGAAACCGAAGGTGTGCGTAATGAGTTTGAGGTAATTTATAAGGATAGTACAGTTAAGGGAGTTCTCTTGTTTTTATACATTTGTACGGCAAATGTTTTATCGGTTGCAGTTAACCTGGGTTATTGGTTTCTTGATCATAATTATTGGTGGGAAGTACCTAGTGTAGCAGAATTGTTTTTATGCCTTTGTAATTTAGTGTTTGTAGTGGTTTACACTATAAAATGCTGTAGGCGAAATTTTGAGAAACAACTGACAGGTATAACATGTGCCTTTGCACTGATGGCGCTCGGTTCTTTCCTGATTAGCGGTATACTCTTCCCCATACTCATTGCAGGTGTTTATGCATTCTGTTACGTAACACAAAATCCCACTCCTGACAGCGTTGGATTTATTTATATTATAAATATACTTATAATTTCTATTTCTGCTTTTTATCTGTTTCTCAACATTTCCGGTGAAAACAAACTGAGAAAGAAGCCTTATCATTTATCCTTAAAACAGATAACAGCAATACTTTCAGTTGTTTGTGCATGCTTTCTTGTCATTTACGGCTTTGCTTTAGCAAAATATGAGTTTGATTATGATTATTTTAGCCCAAATGTGCAAACAGAAACTCCTAAGGATGAATATCTGACAAATATTACAACAGAACAAAGAAATCTATATATCGCAATCAAAGACGGCGATGATGCGTCAGAAACAGAGAAAACTCTACTATTGAATGGATTTGAAAAGCAGGATGAAAAGATTAAAAATTATCTGTTTGATTACTCTTATTTATCCTCTTTTACAGAAGAACATATATTAGGTCAGTTAAAAGGCAGCAAGTATTCATATTATTGTTATACAAATGATATGAATGAATCATATTTATTTGATGACGTTATCAGCTGCATTATTATTGCTTATGATAAAAGTGATAAAATCATTTATAAAATGTTTATACCGAATTTTGATACTGCATGGTATCGAAATTACAGTCACGGAGAGCAAACAAAAAATTGGTTTGATAATCTTCAAAAAGGTCAGAACACAGAAAATGCTCTTGAATTCATCAGAGAAACTGACTCAAGTATAATTGAGGATGAAAAATACTGCGGACAGAACACAATAAATACATATATGGTTGAATTCAACTGTTATCACAACTTTGCTCCGACACTGTCAGATTTGATTTTCAGGAGATCATCAAACTATATGGATTACAACTATAACTTCAAAATAACCGCTGAAAACGGTGCTATTACTGATTTCGAGTCGAGAGAAGATTAACGAGGATGTGTTATGAAAAAAATTAAAATAGTCGAGGACTACCTCAATAGTGTTATTCCCGATAAAATATCCGACAGCACAAAAGCAGAGCTCAGAGCCGAAATTGAATGCCACATTTACGACAAGGCTGAGTTTTATATAGAAATCGGTTATGACGAAGAAACGGCCTTTAAAAAGGCAATTGTGGAAATGGGCGAGGCTGAGCCTGTCCGTGAGGAGTTTGAGTCACTATACAAAGACAGTACACTTAAAGGTATTTTGCTATTTTTAGGTATGTGCACCATAAATTTACTCTCCGTTTCATGGTTCGGTCTTGGATATTGGTATTTTGTTGAGCCCTCCATGCATCATTTTCCCAGCCTAATTGAACTTATCGTTTTTCTTGTAATATTTATATTTTCAACCGTATACACTATAAAATGCTGCAGGCATAAGCTTCACAAACAGCTATCAGGCATAACAGCTGCCTATGCACTTATGGCTCTTGGCTCTGTTATAACAAGCGGTCTGTTTTATCCTGTTTTTAATGCCGCCTATCTTGTTTACTGCTACATGACCAACGGTCCTAGACCAGAAAAAGACATTGCATTTCCGATAAATATACTTGTACTTTTTCTTTATGCGTTCTTTTCTTTTATGTCGCTTATCAAGGATTACAGATACCGTAAAAAAAGTTATCGATTATCCATAAAGCAGATAACAATTGTTCTTTCTGTTATAAGTGTGTGCTTTATTGCAGTTTACGGCTTTGCTTATGAGAAATACGAACGTTGGTATCCGGAAGAAAGTAAAGAAGGATGGTATACTGAAACACCAACAGAATACTATCTTTCCAATATTACAGCTGAACAGAAAGAAATCTATGATTCGATCACAATGGAAGCCAATGCAAAGGAAACTGAAACAAAGCTCTTAAAAGAAGGTTTTGTAAAACAAAATATAAAATATAAAAA
>JAZOAX010000247.1:0-5634 GCA_045595685.1 Acutalibacteraceae bacterium
AAGTGCCTCAGGAGGCATTTATGGCAGTGCTTAAACTTGACGAAAGCAGTAATTAAAATTATGACAGGAATATATATACACATCCCTTTTTGCAAAACCAAATGTCCTTATTGTGATTTTTATTCCTTCAGACCCGAAGAACACCAGAAGGACAGCTATCTGAAGGCTGTCCTTTTGTGCCTTGAAGAATACAAAACAAAAATCACCGACAGTATTGATACAATATATTTCGGTGGCGGAACTCCCTCTTTTTTCGGCAGTGAAAGAATAAGTGCGGTTATATCCTACATAAAAAACAACTACAGACTTTCATCACCGGAAATCACTGTTGAGTGTAATCCGTCTTCTGTTGATGAAGAACTTGTATCAGGGATGAAAACTGCAGGTGTTAACAGAATTTCCATGGGTATGCAGTCGGCTGTGAAGGGTGAAAGAAAAATTCTCGGTCGGCTTTCCGACAAAGAAAGAGTAAAAGAGTGCGTTGACCTTTTCAAAAAGTATTCAATTAACAATATTTCCCTTGACCTTATGCTCGGAGTGCCCGGACAGACTTTGGAAAGTCTCAATGAAAGTATTGACTTTCTTTTATCCTGCGATGTAAAACACATCAGTGCCTATATTCTGAAAATTGAAGAAGGCACACCCTTTTATAAAATGCAGGATAATCTTTCTCTCCCTGACGAAGACGAGGTCTGCGATTTGTATCTTCACACAGTGAAAAAGCTTAAAGACGAAGGATTTTTACACTACGAGATTTCAAATTTTGCAAAAGAAGGTTTTCACAGCAAACACAATCTCAGATACTGGCGATGTGAAGAATATCTCGGTATAGGCCCTTCGGCCCACTCTTTTCTCAAGGGTAAAAGATTCTTTTTTGACCGGGACTTTGAATCTTTCATCACCTGCCCCGTTCCTGTTTCAGACGGTGAAGGCGGAAGTGAAGAAGAATATATTATGTTAGCACTTCGTCTCAGCGAAGGTTTGCAGAACGATAAATTCAAAGAGCGTTTCAAAAAAGATATTGATAAAACTGTATTTAAAAAAGCGGAATATTATAAAAGCAAAGGTCTGCTGGATTTAACTGATGAAAGAATATCTCTTAACGAAAAAGGTTTTCTTTTGTCGAACACGATTATTTCTGATTTATTGGATTGGAGTTGATTTTATGGAAAGATTCGGTTTCGGATTGGTTCTTGCAGGCGGTGGCGGCAAAGGTGCTTATCAGATTGGTGCCTGGCGTGCGCTTCGTGAAATGGGCATTTCTTTCAGTGCAATTGCAGGTGTTTCAATCGGCTCAATCAACGGTGCGCTTATTGCTGCCGGTGATTACGAGACGGCTGTTGAAATGTGGAACAGCGTTTCTGTTGACAAAGGTGTAAAAATCAGTGAGGAACTCCGTGACCCCGAAAACCTTTTCAGCAAAAAGAACTGGGGTGCCCTCTTCAAAGAGTTTCTGAAAAACGGCGGCATTGACGCTTCCCCCGCAAAGGTTTTTATATCTCAGTATATTGATGAAACAAAGGTTAGAGAAAGCCTTATTGACTTCGGTATGATTGCCGTACAACTCACTCAGGGAGTTGTAAACCGTGAAATATTTATTCACGATATTCCTCAGGGTGAACTCGTGAATTACCTTATGGCTTCTTCCAATATCCCCTTTGCCCAGAATATAGGCCCTGAGGGTGAAAAGTATCTTGACGGCGGCGCTTATGACAACATTCCCGTTAAAACTCTTAAAAAGAGAGGCTACAACAAACTGATTGTGGTTGATATCTCCAACATCAAGGGCGTTGCTCACAGTATGGATATTCTCAACTCACAGATTATTTATATCAGGCCTTATGACCTTGAAGACCTTGGCGCTGCCTTTGATTTTGATGCTGAGACCATCAGCAAAAGAATTGAACTCGGTTATCTTGACACTAAAAAGGCCTTTTCACTTCTTTCAGGCAACATTTATTATTTTATGCCCTCTGTGTTTCGCAGTATGGTAATAAAATACGGTGCCGATGCCATTGTGGAACTTGAAGAACTCGCTCACGAGCTGAAAGTTCCCAAACCTGAGATTTACACTGCAGAGGGATTTATTCTCACTGTTAAAGACGCTTACCTGAAAGCACTTGAAGTCCAAAAGGAAAAAGAAAGAGAAAGACTTGAAAAAGAGCAGCAAAAACAAGCCCAGAAAAACAAGGGCAGAGGCAGACTTTCGGAAATTCTGAAAGAGCAGGAAAAAGAAAACGTGGAAGAACCTCAAAGCGACAGTTTCCTTCGTTCAGCACTGAAAAAGCATTTTGCTGCCAAAAATCCCTTTGAAGATTTCCCCGAAGCCGTGGCAATTCTCGATAATTATATACTATAATAAAGTAAAAAACAGTCTCATAGGAGACTGTTTTTTGCTTTATATTTCACTGTTTTCCGGACCCTATTTATAGTATCGGTTAGTCCTTTTAAGATACTCAATCAACATACCGGGCCAGTCCGTCTGTATAACATCAAAGCCTTTATCCGCGAGCCAACCCCAGCCGTAATCTTCAGAAACGGTGAAGGCGGTATCGTCGCTGTGACCGCCCGACAACTGCTGACGGTAATCAAATATAATGGAATTCGCCCAGACGAGAATATTATCACGGTGCATTTTTTCAATAAACTCTGCACCTGCCAAAGCGGAATCATCTTTTTGGAAAACTGTTTCAACGCCCACATAATTGATGTTTTTATGCATAAGTTCTTCGTGCTGAGGGTGCGACTCTTTAACAATGGGCATAAAGGGAAGTTCGGGCGCCTTCTGCTCCATAAAGTCAAGCACATTTTTTGAAAGTTTGCTTTTAACAAGAATCTGGTCCGTCATTTTGTGGCGTTTTACCGCATCGTATATTTTTTCGGGGTTTGACCAGAATTTATCAATATTGATAAAACATCTGCCCTTGAACTGTTCAAGAAAATCGTCAAAATCTGCAATGGTGAACTGAGTTTTTGTGTTGTCAAAATTAGTATAGTGCAATTTTTTTATTGCTGAATAAGGCAATGCACTAAGAAGCAGAGGTTTCGTCAGGTGTGCCGTTTCTTTCAGAGGATGAAAGAGAAAAAGTTTTCCGTCGGCACTGCAGCTGATGTCAACTTCCAGCATATCTGCACCCTGTTTTAATGCAATTTCGCAGGCAGTTAAAGTGTTGCAAGGTATATTCCCTCCGCTTACACCTCTGTGCGCCACAACGATTATGTTTTCTTTTGCTTTTTCCCGAAGATTAAAGTTCATATTCTGCCTTCCTCACAATATTGAAAATATATCATCGACAGTCTTTGCAATATAATCTGCACCTGCTGTTTTCAGTTCTTCTTCACTGCCGTAGCCGTAAAGTACACCGATTGATTTGAGTCCGTTTTCTTTTGCACCGAAAATATCGTGTTCTCTGTCACCGACCATAACGGCTCCGTGAGAAGAAAATCCGCCCTTTTCCATTGCATACTTAATTACATCGCCTTTTTTGTTGCGTTTTTCGTCCATTGAGGCACCTGCCACAACATCAAAGTATTGCATCAGGTCAAAATGCTCAAGTATTCTTACTGCAAACTCTTCAGGTTTTGAAGTTGCAAGAACGGTTTTTCTGCCTGAATTTTTTATTCTTTCAAGCAGTTCTCTTACGCCGTCATATACCTCATTTTCAAAAATTCCTTTGTCTGCAAAATATTCTCTGTAGCACCATATTGCTTCCATTGCTTTTTCTTCAGAAAAGCCGTAATACTTCATAAAAGAATCTTTGAGGGGCGGACCTATAAAAGAATAAAGACTCTTTCTGTCCTCAACTTCAATGCCGTAATTTTTAAGGGCATAAGCAACAGAATTTGTAATTCCCTGACCGGGATCTGTTAAAGTTCCGTCCAGATCAAAAAGAATAATACTGTACATTTTTTCACTTCCTTGCAACAAGAATTGTTGTGTTTTCTATTCTTTGCACCATTGACACATCTGAAAAACCCGCTTTTTCAAGCATTTTAATCTGATTTTCTGTTGTGCAGGGCGTGTCATAGTGATAAAACTCTCCCTCGGGTATCCCCTGTTCTTTTCTTATGCGAAGATTTTCACTGAACCAACGATCCTCTTCCGCCTGAGTTTCAACCATATAATCACATTCAATATATACTCCGTCTTTTTTCAGTGAAGATGCGATTTTTCTGTAAAGTTCCGTTTTCTTTTCGTGGGAAAAATGGTGCATCGTCTGAAAGGATACTGCGCAGTCAAACCTTTCAGTTCCGAACTCCGTTTGGAAATAATCACCACAAATTAAAGTAAGATTTTTATCCGGGTGCTTTTCTTCGAGTTTTTTGAGCATTGCCTGAGTAAGATCAACGGCAGTAACCGAAAGCGAGGGAAAACGAGGAAAAATAAAATCAAGTTCGAGGCCTGTTCCGCAGCCAAGGTCAAGAATGTGTTTTGTATTTTCCGGCACAAGTTTTGCCATTGTTTCATACCCTTCGGCACAGCCCTCAACCTCTGTGAGCATATGTTCATCGTATTCTTCCACCCGTAATGCGAAAAAATCAGACATCTTTTCGAGTTTACACATAAAGTTTCTCCTTTGGATACCATGTGATTTTATAATAACACACAGATAAATTATTTACAAGATGAAAGGCTGCCAAAATTAAAATGTCAGCTATGTTTTTATTATAATGTATGATAATTACATCTTGCAACAGGTGAAAGAAGCACTTTACCTGTACCGCGGTTAACATTAACAAGACCTTCACCTGAAGCCTCAGAGCAGATAATGCAATACGCATAAAAAGAAGAAAAGCACTTCAAAGAAGTGCTTTTCAGGTTTACTGCAAAATAAAACATCGTTATACAGTTACACTGTTAGATGTGTTGCTGACGGTTTGTGTGGACAGAAGACTTTTCTTTGCGTAATGCTTATTTTATACTCTTAGCTATCTTAACCATATCGGAATAAGGAGTATTAGAACTGATAAAATAATAAAATTCACCATTAAAAAACTCAATTGTTTCCGCAGCATCAAATTCGAAAACATATACATATACATCATTCAACACAATGGTATCAACATTATCCAGATTTTTATATGAATATGCGTTCTGTGTTGGATCGTGAGAACATATAGAAAACGAATATTTCTCAACGTCACCATAAATAAAGAATGAAACTTGCTTGCCAAAACTGTCTTCAAAATAATCAGGTAAAGTTACTTTATATTTACCTGCATTATCTATAAACTCCTGTGGGAACGCTATATCTTTGTATCCGTGTTGTTCAAGATCGGTTAGCAGTACACTGACAGGTATAAACTCCTCTTCTTTTTCACCGAAAAACACAATTTTTGCTGTGTCTTTTACAAAGTTTACAAAACCGTTTTCAATACTGATGTCGTGGCTGTTACCCACAGCACAAAAACCCGAAAACAATAGAACTACAGAAAGCAATGCTGAAACAGTAATTATTTTAAATATCAGTTTTCCTTTCTTTGTAAAAGCAGTCTTCTTTTCATTGGATGTTGTTTCGATTGTGCTTTCAGCTCTTTTTCTGCCATACTGAAAATTCATACAAACCAACTCCATTTCTCAGTACAGTTTTTTCTTTACTCAATAGTTTTAACGATTCTTGTCATTTCAGAATA
>JAZOAX010000248.1:0-8416 GCA_045595685.1 Acutalibacteraceae bacterium
AAAACGCAGCAAATCCTTTCGGATTTGCGAGTATTTTAACAAAGGATTGGCGAAAATCCGCCTGCAAAAAACGGGTTCGGATTATACTCGTCAACCTAAAGTAATATTATGCCTGTTATAAGAAGAATTGCCAATACGGCAAACAGAGCGCAAACCGCGGGCCCACGGAAAATCCGCCATTGGTGGTATCCGTGTTTTTTTACAAAAGGATTGCGAAGACCGACATTGCAGATATCTTTACAGTGTAAAACTTCCGTTTTGTAGGTTTTAAGGTCGTTTTCAGAAAGGGTAATTATTCTGCTGCCCTGATTGTTTCCGTAACTGTAAAAGCCCGTTGATGGAACCTGATGAAGTTTTATGCCGTTATATTCACAGGAAAAGTCATTAATATGGTCGTGACCGAAAAAAACTGCAATGATATCCCCTGTTTTCACAACGGAAGCGAACTGCTCAGATGCAACATCCGGCGGGCAGGGACCTTCCCGAAGTGTGCCGTCAAAGAAGTATTTCTCATTCATTGTGTAATAACTTTCCGAATGTTTTCCGTGTCCTTTTACACTGTTTCTGACTCTTTTTTTATGCTTTGTCAACACTTCGTATATTTCAGGCATAATTATGTGCTGAAAAAGAAAAGACGGCAAAGGTTTTCCTGCATTTTCTTTTTTAAGTTTTTCTGCCGTTTTTTCATACCAGTCAAGCTGATCGCGGTGCACATATCCGTATCCCCCGCCTTCATTCTCCGGTGCATAGGGGTTTGAATCCATAAACCAGAGGTTAAAAAGAGGCTTTTCCCCAAAAGAATCATATATCAGGCGGTTATAATTACCCAACCCTGTCATATTTTCGCCTTTTTCTGCAAGGCAGCAGGAAAAGGCGGAAAAGCGGGAAAGTATGTGCTCTTTTGCCGTTCTTTCCGTTAAGCCCAATTCACACAGACCTTCGTGGTCGTGATTACCGAAAACAAAAGTGAAAGGAATGTTCCTTTTTTCGAACATCTGCCCTATTTGTTTAATTGCACTGTTAATTTTTTCAACAGAAACGCCCGGATATCTGCCCGTAATATTATCCCCGAGCAACACAACAAGATCGGGTTGACTTTTATTAATTGCCGCCTCAATATGTTTTTTCGTCCACTTCCACTCCACACCGCTCATATGAATATCGGCAAGGATAAGAATTGTGAATTTGCCGTTTCTGAATTTAAGTTTCATATTGTATCCTCGTTCAAATAAAGAGCTGTAATTGGGCGCCCCTGCTTTTATTTGTTTTTCTTGGGGAGTTTTGACTTGACCTTGCCGAGAATTTCATCAAGTTTTCTGAATTCCTCTTCAGCCTGCTCGGCATCTTTTTCAAGTCTCTTTTCCATATCGTAATAAAGAAGGTCACATCCGCATTCGGGACATTCCTGCTTTAAATAAAGGAAACTGAGTTTTTTTGAGCATTTGGGACATTTATTTTCCATAATTAAACCTCCGGACTTAATTCGTGGGAAAGTTTTTCTCTTTTTGCCTTGATTTCTGCCTGAACAGTTTCAAGTTTTTCACCCTCAAGGTCATAGAATTTATAAGGAATAAGTGCAAACAGACCAAGAGTTGTGGGGATAACCGTAATAAGAGCCCACAGCCAAAACTGAGTATTTATGGGTGAATTTTCTGAAATTACCATCATTTCCTTTGCTTCGTCTCTTACAAGGCCGACAACGGGAATAAGTGCAGTACCGATTGCAGTTGAAAGAGTACCGGTAAGTTTGCCCATAAAGGTAAGAACCGAGAATGCCATACCCTCGTTTCTTTTGCCTGTTTTCCATTCCATATAGTCAACAGTTTCACTTATCATCTTAGTGGGAATAACTGACTTGATAGAGCAGTTGATGGCATTTGACATACCGTGAAGCATCAGAAGAGGTACGATAACCGACATATTTGTATAATGCTTACTGCCGAGAAGGAACACAAGAGCAGTTACAGTTGCGTGCATAATTGACGACCTTATAACAATCTGTCTTGAGGTCCATCTCTTTTCGAGTATTGTCATAAGAGGATATGTTACCCAGCCCATAATAGTTCCGGGAATACCCGCAAGAAGTGACAGACTGTTGACGCCGAGAGAAAGAGTGTAATAATAAACACTGAAAGTGCCGCCAATGCCTTCTATTGTGGAAATAAGGTTGGAAATCATAATAAGCAGAAGCGGCCTGTTTTTGAACATAAATGCAAAACACTCGCTGAGTTTCGGCTCATCGTTTACATAAGCAACTCTTTCCTTGGTTTTTGTACCTGCAAGTGAGAACAGATACATACCTAAAGTACCTGCAACAATACTCAGCACAAGAAAAACCTGAGAAAGTGAAAGAGGAATGGTACCGTTCTTTGAAAGGTCAATACAAACGGTGATTATGATACCGGGGATACCACCGATAATACCTGAAACAAGCCTTGCAGACTTGATTACTCTTGAGCGGTCAAGAGGACTTGGCGAAATTGCCGACGAAAGTCCCCAGAAGGGAATATCTCCGATTGTGTAGAAAAATTCCCAGATGAAATATGTAATGCACATATAAACAATTTTCATTCCCTGAGATGCATCTCCAAGGAATACGGGTCCGCCAAAAAACAGTACCGTTACCAAACCGAGAAAAATAGGGGTGAATATAAGATAGGGTCTGAGTTTTCCGTAGCGTGTTCTTGTTTTGTCAACAATAGCGCCCATAAGAGGATCATTAAAAGCATCCCAGAACGCCATAATCGAGAGCATACCTGCAACAACAGTCTCAGGCACACCGAATACACCTACAAGGAAGAATGAGCGTTGTGCCGTCATCATATTGTAACCTATGCACTGTCCGCCGTTTGCGATACCGTAAGTCAGCGTTTCCTTGACACCGACATACCGTTTTTCTTTTCTTTCTTCTGCCATAAAATTTTCTCCTGTCATTTTGTATATATCGGTGCAGCAAGTGCAAGAAGCATATTCTTCTTTTCGTCTGTGCTGCCCCAGAGTTCAGCCGAATACCAGCTGTTATCTTTTAGTTTAAGTGTTATTTCACCGGACACGGGATATTCTTCTTCACCGTCAGGTGAAACAATAAGTATTTTTTCAGGAAGGATTTTTCTTTCACTGTCAATTCTTTCGTGCCTTGAAAAATCAAGAGTAAAAGTGAAGGTGTGTTCTCCGCTTTCTACAGTATCACCCGATGTTTTTCCGTTTTCCGTTTCAAAGCAGAAAAAAGGCCCTGCAGAAAGAACGGTTCTGCCGTTTTCTATTGCGGTTTTCATCTCTTTATCAGAAATTTCATCACCGCAAAGAAGATAAGTACAGGCTGAAATAAAGGTGTTTGCCCTTTTTCTGTGCCAGTCCCTGCCCATTGTGGGAGTGATTCTGTAGCCCTCATTCAGAAGTCTGTGCCAGAGTTTTCTTGCTCTGTTGTTGGCAGCATTGAGATAAGGTGCACCCTCGGAAAAAATCTCCATATAATTCACATTTTCCCATTTTGTCACTTTGTAATCCCAGCGTCCGCCCGTACAGATAGGCGTACCCAACTGAAAGTGGTGGGCAATTCCCACGCAGCCACCGTTTTTTCTGAGAAACTCTATAGGCTCGTCTATGTTATCAAAACGGCGCCAATCGGCAAATTTATCTGTTCCTAGACAAAGCATATGTCCGTGATAGGTGGTATACTCTATACCTCTGAGAACAACGGGCTCGAGGGAATTTTCTGTTTCCTGCCAGCCTGAAAAAGTATTGTGGTCCGTAAGGCAAATGCCGCTGAGTTCTCTTTCTTTTGCCGTTTCGAGCAGTTCTTTCACAGAAAAACCGCCATCAGAATGAAGTGTGTGACAATGAAGTTCACAAGGATACCATTTCATTATGCTTCCTCCTCCACTTCAATTTTAAGTTTGCACACAACCTTGTCTGTAACAATAGCGTGAACATCAAGACTGAGAGACCATTCGCCCTCAACAATTCTGCTTCTGACAAATCCCGGAGATGCAAAATTCACACCAATTTCATGCTTTTGCTCACTGTCCTGACGGTGTGCGGCACCTATATATCCCAACGGAGAATCCAGTGACAGAGTTACAAGATTTTTAAGGGGCATAAATTTGCCGTAATCTGTATATGCCTCCACATCCTCAGGGGCATCGCGGAGAATATTTTCTTCAATAAGCCTTTTTGCCTTTTCTTCAGATTCAAGAAGTTTAGGTGAATAAGAATATGTTATAAAAAGTTTTTCTGCTTTTTCAGGAACGGAAAAAGGAACTGCAATGCTTGTTTTTGAATCTGATTCCCTCAATATAAGTTCTTTTTCAATAAGTAAATTCATTATCAGTCTGCCCACTTGCCAATATATTTTTCGTACCTTTCACTGTATGCATCCACAAGTTTTTCCGCAATGGGATATGATGCAACAAGAGGATGCACTGTCAGTGCTTTTACGGCCTTTTTTCTGCTTTTTTCCATTATTGCTTCAACTGTGAGGTTTTCATAATGTTTTACGGCACAGATAAGGTTTTTCTGCATTTCAGGCACATTGCTGATTTTGTGAGGATGTACGCCGTCTTTATCCACGGTACAGGTGATTTCGCACACATCATTTTCACTCAGGAAACTCAGTGCGCCTTCGTTAGGTATTGAAAGCACCATCTGCACCTTTTTGCCTGTGTTTTTGGCTTTTATATAATCGAGAGCCACTGCAGCATAACTGCCGTTTTCAGGCTGTGCGATATATTCTTCCACGGTGGGAACGCAGAATTTTTCCGTTCTGACCTTGCCGCTTTCAATGGAAAAATAACTGTTTTCACGCATTGCATAATGGCTCATAAAACAGTAAAAAGCCTTGTCAAAATCATTATCAATATCTATAGTTTTCATTTCTTCGAGCATATGCTCATTAATTTCGAGAATGGTCTCCCCCCTTGTTTTTGAACTTGCAAGAACAGAGGAAACCGCTCTGTCACGGTAATGGAAGAAATAAAGGTATTCGTTCGGGATTAAATTATCGGAAAGAGTAAGAATTTCTTTATCGAACAGTCTCATTTCCGTATCGGTGTAAAATTTCGGATGGGAAAGTACTTTTTCGGTTATATCCTCTTCTCCGCTTCTGAAATTCATAAACCATGAGAGATGATTAAGACCAAAACATTCCATTGTGATTTCTCTGTCACCCATCATATCTCTCACCTGACGGAGAAATCCCGAGGGAGCATCACAAACACCGTAAACATTGCTGTATCCCATTGTGCGAAGCGCCTGAGTTACAAGTCCGCTGGGGTTGGTGAAATTGAATATGGGGGCGTCGGGTTTTGAAAGTCTTTTTGCAGTTTCGCAGTAATCAATAAGGGTATGGATACTGCGTAGGCTCATTGCAAAGCCGCCTGCTCCCGTTGTTTCCTGCCCGAGAACACCTTCATTAAGGGCAGTTCTTTCGTCAAAAACTCTGCCGCTGTCACCTTCTGCACGGATTGTAGTTATAATAAAATCGGCATCTTTCAGTGCTTCTTCAGCATCGCTTGTGAGTGAAAAAACAAGGTCGGGATTAATTTTGTTTGCAATTACTTTTGCAATTTTTCCGTATATGTAAAGTTTTTCTTCGTCAATATCCATAAACACCGTTTCGGTGATGCCCGTCTCTTTTGCGCCTAAGGCTATTGACTTTGCAAGAAATGGTGAGCGTACTCCGCCACCGCCTAAAACTGCTAATTTCATTTTTTATTTCTCCTGTTCAAAATCCGTCACGGCAGTAATAACGGGTTTGCCGTCTCTGTCAAGAAGCGGAGTAAGACCGCCTGCATTACCTTGAGTAACCCACATATAATTTACTCCGGTTTTTTTATCAACTATTATCTGAATACCATTTGTAAGCGCATTTCCTTCTTTTTCCGTAACTATAAAACGTTTTTCCTTTTTATTCATTATATCGGTGTCCTTTCACATTTGATTTGAACTATTGATTTTTTCAACAATCTCTCTGTCGGGGAAATCAAGAAAAAACCAACCTTTGCCTTTTGTAAGTCCGTACTGTCTGAAATATCCGTTCATTTCCGCAGCCGTTTCCGCTAAAGTTTCACCTTTTTTACGGTAACTTGTGGAAATAAAATGAAGACAGAATTTATCTTCAGCCGTTTGACATCTTTCAAGAAAAGGCTTTGCACAACTGTGCCATTTGTTCTCGCAGTCAAGTGAGTATCTGTCCTGAATTTCGGCAGAAACCACATAAGGCTCCACTGCAGAAGAATCAACGGACAACACAAGTTCTTCAGTTCCTTTTTTTCGTTTTCCGCTCTGGTCTTTCCAGTGGGAAAAGTCAAGTCCCGCATCAACTGTCTTTTTAAAATTCCTGTGCACCTTGCACCGACGCATCAGAACGAGTTTTCCTCTCACATCTGCAAGAACAGAATTTTCGTTCTTAAGGTACCAATGTTTTTCGTTACCTTTTATATATTTATCATAGAAAGCAGGAAAAAATGAACGGGACATTATCCCTCTGTCCTGCTTTATGCTGACAACAAGAGTTTCTTCGGGATTTTCAGAAAGAAAAGAAACAAATGTTTCAAGTACGGTTTCAAAAGATAGTTTCTGCCTTTTGCTTTCATCGGTGAAGCAATCTGCAAGAGCATGAACAAGATAAAATCTGTCTTTTTTTCTATGCAGTCGGATGTCAAACAGACGGATACCGAGAGAAAGTTGTTCTTCTACGGTAAGGCTCTGACACTTGGACATATTTTCCATAGAAACAAAGGCAGTGCAACTGTCATGGGTACCTGCAAGATTAATTTCTGATAAATACATACCGTCATTAAGTTGAGATAAAACCATGGTTTCACCGCCTCAATTAAAATTTTGATTATATTTTTTCTGCATCTCAGAACATAACCTGCTTTTGAATGCAGAATGAAAAACAACAGAACGCTTCAACCGCGACCGTAATTCTGCTTTTTATTGTGCCTGAGCCGCTGTGATTGTTGTTTTACCGGGGCTGATGACGCCGAAATAACTCTTACCGGGGTTAACCTTGAGCTGTTTGCCGTTTTCGTTATAAACCTTGATGTTTGCGCCTTCACTCTTCTTTTCCCAGGTTATTTTCTGACTCTTACCGTTAGAGATGTAATATCCTGTACCGCCGGTCCAGTCAATTTCCATAAGGATAGTGCCTTTATAACTCTTTACGCTTGTTTCAAGAACAAACACATTTGTATAACTGAGTTGTTCACCGCTTCTCTGGTCCATATGAGCATTGCCTGAGTGCTGCTTTTTATAGGTTTTGCTTTCTTTATCATAGGTGAAAGTGCTGTAATAAGAATTGGAGAACTGAAGTTTGACTGTGTCGCAGGCTGTGTTGCCCTTTGTGATTTTTCCGTCTTCACGGAATTTGAAAATAGGAGTGTCTTTCTTTTCAAGGTAGTCACTTCTGATATCGTATTTTTTGAGAATCTCGGGCATATTTGTGCCCTTGAGATATGCAGTGTGTTCTCTGCTGTATCTGCCGAGTCTTTCAGGGTCACGGTCAAAAACAGTTTTGTCGATAATCTGATTACCGTCGATATAGTCAATACCTATTCTTTTGAGAGTGGGAGTGGCTATGGTTTCATTGCTGCCGAAGCAGAAATAAACTGCATCAAGTCCGTGAGCAAAAATGGGGAAATAATAACGGCAGGATCTTACGGAGCACACTTCGGGAATTTTGGTATAGTCGGCATAAACCGCCATCATTCTTGTGATTCCGCCCTCAACAAGCATTTCAAACATAAGGTCTGCCTTGCTTACGCCGTATTGAGGAAGAGCACCTTTAAGATTGTTTATCATAACTGCAACAGGTCTTTTGCCTATGGCTTCTTCCGACAAATCATCAAGACCTGTGAGACGGTTTACAATAATTTCAGGTTCGGGAGGCATTGTTGTTGTAACCTCTGTTGTGGTTTCAGGCTCTGTGGTTTCCTCTTCCTGACTTCCGCAAGCGGCAAAAGAAAGCACCATTGAAAGACAAAGGAGCAGGAGAACTGCAGTTTTGAAGAATTTTTTTGAGTTTTTCATAAAAGTATCACATCCGCTGAGTATTTTAGGATAACCTTTTACAGTTTTCCCATTATGTTGCATTATAACACTATTTCCTCTTTATTTCAACAAGATTTGATACATTTTCAACAAAACATAACTTTAAGGTGACAGCAATCGAACCCAATAAGCCTTAAATGACCGATTTACAGCACCTTTGAAGATTTTTCTCCTCGCAATACGCGAGTATGGCTTCGTCGAAGAAACCCCCAAATGCACTATAACTCGGGCATTTAAGGTTCTTAGAAGTTTAATGGGAGAAGATTTTTATTCTGACAAGGCGAAAAACGCAGAAAGGCTGGCGCCTTTCGAGGCTTTTGAACGCAGTCGGGGTGAAAATATGCCCCATTAAACCTTATTTGGT
>JAZOAX010000249.1:0-10027 GCA_045595685.1 Acutalibacteraceae bacterium
GGATAGAAAAGACCGTCAACACAGAAATTGCCATCATGATACTTTTCGCCGTGGTCACCACCATAGGTGTATTTATATTTTGCATTGGGATCATATACACTGTGGTCTGCCCACTCCCAGATACAGCCGCCTGTGAGATTGTCGTGAGCGTAGATGGACTCCCAGTATTCTTCAAGAGAACCGGGTCCTACGCCCATTGCGTGACAGTATTCGCAAAGAAAATAAGGTTTGCCCTTATATCTGCCGAGAAACTTATGCTGACCGATTTTTTCAACGATATCACTGTGCTGATACATTTCTGAAATAACATCGTAGGCAGTTCTCGGTGTTCTGATTACCGCTTCATAGTGTACGGGAATATCAGACACTGTTTTAAGCCATGCATAGCATTTATCCTGATTTTTCCAACCGCCTGATTCATTGCCAAGACTCCACATTGTGATTGAAGGATGGTTTTTATCTCTTTCGTAAAGCCTTGTGACTCTGTCCATAAATCTCGGGAGCCAATTTTTATCGTTACTGATGATATTGAACTTCAGTGTCGGCATAAGTTTTTCATCAAACTGTGTACCGTGAGTTTCAATATCTGCTTCATCAACAACATAAAGACCGTATTCATCGCACATTCTGATAAACATTGGGTCAGGAGGATAATGTGATGTTCTGACACAGTTGACATTAAACTGCTTCATAAGAAGAATATCTTTAAGTAAGTCATCCCCTGTCATCACATAACCTGTTGACTGATGTGTATCGTGATGGTTAACACCTTTGAATTTAATTAGTTTGCCGTTGAAAAGGAAATGTTCGCCTTTTATTTCAACGGTTCTGAAACCTACAGTTTCTCTTACACACTGAATATCGTTTTCACCGTCGCATACCGTAAGGTAGAGTTCGTAAAGTTCAGGCTTTTCAGCGTTCCATTCAACAACATCGAGTGTGCCGAAATCAAAAGCAACATCTTTGGAGAGGTCTTTTTCTGCCTCACATACTATATTGCCTTTATATAATAATTCGGCTTTGAGTTTTTTATTTTCAAAATCTGTGCCCTCAACTTTTACATTAGCAGAAAGATTATATCCGGACTGTACCTTTTTAGTTTTAACAGAAAAATCAAATATGTACTGCTCAGGATTTTCTGTTATATATACATCACGGAAAATACCGTTCTCTCTGAACATATCCTGACATTCAAGATAGGTACCGTTACACCACTTTGAAACGATAGCCATAAGTTCGTTTTCACCTTCGTGAACATATTCTTTCAAGGCAAATTCGGCACTGTTATGGCTGCCTTCACTGTAGCCCACAAATTTGCCGTTTACATAAAGAGATAGGCTGGAACAGACACCGAGGAATGTGATGATGGGATTAACACAGGAAGATGAGATGCTGAACTTCTTTACATAGACACCGCAGGACATTTCCGAAGGCACATCGGGAAGCGTCATGGGAAACTGATATCTTGTGTTAAGATAGTATGGCGACTCGTAGCCGGTTCTTTGCCAGGTGGACGGCACTTTAACCGTATCCATAGACGCAGTATCACTGTCAAACTTTGCGGGAAGTCTTGATATTTTTTCATAATATTTGAATTTCCATTCACCCGAAAGCACTGTTACACATGAACTTCCGTATCTTTCATCTACGGCAGTTCTGCCCTTAAAATCCTTTTTGGATTTATAAGGAATAAAATAACTTCTGCCTGAAAGTTTGTCAGATTCGAAAATGGCAAAATCATTGATATAAAGTTTCTTGATATGATATTTCATTTTGACTTCCTCCCTTTAGTTTGCAGGATTTTAATAGGTTATTCCAATAATAACATAAATTAGCAGATATTTCAATTATTAAATATTAATAATACGGGCAATACTTATCTCGACAGGATTTTTTATTCGTGCGGAGGTAATTTGTTTGTATTATAACAAGGTTGAAATCTGTGGAATTGACACTTCCAAATTGAAACTTCTTAAAGAAAGTGAAAAAAACGAACTTCTTAAAAGAAGCCACGCAGGTGACAAAGAAGCCCGTGAACAACTGATAAACGGAAACCTGCGACTTGTTCTGAGTGTCATTCAGAGATTTTCATCACGGGGAGAAAATTCCGACGATCTTTTTCAGGTCGGCTGCATAGGTCTTATTAAATCAATCGACAATTTTGATATTACTCAGAATGTGCGTTTTTCAACCTATGCCGTTCCTATGATTATCGGCGAAATAAGGCGATACCTCAGGGATTACAATCCCATAAGAGTAAGCCGTTCTATCCGTGATACAGCCTACCACGCAATGCAGATTAAAGAACGGATTATGGCTGAAACGCAAAAAGAGCCAACCGTAGAACAGATTGCAGAAGAAATGGGCGTTAAGAGAGAAAACGTTGTGCTTGCCCTTGAAGCAATTGTTGAGCCGATTTCAATTTATGAACCTGTTTATTACGATGCCGGCGATACTATCTATGTTATGGACCAGATCGGCGACAGTCACAGTGATGTGAACTGGATAGATGAGATTCTTATAAAAAAAGCAATTAATGAATTACCGGAAAGAGAAAAGAAAATCCTGTCTTTAAGGTTTATGAACGGTATGACACAAACGGAAGTTGCAACTGAAATCGGTATTTCTCAGGCTCAGGTTTCAAGGCTCGAAAAAGGTGCGCTTGATAAAATCAAGAGCCACAGAAAGATATATATATAGTATCAGAGCGGCAAACACTGTTGCCGCTCTTTAGTCTACACTTCATCGAAAGAAAGTGCTTTATTATAAATTTTAACTTTTCCGCTATCGTAACAATATGCATTTTCTGATGCGAAATTTACGTTTTCAGATTTAATTCCACTGTCAAGAACTCCGTTTAAATAGAGTTTCAGAACACCGTTTCTTTCTCTGACGGCAGTTATCTGCACAACATCTTTAACGGTTTTTCTGCTTATAAGTTCACTGAGACCTACTCTGAATCTTACATAACCGTTATTGAGAATTTCAAGAATAATTTCTCCGCCCTGTTTCATAAGTACGCAGGGATTTTCATCCTCAAGAGTCGCTTTAACGGAAAAGTCTGTATTTCCTCTGAGTCCGTAAATAACCACATTGTTTTCGCAATAATCAAACTCAGCGGTTATATCGGATGTGTTGCCCATTATATCTTTCACCGAAGACAAAGTTAAAGTGTTTTCGGAAGAAAAATCATTTCTGAAAGTGAAAACAGCAGTCATATAATCTTCTTTGAGTTCTGCTTTGATAATTTCATTATCTGCACAGTCAACTTCGGTGATATTCACAAACTGATTGAATGTTACTTCAAGTTCGTTTTTGCTTTTTGCCTTTATATATTCGGCAAAAAGTTTTTTCTTCTCTTTGCCAAAATGCAGTATTTTTGTTTCATAAGGTTTAAGACTTACAGAAACTGAATCTGCGTAGCCGAAAATATCCTGAGATTGATTTAAAGTATAAGGCAGAATTACAGTAAGCGAACAATTACTGAAAGACTTTGATACACCTATATTTTCATCCAAAATCAGGTGATATTCTTTTTCAGTATCTGAACTGTTTCGAAGGGATACTATGCCTTCATTTTCTTTAAAGCAACTGTAGCCGTACACACCTGAAAGTGACGGTCTGGTTCCGAAAATTACGGAATTTGAAAGAACATCCATATTGTCTTCAAGGAAAGTGAGAACACTTTTTGTAATACGCCACTTCGCTTCGTTCATCATACTGTGACTGTAATAAAGTTCCCAGAAAGATGTACCTCTTGTTGCCATTGTAAAAAGATATTCTCTGAACTCGTCATCAGTAAGAGATACCTTTGCCTCGTTGCCGTATATGGGGTCATGATTATAAAGGCAACTCTGCGGAAACCGGAACTGACGGGTATTATAAAAATCAAAATAACACTCGTCACGGTAAGAAAGCATTCTGTCTTTGTCGCTGACAACTTTCTTTCTTCCGATGAAATCAACATCGTTGCTGATTTGCATCCAGACACTGTTGACCCACTGCAAAAACCAAGGACTCGGCGGAGCATAACAGGTAAGGTTTATCCAGAATCCGTCACCGCCTTTTTCATACATCTTTTCAAAAATACTGAGCCATTTATTCCACACATCAGTGTAAAAATACATATCCTTGTAACCGCCGACCATATGGTCGTGTTTCTTGTTTTTGCAAGGATGCTGAGCAAATCCGTCAAGTTTGAAATAGTTAAGATTGAAACTGTCGATAAACTCCAGCATCATATCCCCTGTTTTTTTAGAATACTTTTCACTTGCAACGCAGATATCGCAGGACTGTTTGTTTACATATCCGTTGCCTTCTTTTTCAATCTGACGGGCAAATTTAACGGTATCGGTTGTGTATCCGCCTCTGGGACCAACCCAGACACCGAACTGCGAGCCGAGATTTTCACTAAGACACATAAAAGGTGTGAGGCGATGAGGAAATTTTTCATTGAATGTCCAGAATCCCTTGGAATAATCATTCCAACCGTCATCCGCAACAAAGGAATCAATTGGTCTGACACCGTATTTTGTGAGACCCTTATCAACTTCAAGAAAAGACGAAGTGACATTCTCCTCTGTTATATTCAGCATATTGTCAAACCAGGAATTATACTGTATACGCAACTTATTCGGCTTTGAAATATCTTTTATATAAGAGAAAAATGCTTTCTGAACAGTTGTGAAATTATCACTTTCGCTGACACCGCAGACGAAGTTACATGTTGAGTATACTCCGTTTTCACAAAGTGACGATAATTTTTTACCGCTGAAAAGACGAACGGAAACAGTGTTATTCTTTACTGTGTTAAGACTCGCGGGAAATTCAGATCCGAAAAAGAATGAATCAACAAAAACAGGCTGACCGAGACTCAGCGCAAAACCTGAAATATGTGATTTATTTTGCTTTGGAAGACACCACGATTTAAGTGTTGAAGAAAAACCGATATCTCCTAATTCAACATAATCGAGAATTACAGGCTTTTTTCCCTCTTTTAAAATTTGAAACTCGATGTGTTTTCTGAAGTATATATCACCGTCGGTGCACTCATAAACTGCTTTTATAACAACATCACTGCTTCTGATTTTTATCTTTTTAAAAGTGACAGTCAGTTTTTCCTTTTCGCCCGAATCGGAACATTCAGCCTTTTTGATTTTCAGTTCTGAGGATTTTACATATTGTTTGAAAAGTCCGCACTTAAAAGATAAGATAAACTCTTCACATTTATCAAGCCCGTCAAGATAACTTCCGCTGAGTTTATTAGTGATTTTTGAAGAAGAAATTCTGCCCTTTTTAGTGTATATTTCCTTTTTGAAATTTGAATTTTCAATTATATACACTTTATCACCGATACTTACAGACACAGTTTCACCTCCTTACAGACAGTTTTATAAATCATTTGTTTGTTATTTGTTTTCATCAATCCAGTTGATAATATCTTTGCATACGATTTCAAAGCAAGCGCTTTCATTAAGAATTTCATGTCTTGCCTCGGGGTAAAGAATGGTTTTAATGTTCTTCTTGCCTTCTGCTTTAAGAAGACTTTCAACTTTTTCAACGCCCTTGCCGTAATCACCAACAGGATCCATCGCACCTGCAATCATAAGAACGGGAAGTTCCTTGGAAAGTCCGCTGAACCATTCTTTTGATGATACATATGAAAGAAGTGAGAAAAGATCTTTATAACCGTATGTTGTGAAAAGATAACCGCAAAGGTCGTCGGCAATATACTTATCAACTTCGTCATTGTCTCTTGAGAGCCAGTCGAAAGCCGTTCTGCCTTCAAACTTACTGTTATATGTACCGAAGCCGAGTTTATCTATGAATTTACTTCTGTAATGGTCACCTTTGAATTTCGAGATGAGTTTAGTTACAAGAATACCTGCTGATGCGGCAGGGTTGGGACCTGCAGTGCCGCAGTATACTGCTCCGTTGATTTCCTCAGCATACTTGATTGAATAAGCACGTGCAACAAATGAACCCATTGAGTGGCCGAAGAAAAAGAAAGGTACCTGAGGATTTTCTTTCTTTGCAATAAGAGTCAGTGAGTGGCAGTCTTCAACAAAATTTTTCCAGCCGTCCTCTTTTCCGAAATAACCGAGTTCATTTTCATTTTTTATACTCTGACCGTGGCCGAGGTGGTCACTGATGTAAAGTGCGATGGAGTTATCACAAAGGTATGCTGCAAATTTTTCATAGCGTTCAAGATGCTCAGCCATACCGTGAGCGACCTGAATAACGGCTTTGATTTCGCAGTTTTCAGGCTTATAAGATGCTGCGTGAATATCGGCAAGGCCCGAAACTGACGGAAAAGTGAATTCTTTTTTTACAAATGACATATAATCTCCTCCTGAGTAATATAGTTTTACAAGTGCATTATAACACATCTTAAATGCATTGTCATTTATTTTTTATTTTACGATGAATGACAAATTCAACAAAATTTCACCAAATTATTTGACATTAAAACAAAAAAATCGATAAAAATTGGTGTCTGTCCGTTTTTGTGGACTCAAAACTAAAATTTATCGAACATTTGTATTGACTTTTCAAAAAAAGGTGCTATAATTAAATCATAGCAAAGAACGAATGTTCGATTTGGAGGTAATTAATATGTTTACAAGTTTTGAATCTTTTACAATCTTTTTCCTTATATGCTTCAGCATCTCTCTTATCGGTTTTATTTTTGAAGATAAGTTCGTTGCAGCAGAAAAAAGAATCAGAGCAAAAAACGCAACTAAAAAATCCGTTAAAAGAAGATCTGAAGTGAGCAAAGTGACTCACAACCCCAACGCAATAAAAAACAACAGTAATGCCGGCAGAAACAAAGGCAGATGTATGGCAGCATAATTGTTTTCTTCCTTTCTTTTAAAAGTTGAGTAAAGACTTGTCTTTGCTTGACTTTTTTTATGTTTTTTTGTAAAATAAATGCATATATTTTTCTATTGATACGGAGGAATTTCAATGTCCGGAAACAAAAGATATTGTATGGGCTGTATGGCCTTGATTGATGAAGGTGCTGCTATATGTCCTAACTGCAATTATGCAGTTGATACTCCACAGAAATCCCCTTATCTCAGCCAGGGCAGCAAAATCGGCGGCAGATACCTTGTTGGCAAGACTCTATCCATGGCAAACGATTCAATAACATATATCGGTCTTGACACGCAAAACGGCAATATTGTTACTATATGCGAATATTATCCGAACAAAATTTCTCACCGTGCCAACGGTATAAGTTCTGTAACTGCACTTAACGGATACGATGAACTTTATAACAGTTGCCGTCAGAGTTTTCTTGGTTTATGGCGCGGAATCAGAATGTTTGATGAAATCAGATGCATCCCCGCCGTGCTTGACATTGTTGATGACAACAACACATCTTACAGTATCTGTGAATACAGAGAGTGTATGCCTTTGAAAAACTATTTTGAAAAAACAAGAAAGCCTCTCACTTACAGTAAGGCGGTTGCAACTTTTATTCCCGTTCTCAACGCCCTTAAGATGCTTCACAGTGCGGGAATTGTTCACGGCGGTATCACCCCTTCAACAATTCAGGTAGGCACAGACGGCAGACTTGTCCTCACCGGATTTTCAATCCCTCAGTGCCGTTCTGATATCAGAGAACTCGCATCAAAGCCCGTTAACGGCTTTTCACCCCTTGAAATATATGAACTCTCCCCTGCAAAGCCGGAGTCGGATATATACTCAATTACTGCGGTTATGTATTATGCAATTACAGGCACCGTTCTTCCCTCAGCAACCAGAAGAACAACCAATGACAATATGACAGTACCGTCAGCAGTTGCACAGACTATTCCGAAAAATGTGCTTGAGGCAATTTACCGCGGCCTTGCAGTTTATCCGCAAAACAGAATTTCAAGTGCTGAAGAACTTATAAGATGTTTAAAATCTGCACCTTCAGACAATATTAAAACTACAGAAAGTAAAAACAAAGTTATGGCAAGAACAAATAACACAGCGCCAAGAAAAACAAACAGCCAACAGAAAAGGCCTGCACAGAGCAATACTCAGGCAAGAAAATCTCCCGCAAAAATAGCACCCTCCAAGCAAAGCCAAAAAGGCAGTGAGCCTCCCGTTTTCGCACTTGGTATTGCCGCTTTTGTTGCCGCAGTACTTCTGATTTCAGTTATCTTCTGCGCTCTTTACACAACAGTATTATATAAACACGTAAGTATTCCCGTGCTTAACGATGCTTTTTCTTCAATGTCTTTCCTTCCGATGAATCAGGACAACCATAAAGACGAGCCTGACGATGTTATTGCAACAACAGAGGAGATTGTTCCGACGGTCAGCGAAACATCATACGCAACTGTTGCTGACTTCACAAAACTTACCTATGATTACATTATTTCAAACGATTCATTTCAGAGAAATTTTGTGTTCAAGTTCAAAGAACAGGCAAGTGACACCGTTGAAAAAGGCGGTATTATCAGCCAGAATGCCACTGCAGGTGAAAGTGTTCCTGTCGGAACAGAAATTGTTCTTGTTGTGAGCACCGGTATTGAGCAGATTGTTGTTCCCGATGTCAAAGGTAAGACATACGATGAAGCAAAGAAGATTATTGAAGATGCTAAACTCAAAGCAACAAAGAAACTGCTTGAAAATACAGAAAACAAGACTCCCGACGAAGTTTATTCAATGAGCATTGAACCCGGTCAGTCGGTGGATAAAGGCACATTAATTGAACTTGGCGTGTGGGACAAAGTGCCCGAAACAACAACTGAGGCTACAACAAAAGAAGAAACAACCACAAAGAAACCATCTTCATCAAAGCCTGACAGCACTAAACCGAGCACAACAAAACCGACTACAACCAAACCAACAACTACCAAACCAACAACTACTAAACCAACCACTACAAAACCCACAACAACCAAGCCGAAAACTACGGCATCAACAACAAAAGCAAACAATCAATAAAAAAATAAAGTTTTTTTGAAAAACATATTGACTTTCTTAAGTGAATAGTATATAATAACAAGGCACTTGAGAAAGTGATATATCGCGGAGTGGAGCAACCCGGTAGCTCGTCGGGCTCATAACCCGGAGGTTGCAGGTTCAAATCCTGTCTCCGCAACCAGAAATAATTCTCCGATACCCTTTTGGGTGTCGGAGAATTTTCTTTTGTTATGAAAGCAAGATTGTACCTGCAACCGACGGGTGTAACCCGGGGCATCGTCACCGAAGCGCTCGCAGTGCGAGATGAAGCGAGGTGAGGGATTTCTAATTGTTCTCATAACTTGATTTTCATTGATTTTGCGAGTATAATATATTGCAAGAGGTGATACTATGCTTAAATTCAGAAAAGGCTGTACGGTTCCATTTCCTGAAAAAATTCACGAAGAATATGAAGTTAACGACAACTGTATAATTGCAAATATAGATGCTGATAAAATAGAAAATTTGTTGTTAGATTTTATAAGAATGCATACAGAACCCCTGTTTTTCATCTTAGAAATTCCTTCAAAATTAGAGGATGAAAACATAGTAGAGCCTCGCTGGGTTGAAGGCTTACATAAAGATGTTTACTATATTGATGGTTGTACACAAGAACAAGCACTTGTTATTGTGGAGCAGATTGGCGAGCTTCTTATAAATGACGGATTGTCTTCTTTTGGTTTTGGTTGTCATATTTCACATGATGAAATAATGGTTGGCAAATATAATGTTATCACTATTTATTCGCAAAATCTAGATAGTTATAATGTACTTTTAGAAAAGAATGAATTGAAGCGTGTTAATAATCTTGTAACCGCTTGGGATACTTTTTCTCATGACACTCCCGGAGAAACAGAAAGAATCGAAACTAACGGTAAAGATGTTTTTGATATACCGGAAATGTTTGCAGATTGGGGCATATATCTTGCCGAACAAAGAGAAGATTAATTTTAAATCCCTTATGAACACTCGCACCAAAAAGGTGAAATTGCACTCAAAGAGTGTGGTTTCACCTTTTTTGTATTATTCATTATTCAATATTCATTGTTCATTTTTTCATTAA